>NZ_NOXS01000035.1:0-300000 GCF_002251735.1 Elstera cyanobacteriorum | reverse complement strand
CGCGGGCCGCGTTTTCATTCGGGAACGGCGAGACAAACTTATCGGACGGGCGGGCAGCCCGTTCGAACATTTCACCGGCATCGTTCGGCCCGTCGGTCACCTTATAGTTCGCCGCAATCGCCTTAACTTCTTCTTCCGAGAAGCCAAGGTCTTGAAGATTGCGGTAGGACACAAGATGCAGCGCATGGCACGCCGCGCAAACTTCCTTATAGACTTGGAAGCCGCGTTGAGCTTGAGCCCGATCGTAGGTGCCGAAAATGCCGTAGAAGCTCCAGTCCTGCTTCGGCAGGGCAATCGCTTCGCCCGCCGCCTGTGCACCGGACATGAGGCCGAGGGTAACCCCGGCCGCCAGAATGATTTTCTTCAACATTACGGCTTCTCCATGCGGGCGGCAGCCGGCGCAGCCGAACCACCGAGAACGGCAGCGGCAATCGACGACGGCAAGGGCTTCGGCGTTTCCAGCTTGCCCAGCAGCGGCAGGATCACGAGGAAGTGCAGGAAGTAGTAAGCGGTGGCGATACGGCCAACCAGCACGTAGATGCCTTCCGCCGGCTTACCGCCCGCCCAACCCAACACGATGCAGTCGATGAACAGCAGCCAGAAGAACCAGAAGTAAACCGGACGGAACTTGGCCGACCGGATCTTCGAGGTATCGAGCCACGGCAGGACGGCCAGCACACCGATGGCAGCGAACATGGCCAGCACGCCACCCAGTTTATCCGGGATCGAGCGCAGGATGGCGTAGAACGGCAGGAAGTACCATTCCGGCACAATGTGCGGCGGCGTCTGCATCGGGTTTGCCGGAATATAGTTATCCGGTTCGCCGAAGAAGTTCGGAGCGAAGAAGACGAAGAAGGCGAAGAAGATGGCAAAAACGCCGATCCCGAACAGATCCTTCACCGTGTAGTACGGATGGAAGGGGATCTTGTCCTTATCGCTCTTGGCATCGATACCCAGCGGATTGTTCGAGCCGAACTGATGCAGGGCCGCGATATGCAGAACCACGACGCCGACGATGACGAACGGCAGCAGGAAATGCAGCGCAAAGAAGCGGTTCAGCGTCGGGTTATCGACCGAGAAACCACCCCACAGCAGCGTGACGATATAATCGCCAACAACCGGGAAGGCCGAGAAGAGATTGGTGATAACGGTAGCGCCCCAGAAGCTCATCTGGCCCCACGGAAGCACATAACCCATGAAGGCGGTGGCCATCATCAGCAGCAGAATGACGACGCCCAAGATCCACAGCAGCTCACGCGGGGCCTTATACGATCCGTAATAAAGGCCGCGGAAGATGTGAATATAAACGACGATGAAGAACATCGACGCGCCATTCATGTGAATGTACCGGATCAGCCAGCCGCCGTTCACGTCGCGCATGATGCGTTCGACGCTGTTGAAGGCCATGCTGACATGGGCCGTGTAGTTCATGGCCAGGAACAGACCCGAGAGGATCATGACCACCAGAACCACACCGGCCAGCGAGCCGAAGTTCCAGAAGTAATTCAGGTTGCGCGGCGTCGGATAGCCGCTGCCGACCGAATGGTCTAGCAGGGTGAAGATCGGCAGGCGGCTGTCGATCCACTTCACTAGCCCGTTTTGTTTGGCTGTATTGCTCATTATTGAACCCCTCCCGCTCCGTTAGCCGATGCGCAGCGACGTGTCGGACAGGAACGTATATTGCGGCACTTCCAGATTGCGCGGCGCCGGGCCTTTGCGGATGCGACCGGACGTATCATAGTGCGACCCGTGGCACGGGCAGAACCAGCCGCCGAAATCGCCTTTGGCTTCACCGACCTTCTGCCCGTTCGGCACGCAGCCGAGATGGGTGCAGACGCCGACCAGCACCAGCCATTCCGGCTTCTTCACGCGGTCCTTGTCGGCCTGCGGATCGGGAAGCTCGGCGGGGCTAACGCCTTCAGCCGTTTTGATTTCATCCGCCGTGCGATGGCGAATGAACACCGGCTTACCGCGCCACGTAACGGTCACGCTTTGGCCTTCTTTGATGGCGCCAATATCGACTTCCGTCGAAGCCAGCGCCAGCGTGTCGGCGGCGGGATTCATGCTGTTGATGAAGGGAAGAATGAAGGCGACCGCCCCAATCCCACCCATCGCCCCGGCGGTCAGGGTCAGAAAATCGCGTCGGGTTTCCCCGGTTCCCCCGGCTTGGCCGTGGGCTTGGTTGGCAGACTGAGCCATATGATCCGTCCTCGCGCGTCGCTTGTACCAGGCCTTGAAACGCAGGCCCTGTCGAAACTCAAGCCTATAATCGGAGCCGGCCCGCTCCAAACTCCTCTAGGGTAGCTTAGAAACAAGAAAACGCGACACGATGCCGCAGGCAACCGCCGTATGACGGTTTTCCGCAGAATCATGCGCATTTTCCGGCAGACCGGCCAAGCGTAGAGCCGGGTATAAAGGAATTCCCCCGATTTGCAAAGCGCGCGGATGTCACATCGTGCGCAGGCTGGCAGCTTTAACGGGCGAAGGTCGCAACCGTCTCGTGGGTGGGGGTATGGTCGATCAGTTCCAGCACATCGCCATGCCCCGTTGCCGCCGCGAAACCCGCGAGCGCGACCAGAAGGACGGCAAAGGCGAAAACTAGGCGTTCCATATCCCAAACGGTCCCATACGGGGGAGGACTGAGGAAATCTTGCACTCGGCGTGCCAGGAAATCCCGTTAATTCCCCTCCATCTTCCGGTAAGAACCGCCCCATCCGCCGGTGGCCGCTAAAATTTTACTATTTCACCGGTGAGGCGCTGCGGACGATTTCCCCAGCGGCGGAATTGCTCTAGGGTCGCCCGCCATGCGCCTTACCCTATTTCAACCCGATATTCCCCAGAACACCGGCACGTTGCTTCGCCTTGCCGCCTGCTTTGGCGTGCCGGTCGATGTGATCGAACCCTGCGGCTTTGTTTTCGGCGGCCCCCATATGCGGCGGGCGGGGATGGACTATCTCGATCAGGTGACCGTTACCCGGCACGCCTCTTGGACGGCCTATCAGGGCGCGAACCTCGGCGGGCGCTTGATTGTGCTGACGACGAAGGGGGAAACCCTGCTGCCGGATGCCCAGTTTTTACCCGACGACCGGCTACTGCTGGGGCGGGAAAGCGCTGGGGTGCCGCCAGAGGTGGCGTCCGCCGCCGCCGTGCGCGTGCGGATTCCCTTGCGTCCGGAAGCGCGGTCGTTAAATGTCGCCATCGCCGGGGCAATGGTCCTTGGCGAAGCCTTGCGCCAGACCGATGGGTACCGGCGCTGCGGATGTGAGTAGGAAGAGGTATGTCCGAGCTTGAGACGCGCAAAACCAGGGCCGCCGCCTGGTTCGAGCAGCTCCGTAACGATATTTGCGCGGCCTTTGAGCAGTTGGAAGATGATCTTTCGGGCGGTCCGCTCGCGGATAAGGCGCCGGGACGGTTCGAGCGCAAGACCTGGGCGCGTCCTGGCGGCGGCGGCGGCACCATGTCGCTGATGCGCGGGCGGGTGTTCGAGAAGGTCGGCGTCAATATCTCCACCGTCCACGGCACGTTTAGCGAGGAGTTTCGCCAGCAGATTCCCGGCGCGGCGGACACCGGGGAATTTTGGGCCAGCGGCATTTCGCTGGTGGCGCATATGCAGTCGCCCCTAGTGCCCGCCGTGCATATGAACACGCGAATGATCGTGACCAGCAAGGGCTGGTTCGGCGGCGGGGCGGATTTAACGCCGATTTTCCCCGACGATGCCGAAACGGCGGCGTTTCACGCCGGGCTGCGGGCGGCGTGCGATGCTCATGATCCGGCCTATTATCCGAAGTTCAAGGATTGGTGCGACGAGTATTTCTACCTGAAGCATCGGGAAGAAGCGCGCGGTATCGGCGGCATCTTTTATGATCAGTTGAACAGCGGTGATTGGGAGGCGGATTTCGCCTTCACCCGCGATGTCGGTCTGGCCTTCCTCTCCACCTATCCCGCCCTGGCCCGCCGCCGCCTGAACGATCCCTGGACCGATGCCCAGCGCCAGACGCAGCTCGTAAAGCGCGGGCGCTATGTGGAATTCAACCTTCTCTATGATCGCGGCACCAGCTTTGGGCTGAAAACCGGCGGGAATGCCGAAGCGATCCTGATGTCGCTGCCACCGGCCGTTGCTTGGCCATAACGGCTTAGCCCTTCAGCACATCCCGTGCGGTTGTAATGAAGGCGCGCAGTTTCGGCGCATCGCGGCTGCGGCGGGGATAGTAGAGAAACAGGCCGGGTTCGGTCACGGCGCTCTCTGGCAGCAGGTGGATTAACCGCCCGGCGGCGAGGTCGGCCCGGGCCAGGGGTTCGAACAGATAGGCGATACCCGCCCCGGCGCGGGCGAGGTCGAGCGCGGCCAGCGGATCATTGACAATGCTGGTACTGGGGACGGCGAGGCTGACATCCCGTCCCTCCGCGACCAAATCCCAACGATAGAGGCCACCCGCCCGTATTTGGCGAAAACCGATGCAGCGATGGGCCGCAAGATCGGCCAGCGTCCCGGGCTGGCCGTGCTGGGCGATATAGGCCGGGGCGGCGACAAGGATGGCGTCGAAGGGCGGGGTTAGGCGCAGGGCAATCATATCGGCGTCGATCATTTCCCCCAACCGCACCCCGGCATCGAAGCCCTCTGCAACAATATCGGTCAGCCCATTATTGACGAAGGCTTCCACCTGCACGTCGGGGAACCGCTCGGCCATCGCCGCCATCACCCGGGTTAGACCGAGCGGCAAGGCAAGGGAGGGGACATTGAGCCGCAGCAGCCCGCTGATCTGGCCCTGGCGGTGGCGCGCCGCCTCCCAGCACGCGGTGAGATCGGCGAGGGCGGGGCCGATACCGGCGAGCAGCCGTTCCCCCGTCTCGGTTAAGGCAACGCTGCGGGTGGTGCGCGCGAAGATCGGTTGGCCCAATCTGTCTTCTACCAACCGCACGGCATGGCTGACGGCAGAGGGGGAGAGGCCTAACTCCCCCGCTGCCGCCGCAAAGCCACCCCGGCGGGCGACGCTCAAAAGGATCGGCAGATGGGCAAGCAGATCACGGTCCATTCCTGAATTGTATCGAATAATCTATTCTGATTAAGCGATATTATCGCGATCTGGGGATTAGGGCAGGGTAACGGCAGATGATTTTGCCGGAGTAAGACCCATGACCGACGGACTAAATGCCTATTACACTCTTGGCCGCAGCGGGTTGCGCGTGAGCCGCCTCGCCCTTGGTACGATGACTTTTGGCACCGACTGGGGCTGGGGCGCGGATCGGGACACGGCGCAGGCGATCTTCAATGCCTATGTGGACGCCGGGGGTAATCTCTTTGACACGGCGGACCTTTACACCAATGGCGCGTCGGAAACCTGGCTGGGGCAGTTCATTGCCGACCGGGGGCTGCGCGACAAAGCGGTGATTGCGACCAAGTTCTCCTATAATGCCGAACCGGGAAACCCGAATGCCGGGGGCAATGGCCGCAAGAATATTCTGCGGGCGGTGGAAGGCTCGCTGAGGCGCCTCGGCACCGATTATATTGACCTGTTCCTGCTCCACACCTGGGACCGCATTACGCCCATCGAAGAAGTCATGCGCACCTTGGACGATCTGGTGCGCGCCGGGACAGTACGCCATATCGGCCTATCCAATGTCCCCGCCTGGGTGGCAGCGCGCGCGCAAACCCTGGCGGAACTGCGGGCGTGGGAGCCGCTGACCGCGCTTCAACTCGAATACAGTTTGGCGGAACGGTCAATCGAGGATGAGTTTATCCCGCTCGGTCTCGATCGGGGCATCGGCACGATGGTCTGGAGCCCCCTGGCCTCTGGCCTTCTCTCGGGCAAGTATCGGCCCGGCGTGACGGGGGAAGGGCGGCTTGAGGAGATGCGCGGCACTGATGACCCGGCCTTCGCCAAATTTACCGACCGTAACTGGCGCATCGTCGCGGAGTTGGACGCCGTGGCGCTGGCGCTCGGCAAACCGATGGCACAGGTGGCGCTCAATTGGGTGGCCAATCGCCCCGGCGTTGGCAGCGTGATCCTCGGCGCAACGAAACTTATGCAGCTTCAGGAGAGCCTGGGCGCGTTGGATTTCACCCTGCCGCCGGACCTCGCCGCCCGGCTGGCGGCGGTCAGCCGTCCCGAACCGCGCTTCCCCTACAGCTTCTTCCAGCCGGAAATTCAGGCCATGCTGACCGGCGGGGTGACGGTGGGCGACAAGCCTGCGGGCTATGCCGTTCCCACGGTTACCCACGGTGGCGGGGCGGGGGTGAGCGCGGCCTAAAGGTTAGGGCGTGTAACAGAGGCGCAGCACACCCCAGCGCCGCCCCTTTACAAGAATTGGGGCCGAGACATCCTTGAGTAACTCGACCTTGCTGCCCAAACGGCGTCGGTAGGTCTGCACCAAGAAGGGTTTGGTCGACTTCAATCCGGCTTGGGCCGTGCGGTCGGTCATCATGATGCGATCCCGGGAATGCTGACCATTCCACTCGGCATCGTCCGGGCGATGGGGGTGCGAGAAGCGTTTATTGTGAACGGGCAGATAGCCCTGCCGGTCGGTCGCAACACACAGAATGGTCTGCGGGGTCAGGGCGGCAAGGCCTTCCAACACATCAGCCAAAGCGGTCTGATAGAAGGGCAGGGCGCGGGTCGTAAACTTCTGGGGCGCTGTGCCGGGAACGGGCTGATAGGCTTCGTCCCACAAGGCGTCCAGCGTCACCCGCCCCGCGTCTAACCCGGCTTCGAACCGGCGGGAAACCTCTGCCGCGCCAGCAATCGCGGCCTGAATGTAGGGCGTGTCGACCGTTTCAACCCCAGCTTCCGCCGTCAGTTCGATGAGGTCTTCGGACAGGGTTAGGACATTGCGGGTGCCTTGGGCGACGTCGGCGATGCCCGTGCGCATGCGGTCGCCCGTGTCGGAGAGGCGGGTAATGCCGCCGACCAGCGCGTCGCAACTCGCTTGATTATCCCTGGAATGGGCGGCAATCGCACTCACCGTGCGCTGGGTGGCGGCAATCGTCGTGCAGGCATGATCAATATCGCGCACGGCCTCGCCAATCTGGCCGCTGCCCGCCCGGGCGGCGGATGCCTTGCCCGACGCTTCGCCGCTTTCGGCAATCAGGTCACGAATCTGACGGGTGAGGGCCGCAAGGGTTTGCTGGATTTCCGTTACCGCCTCTGCCGTTTGGCGCGACAGCGTTTTGACCTCGCCCGCGACGACGGCAAAGCCCCGCCCGGCTTCCCCGGCGCGGGCAGCTTCGATGGTGGCATTGAGGGCCAGAAGATTGGTCTGCCGGGCGATGCGTTCGATATCGGCGGAGACGCGCCCAACTTGATCGAGGGATTGTTCGAGACCGGGGAGGCGTTGCTCGATGCGGGTGATCCCGTCGGTCAGGCTCAGCACATCGTCCAGCGCGACTTTGATCGCCGCCTGCGCCTGGGTCATACGCTGATGACTGGTGCGGATATCGCTTTCCGCCTGTCCGGTTTCATCCAGAATCTGGCGGTTGCTGGCGGCGATATCCTGCACTTGGCCGCGCATTTCGGTCAACGCATCGGCCTGCCGATGGACCTGTTCCGCAATATCTTCCGCCCGGCCCGCCATATCGGCGGCTTCCACCCCTAACGTGCCCGCCCGCTTGGCCAGCGCTTCGACATAGCGCCCGAGACCGGCCGGGTCGGCGACCGGCAGTTGTCCTGCCGGGATTTTATTCTGCGTCATAACGGCCCACCCCTTTTGAGGGGTGAGATGTACCGTAAATTGGGCGCAATTTTAACTGTTTTCTATCTGTCACTTTGTCACGTCTTTGGGCTTTGGCAGCAGCGGGCTAGGGCTGTATAAGCAGAAGCTATGATGTTGCTGTTTCACCAATTTGTATCGCCCGGATCGCGCAAGATCCGGCTGATGCTGAAAGAAAAGAACCTGGAATTCGATCTACAGATCGAAAAAACCTGGGAACGGCGACCGGAGTTTCTGGCGCTGAACCCGGCGGGCGAGGTGCCCGTGCTGTTGTTCGAACCGGGCGGACACCCGATTTCCGATGCAACGGCGATTGCCGAATTCATCGAGGAAAGTTTTCCTGATCGGCCCTTGCTGGGGCAAACGGCGCTGGAGCGGGCAGAAATTCGTCGCTTGATCGGTTGGTTTGATGTGAAATTCAATCGGGAGGTGACGCAAAACCTGGTGGACGAGAAGATCACCAAGCGGCTGACCGGTATCGGCACTCCGAATAGCCAAGCGATCAAGGCGGGATACGCCAATATCCACTACCATCTGGACTATATCGCCTACCTGTCGGATCGCCGCAGCTATCTGGCCGGGGCCGATTTTAGTTTGGCGGACGTTACGGCAGCGGCACATCTCTCGTGCGTCGATTATCTGGGTGATGTTCCGTGGGATCAGCACCCCGGGGCAAAGGAATGGTACGCGCGCGTCAAATCCCGCCCCAGCTTCCGGCCCTTGTTGGCCGATCATATTCCCGGGATGCCGCCGCCCCGCCACTACGCCGATCTCGATTTCTAAAAGAATCCCCGGATGCTGCGGCACCGGGGATTTTTACGTCAGGGTCGCGCCGGCCAGTTTGATCGGGGCGATCACCGGGCGATAAGCCGGTTGCACCGGGGGCGGGTCGAAGCGGGACGTATCGACTTGCAACCCGATCGTGGAGAGGCCCGCCGTCACCGGGCGGGCGGGCGGCGTGGTGACTTCGCCGCGCAGGAGTTTGCTGCGTTGCTGGCGCTTGGCTTCCTGAAGTTTGGCGTCTCGCCGGGCTTGCAGGTCTTCACTTTCGGTTTTCGCAGCTTTCAGTACATCCTGAAGCCCGCCCGCCAGAAAAGCCCCAGCCTGCGCTTCAGCAGCCAAACTGGCCGACCCGCGCTGCAAGCGCTCGCTGGCGTCGCGGGCGACGGTCAGTTCGTTCTGAGGATCAGCAACAGATACTTGTTGCTTAGCCTGTTCCGCGACCGTTTTGATCCCGGCATGAAACTGCTGAACGATCCCGGCGCGGTCTGCTGCCCATTGTGCCGCCTGGCGTTGGCTGGACACATTGACCGCCGCAGCCGTCAGCGTGTCAGCCGACTGCTGCAAACGGGTACCGGTTAGGCCTGGCACCAGGATGGCATATCCTTGGGAAATTGTACCAGGGACTTGATACAAACCGTCCGGCCCATAGACAAAGGTGCGTTGAATGCCCGACTTCAGCGCCGTCGCAAAGACTTTATCACCAATAACTGTTTGGTTAACGAAGGGAATATCTTGCGTCCCTGCAATCGCCGTTGCTTTTGCTGTGGTCGGGTCAACCCGATAGAGGCGGCTGCCGGGCGCCCCCGCTTCCGCCGCGCGCATGTAGAGATAATTTCCAGCCGCGACGAAGTGGGAACTGAACGTCAGGGCATCGCCGTCGTCGCTGGTGATAAGCTGACGATTACCCGCCAAATCCGTTAGGTATGGGGCATAGAACCCATCGCTGGTCGTGGCGGCGAAAGCAAATTTATCGCCGATGGCCGCAGCCCGTGTTGGGCCACCGAATGATGTATCGGCCGGGCCGGGGGTCAGGTCAGTCAAGCGGGTGACGCTATTGCCATCACTGTAATAGAGTTCCATTCCGGCGGTTGGATCTTGCGCCGTGAACACAACCCCGCCCTTAACAGCACTGATAAACATCGTCGGCGTAATTGGCAGCCCGTCCGTCGAACCCGGATAAATATCCGCAACGCGCCGCGTGCCGGTTTTATCCGCTACATAAAGCTCGCGCCCGCCCGTACTCGTGAGAGCTGTAAAAAAGAGTTTATCGCCCGATGGGGTCAGATACTCTGGAAAGGATGAGGCGGCGCCTGGGCGAATATCAGCAACCAGAGAGGTGCCCGATAGAGTGCCATCGGTGCGACGCAGTTCAATGCCGTTACTGGGAGTCTGGCTAACAAAATAAAGATTATTGTCCAGGGATGTGAAATATTTTGGCGCGGAACCTGATGATATTTTTGATATTCTCTTTGTGGTTTCTGCTGTTCCATCACTCTTATAAAGATAATGGTCAGTCCCTTCGCTGAGGGTAAAATAGAGAGACCCTTTAAGCTCCACCATATTGCTGATGGTGCTGCTGGGGGCGCCAGGGGTGAGATCGCTGAGCAGAAAGGTTCCGGCTTTCGTGCCGTCTGACCGCCATAGCTCGGTCCCATTGGCGGCTGTGGAGGCTGTGTAATACAGTAAACCATTTGCCGCCGCCCAAGTTGGCGCGGTTCCGGCCGTGAATTGCCCGAGCGGCCCCGGTTCGATATCGCCGACGGCCAGTTCGGAGCCAACGCCCCCGGTCGAGCTCCACAGTTCGAACCCATCCGCCCCATTGCTGGCAGCATAAAAAATACGATCCACAAGACTGACGTCTCGGCCCGTGCCTAATCCGGTGGGGGCGAGATGGCCTAATTTATCGCCCTGGAAAGCGACCTGCTCCCCCTCAAACAGTTTGTTTCCGTAGAGCGGATCGATGGAGGCATGTATCCGTTCAGCTTCCGCAACGGCAGTTTGCCGTTCGTAGACCGTCGCCCCATCTCGGGCGCTATTCTTTAGAATTGCAGCCGCTTGCAAATAGCGGGTTTCGGCCTCGCTATAGGCATCAACGGCGGTCAGCGACCGCCCCTCATCCCGTGTTGCGCCATTGATCCGGCTTTGCTGCGCTGCAATCTCCGCCGTCAGGTCGGCCTTGGTCTGATGGATCGCGCGATTGACACTGCTGCTGGTCTCGACCTGGCCCGTGCCCAGGCGCGCAAAGGCGCGGTCCAACGTCTGTTGGGCACGTTGCATAGCCGTAACGGTCTGCGTCGAAACCATCGCCCCCTCCTTCTGAAGGGAAAACATCATTCAAATTTTATGATAATGTTTCTAAGCGAAAGTTTCAAGCCATCCCGTAGGGTTAGGCAGCTTGTTTGACTCTAGGTTGTAAGTTCAAACCACTCCGATATCGCGATATTACAGCGCTCGGGATCGTCGGGCAGGGTGAGAAAATCCAGGCTCTCAGGCCGGTCTGGCAGCAGGCCTTTGCCAAGATCATCGGCCTGATCGGCGAGGGCAAGCGTGCTCTTCTCCCCGCCGGTAAAAACGATCGCGTCGATCTCGGCGCGCAGGGCGGCCATCGCCCGCCCGCCTGCTGCACCGCAATCAAGGATCGTGTAGACCGTTAGGGTTGGAAATTCCTCGCGGATCAGGCGCCCGAGGGTTGCCATCCAGCCGACGCCCACCGCGTCGGCGGCGCTATCGGCGGAGAGCAGCGTTAGCCCGGTGCCGTGGCGTAACGCGGCGGCAGCGGCCTCCCGCGCTTGATCATGGGAGTAGACAGTTACGACGGGCGGCCACGCGAAGCCGCCGCTGCGGATGTCTGGGGCGCTCATGTCTGTTTCCTCCATAGAAAAACCCGCCCCGGCGGGTGCGCGGGGCGGGTTTCCGGTCTAACGATGTTATAGAGACGTTAGATCAGCTTTGCCATTGCCGCCGCCGTATCGAGCATGCGGTTGGAGAAGCCCCATTCATTATCGTACCACGACAGCACGCGGACGAAAGTACCGTCGATCACCTGGGTCTGGGTGAGGTCGAAGGTCGAGCTTGCCGGATTATGGTTGAAGTCCGACGAGACCAGTTCTTCCGACGTGGTGCCGAGCACGCCCTTCAGTTTGCCGGTCGAGGCGGCGAGCATGGCGGCGTTGATTTCTTCAACCGTCGTGGCTTTCTTGGCAACGAAGGTCAGATCGATCAGCGAGACGTTCGGCGTCGGTACGCGGATCGAGGTGCCGTCGAGCTTACCCTTCAGTTCCGGCAGCACGAGGCCGATAGCGCGGGCGGCACCGGTCGAGGTCGGGATCATCGACAGGGCGGCCGCGCGGGCGCGGCGCAGATCCTTGTGCAGCGTATCGACGGTGTTTTGGTCGCCGGTATAGGCGTGGATGGTCGTCATGAAACCGTGATCGAGACCAACGGTTTCATTCAGCACATAGGCCACCGGCGCCAAGCAGTTGGTGGTGCAGGAGGCGTTGGAGACGATCACGTGATCCTTGGTCAGCGCGGCGTGGTTGACGCCATAGACGACCGTCAGATCGACCCCATCGGCAGGGGCGGAGATCAGCACGCGCTTGGCGCCAGCTTCCAGATGCTTCGCGGCGGCGTCGCGCTTCGTGAAAATGCCCGTGCATTCGAAGGCGATATCGACGTTCAGGTCTTTCCACGGCAGCTTCGCGGGGTCGCGTTCAGCGGTGATCTTGATCTTGCCCTTACCGTAATCCATCCAGTCGTCGCCGGTGGTCACGTCGAACGGGAAGGTGCCGTGCACCGAATCGCGCTTCAGCAGATGGGCGTTCGACTTCACATCGCCGAGATCGTTGATGCCGACGACCACCAGATCGTCGCGGCCCGATTCGGCCAGCGCCCGCAGAACCAACCGACCGATACGGCCAAAGCCGTTAATCGCAACGCGAACAGCCATGAGTCATTCCTCCGTAGCGGCTGCCCGGTTGGGCAGCCATCCTGATTTTGTGTAGCGAAATTACACGCGCGCCTTGACCGCCGCAACAATCGCGTCGGCCGTGATGCCGAATTCAGCATAAAGCCGTTCCGCCGGGGCCGAGGCGCCGAAGCCCTGCATGCCGATAAACAGACCCGTTTCGCCGGTGAAGCGATCCCAACCGAACCCGCTGGCGGCTTCGATGGCGATGCGCGGGGCCGTCCCCAGAACTTCGGCGCGATAGGCGGCATCCTGCTGGGCGAACAGCTCCCAGGACGGCATCGAAACGACGGCGACCGGAATACCGGCTTCGGCCAGGGTGGCTTGCGCTTTGATGGCCAGCGACACTTCGGTGCCGGTCGCCAGAAGGGTGGCCTTGCGGTCGCCCTTGGCGGGGCTCAGCACGTAAGCCCCGCGCGCCGACAGGTTCTGCGCGTCGGCATCCTTGCGCAGCGACGGCACGGCCTGACGCGACAGGGCGAGGACCGAGGGGCCTTCCAAGCTGACGGCCAGCGCCCAGGCTTCCAGCGTTTCCACCGCATCGGCGGGGCGGAAGACCTTGAGGTTCGGAATGCAGCGCAGGGCGGCCATATGTTCGACCGGCTGATGGGTCGGCCCATCTTCGCCGAGGCCGATGGAATCATGGGTCATCACATAGATGACCTTCTGGTTCATCAGCGCCGACAGGCGGATCGAGGGACGGCAATAGTCGGTGAACACTAGGAAGGTGCCGCCGAAGGGGATGATACCGCCGTGCAGGGCAAGGCCGTTCATCGCTGCGGCCATCCCATGTTCGCGGATGCCGTAGTAAACGTAAGACCCGCCGTAGTTATCGGCGGAAACGGCGGTATCGGCCTTGATCTTGGTTAGGTTCGAGCCGGTCAGATCGGCAGAGCCGCCCAGGAAGGTCGGCACCACGGGGGCCAGCACTTCCAGTGCCTTTTGCGAGGCTTGGCGGGTGGCGATGCTCGGCGCTTCGGCAACCAACTGGGCCTTGGCGGTGGCGACTGCATCGGCGAAATTGGCCGGAAGCTCGCCGGAGAGCGCGGCTTCAAAGGCGGCGCGTTTGCCCGCGTCGGCCTGATCCAGACGGTTGGTCCAGGCGGCGAATTCGGCGGCGCCCCGGCTTCCGGCGGCCAGCCAATCGGCGCGGATATCATCGGGAATTTCGAACGGCGCATAGGGCCAATCCAGCGCGGCCCGGGCACCGGCGATTTCTTCGGCCCCCAGCGGCGACCCGTGAACGCCGGAGGTGCCGGCCTTCTTCGGTGCGCCATAGCCGATGGTGGTGCGGCAGGCGATCAGCACGGGCTTATCGCTGGTCTTGGCGGCGGTCAGGGCGGCGTCGATCGCGGCGGCGTCGTGCCCGTCGCAGCTCAGCACATTCCAGCCAGCGGCCTGGAAGCGCATCGCCTGATCTTCCGACGAGGACATGGAAATCGGCCCGTCGATGGAAATCTGGTTATCGTCCCACAGCACGATCAGACGGTTGAGCTTCAGGTGCCCGGCCAGCGAAATCGCTTCCTGGCTGATGCCTTCCATCAGGCAGCCGTCGCCCGCGATCACATAGGTGCGGTGATCAACCAGCGCGTCGCCATATTTGGCGTTCAGCACCCGTTCGGCCAGGGCGAAGCCGACCGAATTGGCGATGCCTTGGCCCAGCGGCCCGGTGGTGGTTTCGATGCCAGCGGCATGGCCAAACTCGGGATGGCCCGCTGTACGCGCGCCCCATTGGCGGAAATTCTTAATCTCGTCGAGCGTCAGATCGGCGTAACCGGTCAGGTGCAGCAGGCTGTAAATCAGCATCGAGCCGTGGCCCGCCGACAGGATAAAGCGGTCGCGGTCAGGCCACGCCGGGGTTGCCGGATCGAACTTCAGGTGCCGGGTGAACAGAACGGTTGCCACATCGGCCATGCCCATCGGCATGCCAGGATGGCCGGATTTGGCCTTTTCCACCGCGTCCATCGACAGCGCGCGCACGGCATTTGCCATCCGCTTCTGGCGCGAGACATCCAAGGGCGCTAAGCTATTGGTCATGATTATATTTCCGTTCGGCAGGCACGCGGGGCGGTCCGATTGAGGCAGAACCGTAAATCGGCGGGACCATAGCAACCCACGGGGGCGCGTCAATAACCTTGTCGCCTGCGGGAGTATAGGTTAGGGAATAGGGGCTATGACGATGACGGACAGTCGATACGCGCAAGCGGTTCACCGGGTTGAAAATGCCCTCGCCCGGCTTGAAGCGGCCATCCAAGCGCGCCCCCCGGTCGATCCCGAGGAGGTGACGCGGGTGGCAACGGCCCTGCGCGCCGCCGAAGAACAGAATGCCGCCCTGGTGCTGGCAAACCGTCAGGCTGCCGAACGGTTGGAACAGACCATCGGGCGCCTGCGCGGTCTCTTGGCACCCTGACGTGCGGATGGACGGAGAAGGGGGCAGAATGCCGGATCTCGATATTGTCGTGAATGGCCGGACCTACCGGGTCGCCTGCGGCCCGGGGGAGGAAGAGCGGCTGCGTGCCCTGGCGGGGCAGGTCGATAGCCGCATCACCGGCCTCGTCCGCAGCTTCGGTCAGGTGGGGGAAGCTCAGCTTCTGCTGGTCGCCGCCCTGCTGCTGGCCGATGAGCTGGATGAAAACCGCGCCAGCCAGCAGCGGCTTCAGGGCCTCGACGAGCGCGCTGCCGATGCGCTGCACGCCCTGGCGGATCGGATCGAACAGCTTGCAGGATCGCTAGAGACCGCCTAAGTAAGAAGGTGGTAGCTGCCTGGTTCGTCAGGCCATTATTTCCCTGGGGCCAATGTCCATCCTTCGGGAGCTGTCCCTGCCGGGATCGTGGTTCCGGTATATGGCGCCCACCTGCTTGCGCAGGCCACAGAGGATCGCTGTGCCAACGGCCAAGGCGGCTACCACGCCTCAAGGTCCATTCCGCCGCCCTTTAACGATGCCTCGCGATTCTCGCAGGTGCGGTATCCTGTCTGCGTTTGCCTAAAATTATTTCTTTCCGGCGCGCTTTTCGCTAATATCGGGTTAAGATTTAACCCGTGTTCGCCGGAGGTCGCGGTATGGCCTTTTCCCCCCTGCCAGCCCATGCGCGTGGTCTTGACCCGGCGTTGCTGACGCCGGGATCGGCCGCGTGGCACGCCGCTTCCATCGAAACCCGCAAGGCCTGGCACCGCCGCCGCGCGCGCGAACGGCGCAAACTGGCGGCGCGCGAACAGCCTGGCTCGGCGCAGATGCTCGCCCTGCATCTCGAACAGTTTCTGGCGGATCAGCCCGTGGGGTGTATCGCGGGCTATTGGCCGCAGGGGATGGAGCTTGACCCGCGCCCAGCGCTGGAGCGGCTCAGCCAGCGCGGCTGGACGCTGGCGCTGCCGGTGGTCGAGGAAATGAACAAGCCGCTGGCCTTCCGCCGCTGGCAGGCGGGCGATACGCTGGTGCATGCGATGTTCAGCACCGAGCCAAGCCCGGTTGCGCCGCTGTGTGATCCTACCGTCATTCTGGTGCCGCTGCTGGCCTTCGACCGCTTGGGGCAGCGGTTGGGGCAGGGCGGCGGTTTTTATGATCGCACGCTGGCCCTGCGCCCGGGGGCATTGGCCATCGGCGTCGCCTTTGCCGCGCAAGGCTGCCCTGCGGAGGAAGAGGAGACCCTTTCCCTTTTGCCCGTTGGCCCCTATGACAAACCTTTATCGGTGATTGTCACCGAACGGGGCTGCCGGCAGTTTCCACAGGAATCATAACAGACCCTGCGGGCGCACCGGCTGAGGAGGAAGGCCGATGCGGGTTTTATTCTTTGGCGATATCGTCGGGCGGGCCGGGCGCGATGCCCTCATGGCGCGGCTGCCGGGGCTGATGACCGAGCTTCAGCCCGATTTCATCGTCGTGAATGCCGAAAATGCAGCGGGCGGCTTTGGATTAACGCAGGAAATCGCTAGCGATCTGTTTAAGGCCGGGGTGGACTGTCTGACCCTTGGCAATCATTCCTGGGACCAGCGCACGCTGCTGACCCAGATCGATGCCGAACCGCGCATTCTACGCCCGATCAATTATCCGCCGGGGACGCCGGGGCGCGGCGCCCAGGTTTATACCAAGGGCGGTAAGAAGCTGCTGGTGGTCAATGTCATGGGCCGCCTGTTCATGGACCCGCTGGACGATCCCTTCCGCACGGTCGATGCCGAACTGGCGAAGCACCGGCTGGGCGGCAGCGTCGACGGTATTCTGATCGATGTGCATGCCGAAGCCAGTTCGGAAAAGATGGCCCTCGGTTATCATCTGGACGGGCGGGTATCCTTCGTCGTCGGCACCCATACCCATGTACCCAGTGCTGATGGGCGTATTCTGCCGAAAGGCACCGCCTATCAGACCGATGCGGGCATGTGCGGCGATTATAATAGCATCATCGGCATGAAGGCCGAACCGGCGGTGGCGCGCTTCGTCCGCAAACTGCCCGGCGAACGGTTAACCCCGGCGGAGGGCGACGGCACGATCTGCGGTGCGCTTGTCACCCTCGGCGCAAACGGGCTGGCCGAAAGCATCCGCCCGGTGCGGCGCGGGCCGGGGTTGCTGGAAGCGTGACGGGCCTTGCCTTTTGGGGACCGGGCCTGTATCAAAATTAGGTCAGCCTTGACCGTAAGCGTCTCACGTTAAGCAACGCATCCCTTATGCCCGGCACTCGCCGGAGGGATGCGTGTCGGGCTTAATATGTGAGAATTTCCATGATTTCGTCGTATCGCTTACCCGCCCGTGCGGCGGTCTTCGTCATGCCGTTGCTGCTGTCGATCCTGATGACCTTTGTCGTCTCCGGGATTGCGACACTGCGCACCCTTGGCCTGACCCCCGCTTTCCCTTCGGCTTGGATGGGGGCCTGGGGCCTCTCCTGGCTTGTGGCTTTTCCGGTGCTGCTGCTGGTTTTGCCGATTGTCCGGCGCTTGGTCGGCCTGATCTGCCGACCCGCTTAACTCTTGCCTGCGTGTGGGAAACCTATTCCCACACGCTGCGCCGCGTGCGCACGCGGGTTTTCGACGGATCCCACTGGTCGGGAATCGGCGAATAGGCCGGGCGTTTGAAAATCCGGCCATTGGGCTTATAGAACAGATAGCCCTGGCCGTGGGTGACGCCGAGCGACGTAAGAATAGCGGCCTGGGCCTCCGTCTCGATCATTTCGGCGGTGGTCTCGATGCCAAGCTCTTTACAAAGCTGAAGGATCGCGCGGACGAACATACGGTCGCGGTCGTTGCTTTGAATATTCTTCACGTACACGCCGTCGAGCTTCACCACATCGACCTTAAAGGCGCGCAGATAGTGCAGGGCGGCCGCGCCCGCGCCGAAATCATCGATGCAGACGCGATATTCCATCGCCCGCAGCTTATCCACGACGCGGCCAACCCGCTCCAAATCGTTGATGGAGGCCGATTCGGTGATTTCAATGAGCAGGCGGCGCCGCAGCTTGGGGTGACGGCGCAGGAGTTCGTCGAGATCATTGACAAACAGTTCCGACTCGAACGACCCGCCGGAAATATTGACCGCCACGTCATAGGCTTCCGGTTCGGCATCCAACTGCTTCAGCACTTGACGGCAGATCGATAAATCAAGCTCGGTCACCATGCCCAATTGTTCGGCAAAGGTAACCGTTTCGAAAGGGGAAGAACCGTCCGGCAGGCGGGACAGCGCTTCCTGATGGTGGATGCGGCGGGTTTTAAGGTCGACAATCGGGTGGAAGACCAGGCTAAACCCGTGCGAGGCTAGAATATCGCGGATCGAGGTCACGCGCGCCACGGTATCCTTCATCAAAGCCCCCAGGCTTTCATTCAGGTTCGTGACGGTAAAATCGCCCTTCTGGTTCTCGGTGAATTTGGTGACGGCATAGATCAGCGCCCGGCTGGCATCGACGACGTTGATATCCGTCATATCGATCTTCAGCTCGTTGGCGATGACGTGGATGCCCTCGCCCTCAGGATCAAGCTGTTTTGCCAGGGCTTCCACCTGGGCTTTGATGTCGCGCGAATCGACATTGGCATCGTGCAAAACGCCATACTTATCGTCCGACAGGCGTACCGCGCTATCGCCGCCCTGGCTTTGGCTGGACAGCAGCGCCCCCAGCGCCCGCTGAAAGGCGGCCTGTTCGGTCTGATCCAGCCGGGCCCCGAGGTCTGAAACACCGTGGAGATCGACCATCGTCAGGCGCAAGGGTTCCTGATCGGGGTGGTCTTTGGCATATTTTAGGCGGCGGGCGGCAATTTCGGTGAAAGCATCTTGGGTTAAAAGGCCGGTGGACCGGTCGCGGTTCTGGGCGGTGGCTTCCAGCGACTCCAGCGCGCGCGGCAAACCTTCCTCGTTCACTTCGGTTTTATTGGCGAAGGACAGGTAAAAACGGTCATCTCGCTCCGGCAGCGGAAACCCAGCGACGGTGCCCGCCGCCATCCGGCCGTCTTTGATCTTCAGAAACAGCCCTTGCGGGCGCATGCGCAGCCCATTCGCGAGGGCAATCTGAATTTCCTTCACCAAATGCCGACTGGTTTCCGCCAGCAGATTGATCAGCGGCATCTGCAGCAAATCATCGGTGGACATGCCGGTCAGTGAATAGCTGGCGCCGAAACAATAGGTGATGCGCATATCGGCATCGACTTCGAGCAACAGTTCGGCGCGGGAGAAGGAAAAGGCCAAAAGCCGGGCGCGATCTTCGCGCAGACGGGCGAGTTTTGCCGCCGAAACCCCGGCGGATGCCGAGCGCCCCGCCTCGGTGCTGGATGCGGTTGCAACGTGAGTGCCGGGACGGGACGGGGTGGCAGAAGTCACGTGGCCGCTTCCATGAGGCAAGATAAATCCAGCCAGAAGCCTATCCTGTTCGGGACAACTGCGCAAGACGTCAAAACAATTTAAGCATAAAGCTCATATTAAGGTTTTGTTAATAAGAAATTGCCTCTTAGGATTAACAAGATGTCAATATCGCCTTAAAAAAAGGCTAAGTTCGGCCCTGGGCTAACTCTTCGGCCTTCATTTCCAACTCCAGCCAGCGATCTTCCAAAACCGCAAGGTTGGCGCGCAACTCCTCCAGTTTCTCCGAAGTTTCCGCGAAACCTTTTGGGTCTTTTGAGTAAAAATCGCTGTCCGCCAATCGGGCTTCGAGTTTCGCGAGCAGAGTGTTTCCCGCTTCAAGCTGACCGGGCAATTGCTCGCGCTCGCGCTGTTCTTTGAAGGAAAGTTTGGTGGCGGCGGCTTTCGGGGCGGTACTTTCGGGCTTAGCGGCGGCCTTCGGCGCGGCTTTGGCGATGGGGGCATCGGGCCGCTGGGTCAGCCAATCCGAATAGCCGCCCGCGTAGGCGCGCACTTCGCCATCGGCGTCGAAAGCAATCGTGCCAGTGACGGTGCGATCAAGGAAATCGCGGTCGTGGCTGACCAGTAGGACAGTGCCGGGATAATCGGCCAGCACCTCTTCCAACAGGTCGAGGGTTTCAAGGTCGAGGTCGTTGGTCGGTTCGTCGAGCACCAGCAGATTGGCCGGGCGTAGGAAGAGTTTCGCCAACAGCAACCGGTTCTTCTCGCCGCCTGACAGGCTGCGCACGGGGCTATGGGCCTGTTCGGGGGCGAAGAGGAAATCCTGCAGATAGCCGACCACATGCTTTGGGCGGCCATTGACGATTACCTGATCGCCGCCGCCTTCGCAGAGGATTTTCCACGGCGTATCGTCGGGATCGAGCTGCTCGCGCTTCTGATCGAAGTAAACGGGTTCGATGCCAAAACCGATGCGCAGCTTACCGCTGGTCGGGCGCAACTGCCCCAGCAGCATGCGCAGCAGGGTCGTTTTCCCGGCGCCATTGGGGCCGATGACGCCGACGCGCGCGCCGCGCACAAGGCGGAAGTTAAAATCCGGCACCAGCACGCGCCGCAGTGTGCCGCCGTCCGGTGTCGGCTGGTCGATCTCGTAGCGCAGATGCTCGGCTTCGGCGACCATCGTGCCGCCCGTATCGGTGCTGGCGATTTCTGCCCTGACGCTGCCCGCGACTTTCAGCCGTTCGGACATTTTTTGGCGCAGATCGTAGAGTGCGCGCACCCGGCCCATATTGCGGCGGCGGCGGGCGGAAATGCCTTCGCGCAGCCAGCGCATTTCTTCCTTCAGCTTGGCCGCGTCTTTGCGCGCCTGCTGCTCCTCGGCGGCAATGACCTGTTCCGACCATTCTTCGAAGGCTTCGTAGCCTTTATCCAACCGCCGGACGGTGCCCCGGTCGAGCCAGAGGGTACGGCGGGCGACCGCTTTCAGAAAGGCGCGGTCGTGGCTGATGACCAGCAGGGCGCCACGAAACCCCGCAAGCTCCTCTTCCAGCCACGCAATCGTTGGCAGGTCGAGGTGATTGGTCGGCTCGTCGAGCAGCAGCACATCGGGGCGGGACACCAGCGCCCGCGCCAGATCGGCCCGGCGCGCTTCCCCGCCCGATAGGCCGGAAACGGGCTTTTCGGCGGCAAGGGTCAGGGCGGCCAGCACCGCTTCCACCGTCGCGGGGCCTTCGGGGCCAGCGTCGGGCGGTAGCCCCGCCAAGACGTAATCGCCGACCGTTTTAGCGCTGCCGAAATTCGGGTCTTGCCGCAGATAGGCAATGCGCGTGCCCGGCTGCAAAAAGCGCTCGCCGCCGTCGAGATCAACCTCGCCCGCCAAGGCTTTCAGCAGGGTTGATTTGCCCGACCCATTGCGCCCGACCAAACAGGCGCGCTCGCCCGGCGTGATCGCCAGATCGATATCGTTGAAAATCGGTTTCGCGCCGAAGGTGACGGTCGCGGTGCGCAGAGCCAGAAGCGGGGGAGGAGCCATGCGCCGGATTTAACCGTCGTCCGTCGGAAGGTCAATGGCCCACGCGCCTTATGGCGCGGAAGCCAAGGGTTTCGGAGAAACCCGCCCGGCGCTTGAGGGCAAAAATTAACCGACGGCGCGACTGCGCCGCGCGCCTTATGGCGCGGAAGCCAAGGGTTTCGGAGAAACCCGCCCGGCGCTTGAGGGCAAAAAACTACTCGTCCTTCACGCGGTTCAGCAGCAGGAACACGCGGATGGCGGAGGAGAGATTGCCGGAGCGGCCCTCGTCCACCTCGGCGATCAGGGCGTTGATGCTACAGCGGCGCGCGGTCGCAACGCGGCGCAGTTCCGACCAAAAAGCGTCTTCCAGCGAAACACTGGTGCGATGCCCGGCAACGACGACGGAGCGTTTGACCAAGCGGGTCGGGTCGAGGGCGTCGGCGCTGACACGTCCGGGGGCATAGGTCTGCCGGGAAGAGTCGGAAAAAGCTGTCATTGCGGCACCGGACCGGCTGGAGGAGGAGGGGGGGGCGGTGCCCCGGGGCTACCCGGCGCCCGGGGCGGACGCGGCAGGCCGCCAGGGCCAAACAGCAGGGTGCGGGTCAGCGGATCGCGGCGGCGGACGGCCTCCACCACCTCCGCACGCTGATCGGGCGGCAGGCTGTCGAGATAGCGGATTACGTCATCCAGCACGCGGGCCTGCGCTTGCAGGCGGCGTTCGCCCATCTCGCGCATCGCGCGTTCGGCGGCGGGCCGGTCTACGGGCGCTTCTTTGAGATCGTCCCAGATCAGCCCCGCCCGGCGCGACCCTTCCCTGCCGGTGGCAATGAGTTCGGCGAGCACGCGGGCGCGCATTTGTTTGAAAGCCTCGCCCTGTTCCGGCGTCAGCTTGGCGCGTTCGATGATATTCGGCTCGATCTCGGCCAAAAACCGATCGTGCCAGCGCTGACCGAGAAAGAAGGCAAGGTTGAACCCCAGGGAAATGACCAGCAGCACCCAAGGTAGGGCACGGCGCCAGGGCGGTAGGCGGCTAAAGATCGACATTATCCTCCCCTGCGGCGGTATAGAGGGCATAGGCATCGCTTTCGGCGCTGGCGACCTGCTCGCCGGTGGCAAAGCCAAGCCAGAGGGCGAGGCAGAACCCGCAGAGCGCGGCGCCCCAGCCGATGCGGTCGGCAAGCCCCAGCCGCATCCCAAGCGACGGTTTGGCGGTAGGTGCGGTCCCCCGGCGCGCGGCGATGACATCGGCCAAGGCTTGGGGATGGCGGGCCAGATAGGCTTCCACCCGGTCCCGCGCCGCGCCGCGCAGTTTTCCGTCGGCATAGGCGGCCAGATCCATCACGCCCGGTGCCTCGGCGACCGGGGCGCTGCGGCGGCGGTAATTTTGCCATAAAGCCCGGGCCTGATCGGCGTCGGACGGCGGCATCTCGGGAAAGGGCGTGCGGCGGGTCATTCTCATCTCCTATCCCGTTGTAGGGATGGGGCGGTGGTTTCATCCCCACCGGTCGTAGCGGCGGCGAAATGGGCGCGCAGTTTGGTCAGCGCCTTATGGTGCATGGAGCGGATGGTCTGCGCCTCCACCTGCAAAAACGCGGCGGCTTCGGCCACATCCATATCTTGATCATAGAGAAGGCTCAGGATCAGTTCCTGCCGAGGCGACAGGAGCCCGGGTGGGATTTGCACTTTTTCCGCAGGCAAATCGGGTTCGACGGCAAAGGCGCTTTCCGGCACATCGTCAATTGGCACACCGGGAAGCTGTTTGGCGCGCAGCCGGTCACGGGCGATCGAGCGGGAAACCAGCGTTAGCCAAGTGGCCGGTGCGGCACGGGCGGGGTCGTAGGTTTTCAGCAAGCGGCGGTCGTCGGCCAGCAGCTTAACGAAAACATCCTGCACCAGATCGCCCGGCTCGCCGCGTCCAGGGGTGCCGATGCCGGGGACCGTGCGGATGGCGGCGGCGACCACCCGGGTAAAGCGGGCGATGAAGCGTCCCCAGGCCTTTTCCTCCCCCGCCACCAGGGCGGCTTGGTCGAAATCGGCATCCACGTCGGTTTTGCGCAGGCTCACCCAGACTTCCTTTCTAAGAAGTTATAGGCGGATGAGCCGCGCGGTATCCCCGCACCGGGGGTGAATTTTCGTTAGGACTAATACAGGAAACGCACGCGGATGGTGCCGTCGATTTCCTGCAACTGCTGCAAGACGGCGGTTTCATCGACCGCGCCTTCGACATCGACGACGACGAAACCAACTTCCGGGTCGGTTTGCAGATATTGGGCGGAGATGTTGAGTTCGCTCTGCGAGAAGACCTCGTTTACCTTGCGCAGCACGCCCGGCACGTTCGAATGGATATGCAGGAAGCGCGTGCCGCCCGCCTTCACCGGCAGCGAGACTTCGACGAAGTTCACCGCGCCGACCGTCGAGCCATTGTCGGAATATTTGATCAGCTTTTCGGCGACTTCGAGGCCGATGTTTTCCTGGGCTTCCTGGGTCGATCCGCCGATATGCGGGGTTAGAATGACGTTTTCCAAACCGCGCAGCGGGCTGACAAATTCTTCGCCGTTCGACGCAGGCTCCTTCGGGAACACGTCGATGGCGGCGCCGAGCAGATGGCCGCTCTTCAGCCCTTGGGCGAGCGCATCAATATCGACGACGCTACCGCGCGAGGCGTTGATGAGGTAGGAGCCGGGCTTCATCGCCTTCACCTGCTCCGCACCGAACATATTCTTCGTCTGCGGGGTCGACGGAACGTGCAGGCTGACCACATCGGCGACGCCCAGCAGTTCTTCCAACGTCGCGCAGGGCTGGGCATTGCCAAGCGCCAGCTTCTTTTCGATATCGAAGAAGCGCACTTTCATGCCCATCGCCTCGGCCAGTACCGAAAGCTGGGTGCCGATATGGCCGTAGCCGACGAGGCCCAGGGTCTTGCCGCGCAATTCGAAGGAATTGGTGGCGGACTTATCCCAAGCGCCGTCATGGCAGGCGCGGGATTTTTCCGGGATGCGGCGCAGCAGCATGATGATTTCGCCGATCACCAGTTCCGCCACCGACCGGGTGTTGGAATAGGGGGCGTTGAAGACCGGAATCCCCGCCTTGCGCGCTGTATTCAGCGAGACCTGATTGGTGCCGATGCAGAAGCAGCCGATGGTCAGCAGCCGGTTGGCGGCGGCCAGCACCTTATCGGTGATCCGCGTGCGCGAGCGAATGCCGAGGATATGAACGCCCTGGATCTTTTCGATCAATTCCGCTTCGTCGAGGGCGACCTTAAGCTGTTCGATTTGCGTATAGCCATTGCGGCGGAACTCTTCGACCGCGCTCTGGTGAACGCCTTCGAGGAACAGGACGCGGATCTTGTCTTTGGCAAGGGAGTGCCGGGTCATTCTCAAAACCTTTTGTTGGCGGCCGCGCAGGCGCGATCTTCGATCAGGCAGACGTTATTGAACCGTTCGCGCCGGGTGCCAATTGCGTTTTTTGCTGCGCACCCCGGCGTTCCGGCAAGTTTCTATCGTTAGTCGCGGGTGATGTCGCTCGCCGTATAGCCCTGTAGGAACAGCAGGCCGGTTAGGTCGGAGTGGCTGAGCGCGAGTTTCGCCGCTGCCGAAACGATGGGTTTGGCGCGAAAAGCCACCCCAAACCCGGCGACCGACAGCATATCGAGATCATTCGCCCCATCGCCGACCGCCAGGGTTGCCGACAGCGGAAGGCCAAGATCGGCGGCGGCGCCCTCTAACGTGTGGCGCTTGGCGGCGCGGTCGAAGATCGGGTCGATCAGGCGGCCCGTTAACCGGGTGCCATCGGCGGCGACTTCCAGATGATTGCAATGGACCTCGTGGCAGCCAAGATCATCGGCGACGGGATGGGCGAAATAGCCGAAGCCGCCGGTCGCAATCACGCAGCGCGCGCCGTGGGCGGCCATGGTGGCGATCAGGCTTTTCGCGCCGGGCATCACGCGGATACGGGCGGCGCAGGTTTCCATAATGCTGAGCGGAAGATCGGTCAGCAGGGCCACCCGTTCGCGCACGCTTTGGGCGAAATCGACTTCGCCGCGCATGGATTTTTCGGTAATCGCGGCGATCTGCGGGCCGATGCCGATTTCGGCGGCCAGATCGTCCAGCATTTCATTCTCAATCAGGGTCGATTCCATATCGGCGACCAACAGGCGTTTGCGCCGCCCGTCGGTTTCCACCAGATTGGCGTCGATGGGGGCATTGCCTAAAGCGGCGCGCACGGCGGCAAGATCGACGGCTGCCGCGACGGGCAGTTCGGCGGCGACATCCGGGAACAGCCAGCGCGCGGCGTCGGCAGGCAGACCGGCGGCAGCCGCAGCGGCGGCAACCAGATCGGCGGTCAGGGCGGGCGTCGTCGGTGCAGTGCTGAGGACCAGAGCGAAGGACATGGAAGACTCGTGATGAAGGGCGTCAAAAAGCGGCTCATCCTGGCGGGACCGACGGCGAGCGGCAAGTCCGCTCTTGCAGTGGCGGTGGCGGAGGCGACGGGCGCCGTGATCGTCAATGCCGATTCGATGCAGCTTTATCAGGAACTGCGGCTGATCACCGCCCGCCCCAGCCGGGAGGAGGAGGCGCGCGCCCCCCACGCGCTTTATGGTCATCTTTCGACGGCGGCGGCGGCGACGGCGGAAAGCTGGCGGGCGCAGGTGGTGGAACTGCTTGACGGGCTGGACGAGACGCCCGCGCTGCTGGTCGGCGGCACCGGCCTTTATATGAAGGCGCTGATGGAAGGCTTTGCCGATATGCCGCAGGTGCCGCCCACGATTCGCGAGGAAGTGGCGGCCCTGCACGCGGCAGAGGGGGCGTTGGGCTTTCACGCCCGGCTTGCCGCCGTCGATCCTGCCAGCGCCGAACGGTTGCGCCCCTCGGACAGCCAGCGGGTCAAGCGCGCTTACGAAGTCTGGGCCGCGACCGGCACCCCCTTTAGCCGCTTCATCGACGCGCCGCGCTCCGGCCCGCCGGAGGGATATGAGTTTATTCCGGTGGTCCTGGCGCCCGACCGGGCGTGGCTTTATGACCGTATCAATCGCCGGTTCGAGGCGATGATGGCGCAGGGGGCTTTAGAGGAGGTTGCGCAATTCGCAACCCTGCTGCCCGATCTGCCGCGCGATGCGCCCTTGCGAAAAGCCTTAGGCGTGCCAGAGTTGTTGGCGCATCTACGCGGGGAAATCGCCCTGCCCGATGCCATGACCCTCGCGCAGGCCGCGAGTCGTCAGTACGCCAAACGGCAAACCACCTGGTTTAAGCACCAGCTTTCCCAAGCCCTTACCGTGAATCCGCAAGATTATGATCAAGCTATGCATCAAATCTTGTCGATCATGTCCAAAACCAGCTTGACCGGCTGACCCTGGCCCGCATAGCGTCTGTTTCCCTGAAATTTCAGGCTGTCCCCGCCACCCGGCGGGAGAGAGAGTTTTAACGAAGTGAGGAGTGTCATGAGCGACACGCGGGAGATGCTGACCGGGGCTGAAATCGTTTTGAAGGCACTGAAGGACCAGGGC
This sequence comes from Elstera cyanobacteriorum, assembly GCF_002251735.1. NCBI lineage: Bacteria > Pseudomonadati > Pseudomonadota > Alphaproteobacteria > Rhodospirillales > Rhodospirillaceae > Elstera > Elstera cyanobacteriorum. The sequence goes on along the minus strand of NZ_NOXS01000035.1, from coordinate 273,268 downwards.
GTAGAAGTAATCTTCGGCTACCCTGGTGGTGCGGTCCTTCCGATTTACGACGCTCTTTTCCAGCAGAACGCGATTCGCCACATCCTCGTTCGGCACGAACAGGCGGCGGTGCATGCGGCGGAGGGCTATGCCCGTTCGACCGGCAAAGTCGGCTGCGTGCTGGTCACCTCCGGCCCTGGCGCCACCAATGCCGTGACCGGCCTGACCGATGCCTTGATGGATTCGATCCCGCTGGTCTGCCTGACCGGTCAGGTGCCGACCCATTTGATCGGCAATGATGCCTTCCAGGAATGCGATACCACGGGCATCACGCGCCCCTGCACCAAGCATAATTACTTGGTGAAGGACGTGAACAACCTCGCCCGCACAGTGCACGAGGCGTTCTATGTCGCCCGCAGCGGCCGCCCCGGCCCGGTGGTGATTGATCTGCCGAAAGACGTGCAGTTCGCAACCGGCCCCTATACGCCGCCGGATAGCGTGGTGCATAAGACCTACCGTCCGCGCATTGATGCCGATCTTTCGGTGATCGATCAGGCCATCGACATGCTGGCGGCGGCGGAACGCCCAATCATCTATGGCGGCGGCGGCATCATCAATTCGGGCGACGAAGCGTCGGCCCTGCTGCGGGAATTTGCCAAGCTGACCAACTTCCCGGTGACGCTGACCTTGATGGGCCTCGGGGCCTTCCCGGCGTCGGACAAGCAGTTCCTGGGCATGCTGGGGATGCACGGCACCTACGAGTCGAACCTTGCCATGCATGGCGCCGATGTGATGTTCAACATTGGCGCGCGCTTTGATGACCGCGTGACCGGGCGCCTGAACGCCTTTGCGCCGAACTCCAAGAAAATCCACCTCGATATCGACCCCAGCTCGATCAACAAAACCGTGATGGTCGATCTGCCGATGATCGGCGACGTGAAGACCGTGCTGAAGGCGCTGATCGCCCGCTGGAAGGAGCGGGGGATCAAGGCCCGCGACATCACCCCCTGGTGGGGCCAGATCACTGAATGGCGCAAGCGCGACTCGCTGCGCTATGGGTCGAATGGCACGATCATTAAACCGCAGCACGCTATCCGCCGCCTGTGGGATCTGTCGAAGGGCCGCGAAACCTTCATCACCACCGAAGTCGGTCAGCATCAAATGTGGGCGGCCCAGCATTTCGGCTTCGAAAGCCCGCGCCATTGGATGACCTCCGGCGGTTTGGGCACGATGGGCTACGGCCTGCCGTCGGCGATGGGCGTGCAGATCGCCCACCCCGATGCGCTGGTGGTGGATATTTCCGGCGAAGCTTCCGCCATGATGAATATTCAGGAAATGAGCACCCTGGTGCAGTACCGCCTGCCGGTGAAAGTGTTCATTCTGAACAATCAATATATGGGCATGGTGCGCCAGTGGCAGGAATTGCTGCACGGCGGGCGCTATTCCGAAAGCTATTCCGAAGCCCTGCCGGACTTCGTGAAACTGGCGGAAGCCTTCGGCGCGCGCGGCCTGCGGGCGACCGATATGACCGAGCTTGACGATGTGATCCGCGAGATGATCGCCCATCCCGGCCCGGTGATCGCCGATATTGCCGTCGATCAGAAGGAAAACTGCTTCCCGATGATCCCCTCGGGCGCGGCGCATAACGAAATGCTGCTGGGGCCGGAAGATAAGGCCGACCCGGTAACGACGGAAGAAGGGATGGTTTTGGTTTAACCATTCCCCATTTCTGCCGCCGTTTTCCGTTTCGACCGATTTTTCGCAGGGTATCATGAAGCAACCGCAACCGATTAACCGTCACACCATCGCCGTGCTGGTGGATAACGAGCCGGGTATTCTGGCGCGCGTCGTCGGCCTGTTTTCGGGCCGGGGCTATAATATCGAAAGCCTGACCGTGGCGGAGGTGGAGCAAGCCGCCCACCTGTCGCGCATCACCGTCGTCACCAGCGGCACCGAACAGGTGATCGAGCAGATCAAGGCCCAGCTTGGCCGCTTGGTGCCGGTGCATAAGGTCCACGATCTGACGGCGGAAGGCCCGCATGTGGAGCGCGAACTGGCGCTGGTGAAAGTGGCGGGCACGGGCGATAAGCGCGTTGAATCGCTGCGCATCGCCGATGTCTTCCGCACGCGGGTGATCGATTCCACTACCGAAAGCTTCGTTTTCGAAATCACGGGCAGCCAGGAGAAGGTGAACGCCTTCATTGCCCTGATGACCCCGCTGGGGCTGGTCGAGGTCAGCCGCACTGGGATTGTCGCCATCTCGCGGGGAACCGCCGGGTTCTAGCCAACCGTCCTCAAGTAGCGCAACGCGCGATAGGACAAACAAAACCATCAACCAAGGAAGATTTCCATGCGCGTTTACTATGACCGCGACGCCGATGTGAACCTGATCAAAGGCAAGAAGATCGCCATCGTCGGCTACGGCAGCCAGGGCCACGCCCATGCTCTGAACCTCAAGGACAGCGGCGTGAAGGAAGTCATCATCGCCCTGCGTCCGGGGTCGGCGACGGCAGCGAAGGCCGAAGGCGCGGGTTTCCGCGTTCTGCCGCCGGATCAGGCCGCCAAGGAAGCCGATGTGGTTATGGTGCTGGCGCCCGATGAACATCACGGCGCGCTCTACAACGCTTTCCTGCGCGATAACATGAAGCAGGGCGCCGCCCTGGCCGTGGCGCATGGTTTCTCGGTCCATTTCGGCCTGATCGAACCGCGCCCGGACCTCGATGTGTTCATGATCGCCCCGAAGGGCCCCGGCCACACGGTGCGGTCGGAATACCTGAAGGGCGGCGGGGTGCCGACGCTTGTTGCCGTCTATCAGAACGCCTCGGGCAATGCGCTTGATCTCGCCCTGTCCTACGGTTCGGCCAACGGCGGCGGCCGCGCGGGCATTATCGAAACCACCTTCAAGGAAGAATGCGAAACCGACCTGTTCGGCGAGCAGGCCGTGCTCTGCGGCGGTCTGACCGCGCTGATCCAGGCCGGGTTCGAAACCCTGGTGGAAGCCGGGTACGCGCCGGAAATGGCCTACTTCGAGTGCTTGCACGAAGTGAAGCTGATCGTGGACCTGATCTACGAAGGCGGCATGGCCAACATGCGCTACTCGATCTCCAACACCGCTGAATACGGCGATTACACGCGCGGCCCGCGCGTTGTGACCGCCGAAACCAAGGCGGAAATGAAGCGCATTCTGGACGACATTCAGTCGGGCCGCTTTGCCCGCGACTGGATGCTGGAAAACGCCGCCGGCGCGCCCAGCTTCAAGGCCCAGCGCCGCAACAACGCCGCTCATCCGATCGAAGAAGTCGGCGAAAAGCTGCGCGCGATGATGCCGTGGCTGAAGGCCAACCGTCTGGTCGATAAGACGAAGAACTAAGCTTTCGGCCTTAGGGCTGCGATGCGAAACCCCCGGTGCGCGAGTGCCGGGGGTTTTTGTTTTTGGATGGGTATTGATTCGGTTTATCCAGGAAATATATCTAAAATTGCACATGTGCTCTCTTAAGAAAGGATGATGACTATGGAAACTGATATCAAGGGTTTTAGCGAGTATATAGAGTCTGCGATTCTAGACCTGTGTGGAAGCGGTGCGCCACACGAACGGCTAAAGAATGCAAGTTTACGATTTATGATGTTTCATGAGCAGCAGACTCCTCAGGAGTTGAGAGATGAATTCGTCTCAATTTGCAAAGAACTCACTGGTCTAGAAAATGGTTTGGATGATGATAGTTTAGGGGATGTATCAACAAAAATTCTCAAGTTATACGCAAGATCTTTAATTCTATATGGTAAAAATTTTGCAGTAAACTTTGAGTCTCCTGAATAGTATGGCGTCTTTTTTGTTTTTAGCCATTTCGGTTGCCTGCGACGCCGACTTTCTCCGCGTCACACTTGTCGATGGCCGCGAAATTGCGGTGCCGCTGGTCTGGTTCCCGCGCTTGCTCGATGCCACACCGGCGCAGCGGGGCAACTGGCGACTGATCGGGCGCGGTCAGGGCATTCACTGGCCCGATCTGGACGAAGACCTCTCCGTCGCGGGCTTGCTGCGCTAACCTGCCGTGCCTTATGCGCCCACCGGCACGCCCTCAAACCGCGCCACCTGAATCTCCCCCTCGCGTTTGCGTGCCTGGGCAATGTCGTAGCTATTCTGCATCCGCATGAGCGTATCCATCGAAACGCCAAAGGCTTTTTCTAGCCGCAACGCCATTTCAGACGAAAGCGCCGCGCGCTCGTTAACCAGGGCGGAGAGGGCGGGGCGAGTGACGCCGAGCACGCTGGCGGCGCGCGTTATCGACAGCCCGAGCGCGTCAATAATTTCGCTCTTCACGAAGCCGCCGGGATGGGCGGGGGTCTTCAGGCGGATACCGTCAATCGCACTCATGGTAGCCTCCTAGTGATAATCTTCGTAATTGAGGTCGATGATTTCGATCTCAGCCTGATCGATCCGAAACGTGAGCCGCCAATTCTTCGTAACGGAAAGGCTCCAGGTTCCCTTGCGGTCGCCGCTAAGCTGGTGCGCTTTCCAACTGGGGATCGCCCGCAACTCCTCCTCGCGCGCCATATCTTGGAGAAAGGAGAGGATAAGGCGGAGTTTGGCCGCGACGGCAGGCTGAAGGCCGCTTGCGTCATCCCGCTCGATGAAGGCGCGTAAGCCCCGATGGATCACATTCCTGATCTTCACGAGCCTCATTATCTCAGTTGAGCCGTTCGCCGTCAAGTGACGCTTTACGATTTTGAATAAATCTATACCGTTCGCGCGGACGTTTGCTTGCGTTGATTGTCGAGGCTACGCCCTTGGTCGGCGGTTGGTAGAACCGGGTTCCCCAAGGGGCGCGCCCCTTGGGCCGGGGGAGCGGGGGAAGTCCCCCGCGCGCGTTAGCGGAGTTAAGACCGCACCACCCCTTCCAACGGCTGATGATGCGGTGCCACGCGCAGGCTGGCCGGGTCGAAGGGCTGGCCCGCGAGGTCACCGGCGAAGCCGTGGTTCATGTCGCGGTGGTGGGCCTCGTCGGCGCGGATGGTGATCACCACGTCGCGCAGGGTGGCATCGTCGGGTAGGCCCCAGTATTTTTTGGCGATCTCCGGCGCGGGGACGTTCGGCGTATGGCCTGCGTCGATTTCGGCCAGATAGCGTGTGTAACTCACCACGGCTTCTTCCTCGAAGTACCCGACCAGCCGGTGGGCGGTGCGGGCGCTGAGGAGATAGAGGCCGAAGAAGCCCAAGTAGAAGACCCATTGCACCCCTAGCACCACCAAGCGCTCGAACCAGCTTGGTTTGGCGATGGCGATGAAGGTCATCAGGTGCATCCGCTCGTTTTCGGCTTCGTCCATCAGGGTGCGAATCCAGCCGCGGTCGTCCTGCATGCGGCGCAGGCATTTAAGGTGCTGGAGCGTCGCGCCCACCATGCCCGGCACGGCGGCCACGGTTTCCAGCACAATCGCGCGGTTGCCGTAGCGTTTGGCGAAGAAAGTATCGGCGCCCCAGCGCAGAACCTTGGTTACGGCCAGGGCAAAGCGGTCGCTCAAGCCGTGGGCGGGGTGGTGGAGGGTCAGATCGACGTCAGGCGTGGTCATGATGCGGTGCCTTTCGGGTAGGGTCGGCGTAGAACCTGAGGCCCATCTGCAAACTATCGCCGATGCGCCGGGCTTTCTCTTGCAAGCGGGCGGCGACGGCGGGCGGAAAGAGGGCGTCGGTTGTGTCCGACCAAAGGGCCAACCAGCGCCCAAACAGCTCGGGCGTGATCCGGTCGGCGTGAAGAAGATGCGCCTGCATAGGACGCCCATGATACCGGCCCGACAGTAACATGACCGACGACCAGAAGGCAGACAGTTTTCCCAGGTGGTGGGGCCAGTCGGCGATGGCGTCGTTGAAGATCGGGCCGAGGTCGGCATCGGCCCGCACGGCGGCGTAGAAGCGGGTCACCAGACGCTCAAGATCGGCTTCGGTCAGGTCGGGGTCGGCAAGCATGGGACGCTCCAAAAGCGGTATATGAAGTACCGTATTTTGAGTGGCCTGCATCTGCAACTGAATTGCAGCCGCTAGGGGTGAATGGCTGCCCCCTGAAAAACGCGCTAAAGCCCTAAATACGCCTCCCGCACGCGCGGGTCGCGCAGCAGCGTCTGCCCCGTGCCGCTGAGGGTGATGCGCCCCGTCTCCAGCACATAGGCTTGATCGGCGAGTGCCAGGGAGGCGGCGACATTCTGTTCGACCAGAATGATCGTCATGCCCTGGTCTTTCAGACGGCGGATGATGCGGAAGACTTCCCCGACCATCGCGGGCGATAGGCCGAGGGACGGTTCATCGAACATAATCAGGCGCGGCTGGCCCATCAGGCAGCGGGCGATGGCGAGCATTTGCTGTTCGCCGCCCGACAGGGTTCCGGCGGCTTGGTGCAGCCGTTCCTGCAAACGCGGAAAGAGGTCCAGCATGGCGGCATAGGTTTCGTCGGCCAGGGCGCGGGCGCGCGGGATAACGGCGCCCATCAGCAGGTTTTCCCGCACGGATAGCGTGGGGAAGACCTGCCGCCCCTCGGCCACCTGACCGATGCCAAGATCGCAGATACGATGGCTGGGGCGCCCGGTAATATCGCGCCCGTCGAAGCTCACCTGCCCGCTGCGCACCGGCAGCAGCCCGGCAATGGCGCGAATCAGCGTGGTCTTGCCCGCGCCATTGGTGCCGATCAGGGTGGTGACTTCGCCGCTTTGCACCGATAGGGAAACGCCGTCGAGCGCCAGCGCATCGCCATAGGCGACCGACAGGGTATCGACGATCAGGCTGCCCGCTTCTCTCACGGCGCCGCTCCTTCCGGGATGTCGTGGCCCAGGTAGGTTTCGATCACGCGCGGGTCGTTGGTCACCTGCGCCGGTGTGCCTTCGGCCAGCTTGCGGCCTTGATCCAACACGATCACCTGTTCGGCCAGCGCCATCACGGCGCGCATCACATGTTCGATCAGCAGAATGGTGATGCCGGTGCGGGCGTTCAGGTCGCGCAGGGTCGCCACCATCGCATCGGTCTCGGTCGGGCGCAGGCCCGCCATCACTTCATCGAGCAGCAGCAGTTGCGGCTGGGTCGCCAAGGCTTTCGCCACTTCCAACCGTTTGCGGTCGGGCAGGGTTAGGGAACCCGCGAGCTTATGGGCCTGCGGATCGAGACCAAGCAGCTCCAGGACGGCCAGCGCATTGGCCCGGGCGGCAGGGACGCGCTTTTCCCGGTGCAGCGCGCCGACCAGAACATTTTCCAGCACCGACAGCCCGGCGAAGGGTTTCACGATCTGGAAGGTCCGGCCAATTCCGGCGGCACACATTTGATCGGGGCGAAAGCCGGTCACGTCGCGCCCGCCCAGGGTTACGCTGCCGCTATCGGGCGGAAAAACCCCGGCGATCAGGTTGAAGCAGGTGGTTTTTCCGGCGCCATTGGGGCCGATCAGCGCCACGATCTTGCCCGCCGGGACGGTAAAGCTAACGTCGCTGACCGCCAGCAGACCGCGAAAGCGCTTCGTGAGACCGGTTACGGTGAGGGACAGGCTCATTGTGGCGCCTCCTCGTCCCCCGGCGGTACGACCAGACCGGCTTTGACCGCCAGCCACGGCCAAATCCCCGCCGGGCGCAGCAGAATGATCAGCACCAGGGCCAACCCATAAATCACCTGTTTGGTGCCGGGAAGGGCGACCCCAAGGGCTTCGAGCAACAGGTTGGTGGCCTCGCCGATGGGGGTGAGCAGCATCGCGCCCAAGATCGGGCCGAAGACCGTGCCGATGCCGCCGATAATCGGGCCGAGCAGGATTTCGATGGACCGGCCCATCGAGAAAATCTGATCCGGGAATAGGTTATTGTAATAGAAGGCATAAAAGACGCCGCCGATGGCGGTCATCCCGGCAGACAGGCCGACGGCCAGCAGCTTTACGCGCAGCAGCGGAATACCGAGGGCGGCGGCGGCATCGGGGTTCTCGCGCAGGGCCAGCCAGAAATAGCCGAGGCGCGTGCGCGTCACGATCCGGCAGAGGGCGAGCGCGCCGAGGGCCAGCACCAGCATCGTATAATAATAAAGCTCCGGCGCGCCGCGCAGCGCCCACAGGTTATTTCCGCCGCTGACCACCGGCAGGAACAGCCCGCCCGATCCGCCGACCGAGGTAATGTGATCGAAGGCAACGCGGGTGAATTCGGCGCAGGCAATCGTCAGCAAGGCGAAATGCACGCCGCGCACCCCGAAGCGGAAGCCGAGCCAGCCGATAATCATGCCGACGATGGCGCAAATTGGCACCGTCACCAGCATACCAATCCATGGCCCGAGGCCCAGGTGCAGATACAGCGCCGCCGCCCCATAGCCGCCGAGGCCGACATAGAGCGCGTGACCGAGCGACAATTGCCCGGCAAAGCCCATCATCACATTCCAGGCCTGGCCGACATAGGCGAACCAGAAGATCAGCGTAAAGATGGAAATCCAGTAGGAATTCGCGGCTTCCGGCAGCAGCAGCAGCGCGCCGAGGCCCGCCGTGAAGGCGATCTTACCGCGCGGGGTAACGCCCGCAAACAGGTCATTCAGGGCCATTACGCGCGCTTCCCCAACAGGCCCTGCGGGCGGATCAGCAGCACCAAAATTAGCAGGCCGTATGACACCATCTGCTTGCGCGACGGGTCGATCAGCACGCCCGCCAAGGCTTCCGAAACGCCGATCAGCACCCCGCCCAACAGGGCGCCGCCCATACTGCCGAGACCGCCGACGATGACTATGATGAAGCTCAGCAGCGTATATTCGGCGGCCAACTGCGGGCGCACGTCGATGACCAGGCTCATCAGACACCCGGCAATCCCGACGACGGCGGAACCGATGCCGAAGGTGGTGGCGTAAAGGCCTTTGACGTTCAGCCCGACGACCGCCGCCCCCAATTGATTATCGGCACAGGCGCGGATAGCGATGCCGGTGCGGCTAAAACGGAAGAAGGCGTACAGCGCTGCGGCAACGATCAGTGCGCCGGTGGCGGCATAAACGCGGGTCTTATCCAGCGAAATGTCGCCCAGGAAAAACGCATCGAAGCCATAGGGGACGTTGGTGCTGCGCGCATCCGGCCCGAAGACCATCAACAGCCCATTCACCAGGATCATTGCGATCCCCAATAGCAGAATGAACTGCTGGTGATCGGGCCGGTCGATGAAGCGGTTGAGCAAGCCCCGTTGCAGCCCATAGCCCGCTAGAAACAGCAGGCCCGCCACCGGCAGGGCGCTTAGCAGCGGGTCGATGCCCCAGGCGGTGGCCAGCAGTACGGCGGCGAACATGCCCAGCACCATCATCTCGCCGTGGGCGAAATTGACGAGGCGGACAACGCCGAAAATCACCGACAGGCCCATGGCCGCAAGGCCATAGACCAAGCCGGTCAAAATGCCGGAACTGATCGTTCCGGCATAGAGCGTCCAAGACACTCCGCTTACCCTCGGGCTTGCCAGCCGGGCACCGGGAAGACCGGGGCCTTTTCCGCCGATCCCTTCGGCAGCACCACGGTCGGGCGCTGGTCGAGGTTCTGCACGACGGCGCTGGAGAAATTGACGTTTTGCCCCTTGGCATCGAAGGTGATGGCCGGGCCGATCATCATATGGGTATCGAGCTTGGTGGCGCGCAGCGCGTCCAACAGCGCCGGGGCGGCGGTGCTGCCCGCGCGCTTATGGGCATCGGCGGCGACCAGCAGGGCATCGAGCGTGCAGCCGATGTTGAAGGCATGGCCTTCGAACTTATCGCGTGGGAACAGTTTGCCAAATTCCGCCTGCACCTGCTGGCTGAGCGATCCCTTCGGATCGTACCAGGGCAGAATAGTGGTGGCGTAATCGGAATATTTGCCGAGAACTTTGTAGAACTGCTCGTCATAGAGACCGGGCGAGCCGGGGCTCATGATCGCTTGCGGCTCGAAGCGCTGCTTCACCATTTCGCGCACGATTAAAATCGCATCGGCGGCGCGGGTGGTGACGATGACAAGCTCCGCCCCGCTGGCTTTCGCCTTGGCAACCTCGACCGATAGATCCTGGGCTTTCGGATCGTAGGAAATCGGCTCCAGCATGCTGAACGGCATGGCGGCATCGGGGAATAGCTTGTCCCAGGCGGCCTTATTGGCCATGCCGAAGGTATCGTTGGCGTGCAGGAACAGCGCCTTCGTCGGCGTTTTTCCGGCGGTGGCGAAAACATCCTTCATCAGCGGGAAGGCGTTTTTCACAAGGTCGATCGAGGTCGGGAAATTGCGGAACAGGGTTTTATACCCCTGTTCGGTCAATTGCGGCGCGGCGGCGATATTGACGACCAGCGGAATGCCGCGCTGTTCGCAGACTTGGGCGGCGGCGCCGGTTTGGCCGCTGTCAAACGCGCCGACGATCAAATGCGCGCCGTCGTTGATCAGCTTTTCGGCGCGGGCGCGGGCGGTATCGGTGTTCGATTCGGTATCGGCCGCGATGATCTCCACCGAATAGCCGAGGCCTTTCAGCACCGAGGCGCCGATGGCTTCCGCCCGGGCGCAGGATTGACCGGCCTGGGCCAGAATGCCGGAACGTGGCAGCAGCACGCCGATCTTCAGCGGCCCGCCGCTGCTTTGTGCCAAGGCGGGGGCACCGATCAGGCTGGTGGCGCCCAGTCCGGCGGCGCCGATCAGCACCTGACGGCGGCTAAGCCCCAGCTTTCCCTGTAGGTCGGACGACATGCTTTCCCCCCTCGGCTCATTATTGGTCAATAGGCCTGCCGATCCTGGCGGATCAGCCAGCGCTTGCCAAGGGATGTGTCGTCGCGGCGGTCGGGAAAAACCAGGATGCCTCAGTAAGCTGGTTAATCATATCTCAATATGATAATAGTTTTGCGGGTGTTGATCGCACTGCGCTCGCGCCGAGATAGCGTTTCCCCGACTTTCATAAGGAGGTTCTGATGTCCGAGGCGATCCTTCAGGCCGGTGCTGCGGTCGCGCAGCCCGATGTTTTTGTGACCTATCACGCCGTGAGCAACAGCCTATCGGTGTTTTTCGACTATACCGATGTCGGCGGGCAGGCGAATTACACCTTCACGGGCGCCTTTGCGTCCACGCCGGGCGATACGATCCAGGGCTTTAGCCAGACCGAGTTCGAGGCGCGGCTAACGGTCAGCGGCAGTGCGCTGGCGCAATATACCGCCGCCAATTCCGTGACGGCGACGATCAAGTTCGGGACCGATCCCGAGAGCAATAACAATGCCGTGATCACCTTCACGGGGGGCAGCACCAACCTTGGGTCGATCTCTGCAGCCTCCGCAGATGGTCAGGGCGCGACGGTGACGGGGGCGTTTGCGAAGTCCTAATCGGCTTAAAAGCGAGAGGCGGGGAGATCGTCCCCGCCTCATCCTTTACTCTGCCGCTGCCGCGACCGGCGTTTGCGGGGCGGGGTTTTGATACTCCGCCAGCAGCTTTTGCGTCAGCGCCTCCGCCTTCGCCACATGGGCCTCTTTGACGTGACCGAAGCCGCGAATCTGCTCCGGTACCGAGAGCAGCGCCACGGCGGTTGGCAGTTTCGCCGGGGTTACGCTGCGCAGCACCTCTTCCACCCGCTTCAGATATTCGTCGCGCAGGCGGCGTTCCATTTTGCGCTCTTCGGTTTTGCCAAAGACATCGAAGGCGGTGCCACGCAGGCCCTTCAACTTCGCCAGCGCCTTGAAAGCGGTTAGCATCCACGGACCATAGGCCTTTTTCTTCAGATGGCCGGTCGTGGCATCCTTTTCGGCAATCATCGGCGGGGCGAGGTTGAATTCCAGCGTGTAATCGCCCTCGAACTGCGCCGCGACCTGCTTGGCGAAGCTGCCGTCGGTATAAAGCCGCGCCACTTCATACTCATCTTTGATCGCCATCAGTTTGAAGGCATAGCGCGCAACGGCACGGGTCAGCGCGTCCGACGTCGGGGCGATATGCTGCTCGACCGCTTCGGTGCGGGCGACCAAGGATTTATAGCGGTCGGCATAGGCGGCATCCTGATACTGGGTCAGGAAATCCACCCGGCGGGCGACCATCTCGGCCAAGCTTTCCGACAGCTTCTGCGACCCGCCCGTCGCGGCGGGCTTCGCAGCGGCTTCGACGGCGGCGAGATCGACGGCAGCGCGGCGGCCCCACAGCAGGGCTTTCTTGTTGAAGCCAATCGAGACGCCATTGAGTTCAATCGCCCGTTCCAGTGCCGAAAGGCTGACCGGCAGCCAACCCTTTTGCGCGGCGAACCCGAGCAGGAAGGCATTGGTCGCGATGGAATCGCCCATCAGGGCGGTCGCGAGGCGCGTTGCGTCCAGCACTTGCAGATGGTCGCCCGTGCCGGCCGCTTCCGTCACCGCTTGCATTAAGGAACCGGTGGGGAAGCGCAGGTCCGGCTTGCGGGTAAAGTCGGACGGCATGCTTTCAAAACTGTTCAGCACCACGCGGGTTTGATCGCCGCGCACTTTCGCAAGACTATCGAAAGTGCCCGTGGTCAGCGCATCGGCGCCCAATACCAGATCGGCTTCCCCGGCAGGAATGCGGACGGCATGAATATCGCCCGGCTTTTCGGCAACCCGGATATGCGAGTAGACGGCACCACCCTTCTGCGCGAGCCCGGTCATATCGAGCACCGCAACGCCCTTACCGTCGAGGTGCGCCGCCATCCCCAGCAGTGCCCCGATGGTGACGACGCCGGTACCGCCGACGCCGGTGACCAGCACCGAATAGACCGGCGACAGCGGGGCGACGGTGGGTTCCGGCAGTTCTGCCCAGGCTTCTTCCTTCGCGGCCTTCGGCTTGCGCAACTGGCCGCCCTTCACGGTGACGAAGCTGGGGCAGAAGCCTTTGACGCAGGAGAAATCCTTATTGCAGGTCGATTGGTCGATGGTGCGCTTGCGGCCAAACTCGGTTTCCAGCGGCAGGATCGATACGCAGTTCGACTGTTCGCCGCAGTCGCCGCAGCCTTCGCAGACGAGATCGTTGATGATCGTGCGCTTGGGCGGATCGACCATCAGGCCGCGCTTGCGGCGGCGGCGCTTTTCGGTGGCGCAGGTCTGATCGTAGACGATGGCGGTCACGCCCTCGATTTCGCGGATATCGCGCTGAACCTGATCGAGATCGTCGCGGTGGTGCACGGTCACACCCGGGGCGAACCCGGCGTCGGACGGGTATTTCTCCGGCTCGTCGGTAACGACGCGCACCTGCCGCACGCCTTCTGCCGAAAGCTGCCGGGTCAGTTGCGGCACCGACAGCGGTACATCATGGGGCTGGCCGCCGGTCATGGCGACCGCATCGTTGAACAGGATCTTATAGGTAATATTCACCTTCGCCGCGATGGCGGCGCGGATCGCCAGCAGGCCGGAGTGCTGATAGGTGCCGTCGCCAAGATTGGCGAAAATATGCTTGGTCTTGGTAAAGGGCGATTGGCCAACCCAGGGCACGCCTTCGCCGCCCATTTGGGTGAAGGTTTCGGTCTTCCGATCCATCCAAGTGACCATGTAATGGCAGCCGATGCCGCCAACGGCGCGGCTGCCGTCCGGCACTTTGGTCGAGCTATTGTGCGGGCAGCCGGAACAGAAGGTCGGGACGCGGGCAATTTCGGTCTTCAGCCCCGCAAGCTGCTTTTCCTTAGCTTCGAGGAAGGCCAAGCGCTGGTCGATCCGCTCGCTTTTGTAAAACCGTGCGATGCGTTTGGCGATAACGCGGGCGATGCGCGCCGGGGTCAGTTCGTCGGGGGAGGGGAGAATCCAATTCTTCTCCTCATCAAACTTGCCAATGACGCGCGGGCGCACGTCTTCCCGCCAGTTATAAAGCTGCTCTTTAAGCTGGTTTTCGATGACGGCGCGCTTTTCTTCGACGACCAGAATTTCTTCCAGCCCCTCGGCGAAATGGCGGGCGCCTTCGCGTTCCAGCGGCCAGGACATGGCGACCTTATAGACGCGCAACCCAATCTCGGCGGCCAAATCCTCGTCGATGCCGAGATCGTCGAGCGCCTGGCGGACATCGAGGTAGGATTTACCGGTGGTGACGATCCCGAAGCGGGGCTTCGGGCTGTCGATCATGATCTGATCGAGCTTATTGGCGCGCGCGAAGGCTAGGGCGGCGTAGAGCTTATATTTGTGCAGCCGCATTTCCTGGGCCAGCGGCTTATCCGGCCAGCGGATATGCACGCCGTCGGGCGGAAATTCGAAGTCGGTCGGCATCACCGGCAGGGCGCGCAGCGGATCGACATAGACGGATGCGGAACTATCGACCGATTCGGCGATGGTCTTCATGCCGATCCAAAGGCCGGAATAGCGGCTCATCGCCCAGCCAATCATGCCGTAATCGAGGATTTCCTGCACCCCCGCCGGGTTCAGCACCGGGATGGAGGCATCCATAAAGGCATATTCGGACTGATGGGGCAGGGTGGAGGACTTGCAGGTGTGATCGTCGCCCGCCAGCACCAGCACGCCGCCGTGCTTCGACGTGCCGGCGTTATTGGCGTGTTTGAACACGTCGCCCGACCGGTCAACGCCCGGCCCTTTGCCGTACCACATGGCGAAAACGCCATCGACCGTGGCATCGGGGTACAGGTTGACCTGCTGCGACCCCCAAACGGCGGTGGCGGCCAGATCTTCGTTCAGGCCCGGCTCGAAGGTAATATTGCCGTTTTTCAGAAACTTGCGGGCATCCCACAGCGCCTTATCGACCCCGCCCAGCGGCGAGCCGCGATAGCCGGAGATAAAGCCGCCGGTATTAAGCCCCGCCGCCCGGTCGCGCGCGCGCTGCATCAGCGGCAGCCGAACCAGCGCCTGCGTGCCGGTCAAAAAGATGCGGCCGCTTTCGACGGTATACTTGTCTTCTAGGCTGACGGTCGCGAGCGTCTGCGCCCCGCGTGCTGCCGGAATACCCATCGCTTCCCCCTTCGGTTCCATGACCCTGCGTGCGGCTAGGTTTTTTTGTTTCTTTCGACTGTAGGCACGCCTCGGCAGCCCGGCAATCGGCGTTTTCGGGGTTCAAAAAAAAGCAATGAAGCGTCTTTCAGCGCGGTTTCACGATGCGCTTCTGTCCCGTCAGGGCAGGGGTTTTGTCCTAAAAAAACCTGACGTTGACGTAAACTAGACTTGTGGATTTCCGCAGATGGGGCGAAAGGTCGCGGGGCGCGGTTGCATGCCGCCCGATCCCGCCCCTAAGCTGGCCGCCAACAGACCGGAAAGAACCCGGCATGCGCGGCTTTTGGGAGAGAAACAATGAAGCTCTTGACCTGTTCCGTCTGGGGGGCGGCACTGCTGGCGATTTCTGCCCAGGCCGCTGAAACCAAGCCGCAACCGGCGGCCTGCCCAAAGGAGGTGCCGGAGACGGCGCAGTGTTTTTCCGGCCAAGATAGCGCTGGGGCCTTCTATATGCTGGCCGTGCCGAAGGATTGGTCGGGCGTTTTGGTCCTGCACGCCCACGGTGGGCCGGAACTTGGGCCGCCGTCGCTGGACCGCACGGCGGAAGACCTGACGCGCTGGGCAATCATGGTGAAAGCGGGGCATGCCTGGGCGGGATCGAGCTTTCGGCAAGGCGGCGTTGAAGTGCGGGCGGCGGCGGAAGATACCGAACGGCTGCGCGGGATCGCCCTCGACCTGCTCGGCAAACCGCGCCGGACCATCCTACACGGCCAATCCTGGGGGGCGAGTGTCGCCGCGCGTGGCGGGGAGATGTTTACGGAGAAAACCCTCGGCACTCGGCCTTACGATGGGGTGCTGCTGACCAGCGGCGTGCTCGGCGGCGGCTCCCGCTCCTACGACTTCCGGCTCGATCTGCGCGCGGTCTATCAATATTACTGCGGCAACCACCCGCGCCCCGACGAGGCGGCCTATCCCTTGAACATCGGGCTGCCGGTCGATGTAAAGATGATGGGGGCGGAGGTCGGTAAGCGCGTGTCCGACTGTTTGGCGCTCGACAAGCCCGTGGCCGAGCGCTCGCCGGAGCAACAGAAGAAAGCGGCGCAGATCGAAAAGATCCTCAAAATCCCAGCATCCTCAATCCAGTCGCATCTCAATTGGGCGACCTTCCATTTTCGCGACATCGTGAGCAAACGTACCGGCGGGGCCAGCCCTTTCGGTAATGACGGCGTGCGCTACACCGGGTCCGATGATGATGCGGCGCTGAATGCCGGGGTGGTACGGGTCAAAGCCGATCCGATCGCCCTGCGCCAGTTCGCCGAGGATACCGACCCGCAAGGTGCGATCCCCGTGCCGGTGCTGACGGTCAAATGGATCAGCGATCCGACCGCCTTCGCCGAGCTTGATGCGCAGTTCAAAGAGACGATGACCCGCGCCGGAACAGCGGATCATCTGGTACAAACCTTCACCGCCAAAGGCACCCATAGCTATATCAGCGATCCAACCTACCCGGCCCTGATGGGCGCGCTGCTGGACTGGGTGGACAAGGGCGAAAAGCCGACCCCCACCGGCGTCGCCGCCCGTTGCAAGGCCGCCGAGGCGATGTTCGGGCCGGGGTGCAGTTTCGAGCCGGAGTATACCCCGGCACCGCTGAGCAGCCGGGTTGCGCCGCGCGGGGCGCCGTGACCCGCGAAGGCTTACTTGCGGACCCCCCAGGGGAACCCGTAAGCTTCTTTCAACAGATCGGAAGCAATCCGACAGGCTTGGTCAAAAGGGTTAGGGAGAAAACGTGATGCGGTTCAAACAGAAGCTGCTGGGGGCTGGGTTCGCGCTGGCGATTGCCGTGTCGGGGTCCGCCCAAGCGCAAACGTTCGTGAATGTGCTGACGGGCGGCACGTCGGGCGTTTATTACCCCTTGGGGGTGGCGCTCTCGCAGATTTACGGCAAAAGCTTGCCGGGGTCGAAAACCTCGGTCCAGGCCACAAAAGCCTCGGTCGAGAACCTCAATCTGCTGGAAGCGGGTAAGGGCGAGATTGGCTTCACCCTAGGCGATGCGCTGTCGCAGGCCTGGACGGGCGTTGCCGACGCGGGCTATCCCAAGCCCCTGCAAAAGCTGCGCGGCGTTGCGAGCATCTATCCCAATTATATCCAGATCGTCGCCAACGCGTCTTCCGGCATCAAGACGCTGGCGGACCTTAAGGGTAAGCGCATTTCGGTTGGCGCGCCGAAATCGGGGACCGAGCTTAACGCCCGCGCCATTCTAAACGCTGCCGGGCTGCAATATTCCGATTTTGCCAAGGTCGAATATCTCGCGTTTGGCGAATCGGTCGATCTGATGAAGAACCGCCAGCTTGATGCCACCTTACAGTCGGCAGGCCTCGGCGTTGCCTCGATCAAGGATCTCGCCACCTCGGTCGATATTACCGTCGTTGCCGTTCCGCCCGAGGTGATCGCTAAGATCGGCGATGCCGCCTATCAGCCCGGTACGATTCCCGCTGGCACGTATAAAGGCCAGGACGCGCCGACGCCGACCGCCGCCATCAACAACTTCCTCGTCACCCATGCGGGCGTGCCGGACGATGTTGTGTACGGCATGACGAAAAGCCTATTCGACAATCTTGACGGGATGGTATCCGCCCATGCCGCCGCCAAGGACATTAAGCTCGATAAGGCCGTCGCCGGGATGCCTGTGCCGCTGCACCCGGGCGCCGAGAAGTTTTACCGCGAAAAAGGGCTGGTGAAGTAACCGCCGCCGAAGATCGGGGAGGGGGATGACCCCTCCCCGTTTTGCATCTCCTCGCTCTTAAGTCCGGTGCCGCCCATGACGACCCCATCCACCCCCGGGGCTTTCGACCATCAACCGCTGACCGAAGCGCCGATGGCTGATCCCGAAAATCCTGCCGCCCATCTGAAGCTCGACGGTTTACCGGGCAAGATCGTTTGGGCCGCCGCCATTCTCTTCGCGCTTTGGCAAATTTATACGGCGGCTTTCAGCCCGGTTTCTTCGATTGTGGTGCGGGCGCTGCATGTCGGTGGACTGCTGTTTTTGACCTTTGCGTTGTTCCGCTTTCAGCCATCGAAAACCGGGCATGCGGCGCCGCCGCTGTGGGATTGGGCGCTTGGGGGCTTGGCGCTCGCCATCGGCTTCTATCAATGGGTGTTCGAGGGCGATCTGATCCAACGGGCCGGAGACCCCAATCAGGTTGATTTGGTTGTCGGCGTGCTGGCGTTGATTTTGCTGGTGGAAGGGGCACGCCGGATCATGGGGTGGGCCTTACCCATTCTGTGCGTCGTTTTTATTCCTTACGCCATTTGGGGGCGTTCTCTGCCCGAACCTTTCCTGCATCGTGGCTTCGATTGGGTGCAGGTCATTGATACGCTGTCGTTCGGTACCGAAGGGATTTACGGTACGCCGACGGCGGTTTCCGCCACCTTCATCTTTCTCTTCATCTTGTTTGGCGCCTTTTTGGAAAAGGCTGGGATGATCGGGCTGTTCAATGATGTGGCCCTCGGCACGGTCGGCCATACCAAGGGCGGACCGGCCAAGGTGGCGGTCATCTCCTCCGGCCTGATGGGAACGATCAACGGCTCGGGCGTCGCCAATGTGCTGACCACGGGGCAGTTCACCATTCCGCTGATGATCCGCTTCGGCTATCGCCCGGCTTTTGCCGGGGCGGTGGAGGCGACGGCCAGCATGGGCGGGCAGATCATGCCGCCGGTGATGGGCGCGGTGGCCTTCATCATGGCCGAGCGGTTGGAACTGCCCTATGCCGAAATCGCCCTGGCGGCGATTATTCCGGCGCTGCTCTATTATTTCTCCGCTTTCTGGATGGTGCATCTGGAGGCTGGGAAATATGGGCTGAAGGGCCTGCCCGCCGATCAACGGCCCGCCGTTTGGGCGTCGTTGAAACGCAATTGGCATCTGGCCCTGCCGTTGGCGGCACTGGTCTATATGCTGTTCTCCGGCTTCACGCCTCTATTCGCCGGGGTGGTCGGCCTTAGTTTGACGATCCTCTTGATCCTGGGCGGGGCGAGCTTCGGTATGGTTGCGTCTGGCCCGATGCGGGCGATTGCCTGGATTTCCTTGGGCGCCGCCTTAGGGGCGCTGGCGGCATCCGGTGCGCTGTCCATCGCGGCGACGCTAATGCTCGGCGTCGCGCTGATGGTCGTGGTCTGCGCCGCGATGAAGGGCTGGGACACCCTGCGGCTGCTGCTCGATGGGTTGGCCGATGGCGCGAAATCAGCGCTGGGCGTCGGCGTCGCCTGCGCGCTCGTCGGTATTCTCATCGGCATCATGACCCTGACCGGTCTCGCAACCACGGTTGCCGGGATGATCTTGGATCTCGCCGGGAATAATCTGGCGATTGCCTTGGTGCTGACGATGATCGTCTGTTTGGTGCTGGGCACCGGGCTGCCGACCATTCCGAACTACATCATCACCTCCTCCATCGCCGCGCCGGTGCTGGAGAAGATGGGCGTGCCGCCGCTGATCGCGCATATGTTCTGCTTCTACTTCGGCATCATGGCGGATTTGACGCCCCCGGTCGCGCTCGCGGCCCTGGCGGCGCAATCCATCGCCAAGGCCGGGCATATGGAAATCGGCTGGATCGCCACCCGCATTGGCGCGGCGGGCTATGTCGTGCCGTTTATGGCGGTTTACGCGCCGGAACTGATGCTGCAAGGCAGCAACGTCACCCCGCTCGCGGTTGGCTATATCGTCGTGAAAGCCTTGGTCGCCATCGTGCTGTGGGGCGCCGCCTCGACCGGTTGGCTGCTCGGGCGGCTGTCGGTCTGGGAACGCACGGCGGCCACCATAATCGCCCTGCTGCTGGTGGCGGCTCTGCCGATCACCGACGAAGCCGGGTTTGCTGCAACGGTCGCCTTCTTAGCGTGGCACCGTTGGCGGGTGAAGCGCCAACCCGCGCTGACCGTTCCCAACGCGGCGTGAGCGCCTTCTGCCTGCTAACCCTGGCGGGAGCCTTGCTATGGCGTAGCGAGGCCCCCGAAATCACTCTGCGTTGGACCCATTCGGTGCAGAAAACCACCTGGGAAGAAGTGTGGCGACGGGAAGGGGATCATCTCCTCCTCGCCGAAGCGCGCATCGAAGGCAGCGGCGCCGGAATGGAGCCGCCACCGGAGGCGCGCAAGCAAGGCCGCTTCTGGGTCTGGTCGCCACTGCTGCGGGTGCCGGAGGTGCAGTTGGCTCAGTCCGGAGCGGCGGGGGAGTGGGCGCTGTGTGATGTTGCAGACTGTTTTCGTCCGCAGACGGCCGCGCGGCTTGCGCTTTGCGGGGGGCGGCTTACCGAAGATTAACCCCGCTGAGAGACTGAGGTTAGGGTCTGCTCGTTAAGGTTGCTCCTCTGCGCAGGGGGGCACGGATGGGACGATTCTCAAGGTATATTTTTAGCGTTGGTTTGGCAGTGCTGGTCGCAGGATGTGTGGAAAGACCCATCACGTTTACCTATCTGCCCGGTGGTCAAGCGGTTTTCCCTCCACCTCCGAATGAGATGCAAGGCCCAACCTTCTTAGCGGGGCCTGCTCCCCTAGTATGGGTGCCTGATCGCGGGCCTAGCTTGCCCCACGCGCGAACCAAAATTGATGAGGAGGAGGAGCTTAGCCGCCGACAGGCAGAGGCGGCGAAATGGGAGGCGCAGCGTCAGGAAACGGACAAAAAGAATAGTAAATGCGATTGCCGTATCAAACCCTTCAAAGCCCTGAAGCGCGCTTTCGGACTTTAACCCGTCGCCCCCGGCAGTTGCGTTGCCACCGGGCCAATCCAGCCGAGCAGGCGGGTGATCACGGCCTTGATGGCGTGGAAATCGGCGCTGCGCTCGAGGCGCATCTCATTCATATAGAGCGCGCGGTTGATCTCGATTTGCAGCGCGTGCCGCCCCTGGCGCGGGCGACCGTGGTTGCGGGTGATGAAGCCCCCAGCGAAGGGATCGTTCAGCACCACGCGGAAGCCTTCGCGGGTGAAGAAGGCCGCCACCTCGGCGGTCAGCGCCCGCTCGCAGCTCGTGCCGTGGCAGTCGCCGAGAATAATGTCCGCGCGGATGCGGCCCGCGTCCTTTTCCGCCGAACTGCCGACCGACGGCATCGAATGGCAATCCAGCAGCAAACAGCGGCGGAAGCGCGCCAAGGTTTCATCGACCAGCCCATCGAGCGCGGCGTGATAGGGCCGATACAGCCGCCGCACCCGGTCTTCCGCCTCGGCAAAGGTCAGCGGGGCGCGGTAGATTTCCGCCCCGGTCGCTACCATCCGGGCAATCGTGCCATAGCCCGCCGCCACGCGCGCACTGGCGGCATTGACGAAATCCGGCAGCGGTTCGCGGAACATCTGCGGGTCTAGCTCGTAGGGCTCGCGGTTCACGTCGATATAAACGCGCGGGAACAGGGCTTTCAGCAGCGGCGATCCAAAGTCCGGCGCGGCGGACACGAGGTCATCGACAAAACTATCCTCCGACCGCCGCAGGGTGAGGGGGTCGAGCGCCGAGCCGGTGACGAAATCATTCGGGTAATTCGTGCCACTATGGGGCGATGAGACAACCATTGCGGCGGTTTGCAGCAACGGGCGCCGGACTGCCAAAACCGCTTCCTCCGACGCCAAAGGGGTCGGGGAGGGGGGGGGAAAGGGGCGCTCACGGCTCATGGAAAAAAAATGGGACAAATCGGGCGGCTTGTCATCCGACTCTGTTCAGGATTCGGCAGGGAGACGCATTTTTTTACCGCGCCGGGGCGGCGGGGGCGATCATGCGGGATTTCCCCGCATTCATACCAAGATATTTTTCTATTTAAAAGAGAGTTATAGAGTTTTCTTCGTGTTAAGCGGGATCAAGAGGGCAGCATACGGCAAAACCGCTGATCCGATGCGCCCAGGATGCGCGATTCTGCCGATAGAATTGGGAGGTTCGGCAGGGTTTTTGCCGCTTGGCGCCAATCCCTGGGCGGGGAGAGTCGATATTCTTAAGCCGTGACCAATTTGGCGACCGTGCGGGTCCGGCTGGGTGGTCGCGCTGTTTCCCGTTCGCCAGCAGGCGAGCTTAGCCCCGTGAGGAACGACAATGGCTTTCCCGACTTCCGTCAACGATCAGATCACCGATTCCGTTACGCAAGCCAATACCAAGGTTCTGGGCGACGCCCCGGCGATTGCGATGGGCAACCTTTATCAGGCGACGGCGCAGGCCTTGGCGAATGCCGCCCATAACGCGACCAATGCCCAGCAGCAAAGCTATGTGACCGCCCAGGCTGCGACCACGATGGGTGTCGCCACGCTCTATTCGCTGGATACGGCCGCCACCGGCGTTGCCACCAAGGATATTCTCAGCACCGGTGTGAAAGGCCTCGGCGGCTAATCCTTCGCCAACCCCCGGTGTCCCGCTTCTTCAGAAGGATATAAAACATGGCCTTCCCAACAGCCGTTAACAGCCAAATCACCGATTCGGTAACGCAAGCCAATACCAAGGTTCTGGGCGATGCCCCGGCCATTGCAATGGGCAATCTCTATCAGGCGACGGCGCAGGCGCTGGCGAATGCGGCCCATAACGCGACCAACGCCCAGCAGCAGAGCTATGTCACGACCCAGGCCGCGACCACGATGGGCGTTGCCACGCTCTATTCGCTGGATACAGCGGCAGCCGGCGTTGCCACCAAGGATATTCTGTCGGCCTAACCGGCGGAACCGATTGGTTTTCTGATATAAGGAACGGTTTCCCATGGCCTTCCCAACTGCTGTTAACAATCAGATCACTGATTCTGTAACCCAGGCCAATACGCAGGTTGTCGCCATCTCGCCGGCGGTCGCTATGGGGAATCTCTACCAGGCGACCGCACAAGCGCTGGCGAATGCCGCCCATAACGCGACGATGGCCCAGCAGCAGATGTTCGTAACCGCTCAGGCGGCGACAACGGCGGGGGTGGCGTTGCTCTACTCCCTCGATACCGCATCGACCGGGGCGGCGACCACCAAGATCCTCGGCAAATAAACGAGGATACGTAAGGGGTTGCAGACCTCTCAAACCCATCCATAAGGAGCCTTAAGCATGGCCTTCCCGACTTCGATCAACAGCCAGATCACCGACTCGATCACCCAGGTCAACACCAAGGTTCTGGGCGATGCCCCGGCGGTTGCGATGGGCAATCTGTTCGTTGCAACCAGCCAGGCGCTGTCGAACGCGGCCCATAATGCCACCAACAACGCGCAGCAAAGCTATGTGACCATGCAGGCCTCGACGACCCAGGCGGTCTCGACCCTGCTGGTCCTCGATACGGCGACCACGGGCGTTGCGACCAGCGAAGTGCTGGGCCTCGTCTAATTTGGTCTGGGGGATCGGCTCGCCCGGTCCCCTTTCGCCCCCGCGCGTCTGAGAGGCTAAGGCGATGGCGGGTGCCGCGTCTTCCAGCGGGTCGGTCGAGCTTGAGGTGGGGACCGCGCCATCGGTTGCGATGGGCATGACCTATCTCGCGATGGCCGACAGTATCGGGCTGGCGATGAATAACGCCGTCGCAGCCCAGCAGCGCGGGCAGACGATTGGCACGGCGGCGCTCGCCCAGGTGCTGGCGATGATCATCTCGGCGGGGGCAGCGGGCATGACAAAGCCGCCTTAAACGTTTTCAGCCGGGCGAACCTTGGGGCGTCGCGGCCTGTTTGCAGGGGAATTTCAGGATGGTCGATCTGGTCGGAACGGTGAATAACCGGGTGGTCGATACGGTCACCGGCGCAGCGACGCTGCTGACGGGCCAAAGCCCGTCCCAGGCGTTTGCGATGCTCGATGCGGTGATGGTCGAGACGCTGGGGATGGCGATGTATAATGCCGTCAACCGCCAGCAGAACGCCGGGATGACCAGCTCTGCTGCCGTAACGGCGGCCTGCGCCCGCATGCTGGGGGTACCGTTGCCCCTGCCGCCCGCGCCCCCGCCGCCGCCCGCCCCGCCGCCGCCCACCGTCGCGCCGTTACCGGGGCCGGGGACGCCGCCAACGCCAGAGCAAGTGACGGCGGCGGCCTTAAAAGAAGGCGAGGCGGCAATCGCCGTGCTGAAGGCTCAGGTTGCGACCGGCGGGACCGTTGCCGCGACCGCGACGACCGATCTTCAGCAACTCGCCACCGATGCTGCCGCCGCGACCGTGCCCAGCAATACCGGGCAGGATACGCCGCCCGGCACTCAGAATTAGCCGTCCCCCTTCCCCTTTTGCCGCCTTAGGGAGGCCCCATGTCCGACCCGACCTCCGTCAACGCCCAGATCGTTGATGTCATCAATCAGGTTCAAACCGCGACGATGAGCCCACAGGTGGTGCTAACCAGCGGCGCGGGGAAAGCCTATCAATCGGTCGCGCAGACGGCGGCGATCACCGTTCAGGATGCGGCCGATGCCCTGCGCAATATCTCCACCATCGCCACCACGGCAGTTGGGGTTGCAATGGCGCAATATCTCGCTACCGGGGAAGATAAATACGCTAAGGCTATGACCCTCGCACAGTCTATGATGACCAATGCCACAACCGACTTCGGCAATATCGGGTCGGCGGCGGCAACGGTGTTGAAAGAATTTCCATCGGGCTAAGGCCGATGGCAGCGAGGATTGAGCCATGAGTGTAGTGCTAGCGGGCCGAGTGATGCAGACCCCGGCGGCGATGTCCGACCTTGGACGGTTGGCGCTTGCGTTCATCGACGGCGGTCAGGAATGGCTGTCGTGGGCGATAGCCTCGCCCATGCATCAGTATAATTTCCCGGACGAAAGCACCTTGCTTGCCCAGGTTCAGCAAGGGTTGCACACCTCGCGCTTTGCGTATTTGCCGACGCTGGGGCTGATGGTTGGCCCGGTCAAGCTGCTGACCCTAGGGGCGGCCGACCTCCGCATCCTGGGACGGGCCGAAACAGGCGATACGACCCCGCCGATCACCGCGCAGGTGAGCCGTGTCCTGACCGATCATCAGCTTCTAACCGGCGCCGATCTGGCGCAGGGGACGGCGTTTCTAACCCAAGCTGGGGTTGCCCAATCGACGCTGTTTCAGTTCATGACCTTCGAAGATCAGGCGGCGCTTTACCAATTGGCCGTCCAGCCGCTTGGTAGCCAGACGATTCCAGCGACGGAAGCGGCGACGTTTGCCGTTCAACAGGCGCGGACGGCGCAGGAATTTGTCGATTATTTCCGCTTTTATATGAGCTATTGCGGGCGGCTGCCGAGTGGGACAACGGCGGACCAGCGGTCACAGCAGGCCGGGGCGGCGCTCGCAACCTTGTTGCCCCTGTTGTTCGGAACCCTCGATTCGCCGCAGGTGGACGGGTTGGTGCCACCGGGCGAAGTTTCGCGCGCCGTTGCGACATGGATCCAGTCCGGGAAAATGATCGGCTTTGCCCGTCTATCAGAGGGCGCGCAGTTGATCGCGCAAAACACGATCTTTCAGGCCGAGACGGGCGACGCTGCGCGGGTTTTGGTCCAGCGCTACCTTTCGGGGGCGCAATCGGTGCTGGCTGGCAATCGGGTGGAGCGCGGATTTCTGGGGCAGGATGGCGCCTCGTGCCTCTATCCCGTGCGGTCGGGCGATCAGCAAGTCACCTTGGCGCTCGGGCCGACGGGTGTCATCACGCTGCGGTTCTATGGTCTGCGGCCCCAGGTCACCCCGGCAACCACCCTGGAGGGGATCGCGACGCCCAGCCAGCCCCCTGAACCGCCGGCGGCATAACCACCTGCCCCCGGGACAGGGACATACGCGGATTAATGGGGATCATCATGCGGAAACCTTCCTCTTCGGCTGTCAAGCCTGCCAGCGGTCCGGCGAACGGTAGTCCGGCGGTAGACCCGCCCCCTGCCGAGACAAGCGACGCCCCGCCGACCCATGTGCCGCCCGAGTCGATCTTGGTGCCGAGCTATTCGGAAGTCGATCCCACGGGCGGGGCCTTGCCCGATCTGGCGGCGGCGCCGGTGGTTGGGGCGCTGGAGGCTGCCGACACGGCGGCCATTGGCTCGATCACCTCCGCCGAGGCGGCGATCCAGGCGACGGAAGCCCTGATCCAGAAGCAACTGACCGCCGCGCTCGCCAGTGGCACCGCCGCAGTCGAGAGCATGACGGTCAGCGCGCAACAGGCCATGCAAGCTGCCGCACAAGCCACGGCGCAGGCCGTGGCGGCGGCGACGGTTCCATCGCTCGACCAAGCAATCCAGGCCGCCGATCAGGGCATCGCCCAGATCGTAGCGCAGGCGCAGGCGACGTCGCAGGCCGCCTTGGCGGCGGCGGTGGCCAGCGCGGACCAGGGGATACAGCGCGCGGTTCAGGCAACGGTCCAACCCTTGTCCGGGCCGAAAGGCGGGTAAGTCGAGCTACCCTGTCGCCAAGATTGGAAGCAGGGCGTCGGCACCTTAGGCACAGTTTAAATCGACGGTAGCAACGCTGGTCGTCAGGCTCAGCGAACGGGCCGCCTTTTGGCGGGGATCGGGGGAGGCGAGCGGTGGTCAAACGACGTCATCACGCAGTCATCGGGGTGCCCAATGCCGCCGTCTTCACCGACCCTGGGGAAGATTGCCTAACGCTGGTGGCGCAAAAGGTTTCGGCTAGTACCCATCAGACCGTGGTTCCGGCGATCCCCCACGATATGGCGCTGTCGTGGAAATCGGTGGCCGTTCACCCAATGCAGTCGCTGGAAACCGAATATCAGGGGATCGTGCGCGATGCCGGGCGCGACAGCGGATCGCCCGATGCGGCGCTACAGGCCGAATCGGCGGCGCTGAGCCAGTTTTTCAGCTTCGATGCCGCCATGCCCCGCCTGCTTGGCGTCGGCCCGGGGGAGGGGTATGAGGGCCTTCCCGTACCGCTGGCCGACGATCAGCTGCGCCGGGCACGGCAGTTGGAAAAATCGGCCCGTCGGGGGATCGATGCCGCCCTGGCGACGGCGCGGCCCGACCCTGCCGGGGAGGTCGAGGCGGCCTTGCTGGAAAGCTGGGGCCTCGCATCCCTGCTGCTTGAGCGGTTTTTCGCCATCCCCGGTTCGTCCCGCTGGCGGATTCCGACGCTCAGTCAAGCGCGGCAAAATTTAGATCAGTTGAACCTTAAGATCGAGACGGCGACCAATTGGCAGCAGCTTCAACGCTATTGCGCCCAACTGCGGGCGGCGCTGGACGCGCTGGAAGACGCGGTGAGCGGTTATGCCAGCGTTCAGGCGATCTATTTTATCGATAGTTTTTACCTGTATCGGCTGCTGGTGCCGTTCCAAATCGAAACCCAGCAAAAACTTGATAACAATGAAGTGAAGATCGAGGTCAGCGGCGCCTTGACCAAGATTATCACCGCCCAGCCCTGGCTGTCGGTCTGGCTGCGCGATAAGCTGCTCGATCTCCGCAACCGCCTGACCTTGGAAGACCCCAGCGGCAATGTGCTGTTTTTTCTGAAAGGTGGTCGCGCCATCAAATATTTGGAAGGCGATTGGCAGCAGGGGGTGAATGATTGGGATACCCAGATCGTGATCAATCCCGATCTGCCGCCTGCCGTCTGGTATCCACTATTCCGGCGGATTCAGAACTGCGTGCTCTTGGCGCTGCAACAGTATCGCCTGGAATTTTATACGCTGCTCTACCACAACGCGCCGACCTTTCAGGCCGATCTTTTGCGCCCACCGCCGCCGCCTGCAACCGATCCAGTGGACGATGCGCCCCCTGATCCCCAGCACGGTGCCGCGAACCAGGTGCCGGACCCCGACCCCGATCCCGTGACGGAGGCGATGGGGGCGCCCTATCGCGCCGCCTGCAAGTCCGAACTCATCGACGTTGGCTTGCCGCGCTACGATACGGTCGAGGCGCGGGAGCAATGGGTGCAGTTAAGAAACGGTATCATTCAAGGGCCGGACGGCATGCCGTTCCCCGGCTATCTCTATTATATCAACGAATATATCGTCATGCTGCGCCAAGCGTTTGCGGGCGAGTCGCCCTCGGCCCATAAGGCGCCGAAGCGGTTCGAGCGGCTTTACAAGCTGCTGTCGCCGACGACGCCGGACCTGACCCAGCAGCTCGATACCGTCGTTGCCCATGAACGCGCCCTTATTCCGCCGCAGCTTCTGCCGCTCTCGGTCGCAGCGGCGGAAGCGCAGCAAGACCCGGCGCTGCGGCGCCTGCTGTTGATCCAGCTTCAACAGTTTTCGGCGGCTTACGCGCTGCCCGCCGATCCTGGCTTTGCGGCGGCGTTCGATAGTTTTTTCACGACCAATCTTGCCAATGCCGACGCTTTGGTTGCGGTGCCGAATGGCTTGCAGAACAGCATCGCCGCCTATTCGGACTGGCAACCGGCCTATAATGGCCTTGTGACGATGATCGGCTTTGCCCAATGGGTTTCCAATCAAATCGAAGCGCATTTGACCGACCGCGCCGCCTTCCTCACGCAGCAACAACAGGTGATGAGCGGCCTTGTGCAGGCGGTGGCGGGGATATTCTCCTTCCGCGAGGAATGGGAGGTGGAGTTCGCCGTCGTCCAGGCCTTTGCCGCGCAGCTTCAGGCCGATTATACGCGCTACCCCCATCCCGAAGACTTAGAACCAACGGCGGTCCTCTCGACCCGCTTGTTTGCGAGCGCGCCCAATGCCAGCCGGGAGACTTTGATTGAGCTAGTACAACCGGTTGTGCAAGCCTATGTGGCGCAGCACGCCGGGGTGATGGTCCTGAACGCCGAGCCGCAGGCGGGGGTGTTGCGGGTGTTTTGGGCAACGCCAGTGCCGCTGGGGCAATTGACCTATGCGCCGCTGGTCTTCGACCTCACCGTGGCCGAACCGCCGGATGGCTGGCCGCAACTCTCGTATATCTGGGGGTTGCCGGTTCTGGCTTTGCGCGATCTGGTCAAATCCTACCAGCGCCATACCGCGCGGATCGAAGAATATGGGCGCCGCCGGTCGCTGCGCGCGACCACCCGGGCGATGATGGAAATCTACACCCGCGCGAATAATCCTGAACCGGCCAATCCGGTCTTGCTGGCCCTTACCGACGGGCAGGCGCCTTACCTCAAACTCAGCAGCATCCAGCGCAATGGCGGCCCGCCCGGCGATTTCCCGCCGAGTTACTTCCCCGCGCAAGCCTTCGGGCTGACCCTGACACAGACCCCGGGCACCCTGGCCCATGACCTCGCCCTGCCGCCGCCGGCGGCGGGGGTGGACCGAACCTTGGGGCTGCTGGTGTTGAACCAAGGCGCTGGGGGCTGGGGGACGTTTGCGACTTGGACCGCACAGAACCTGCGGGACGCGCTGGTGGCCCCGATGCTGGCGGCGGGGATCCGGGCCCAAGCCATTGTGCTGGATTTCTCGCTTTCCGCCTCGCTGCTGCCAGCCCTGGCGCCGCTCTGTGCGCCGGATGGCATTATCCTTTCAACGCTCTATACGACCGAATTGCGCGTGATGACGCGGCAGGCCTGGACCGCGATGCAGGCGGCGTTAACGGCCCACAATCAGCCGCAAATTACGGACGGGCTGAAAGATCGCCTCGGTGTATTGGCGGCGATCAATACCGGCCTCTCGAACCTGCAATCCGTGCGCACGGCCCAATGGGGGGCGATTGAGGCGCACATCCGCCAGTATCCCAATGATCGCGACCCCCTGTCGATCATCCGGGTGCTGGTGCCGATGGGGCAAGACATTCGCTTCGAGGCAGCAAACCTGCCCCAGCTCTATACCGCGCTGGCGGCCTATAAACAGCGCCCGCTGCCGTGGGAGGCTGTGGGCTATCACGAGCGGACAATTCTGGATTTGCTGCCCGCCCAGGCGGGGCTGATGACGGCAGCCGCTTACGGCGACCTTTTGGCAGCCTTAACGCGCCGGGTTCAATCCATTCTCTCCGACCCGGCCTATGGGATCGGCCTACCGCCCGCAACCGTTGCGGCGATGCCGCTCTTCGACGGGCCGGATGAAACGCTCTGGTCGCTGCTGCGGGCGCACCAGCCGCAGCTTTTGGCCCTCGCCCAAGGCTTGCCGCGTTGCCCGACGCCGTTTGCCCTCTATCAGGCCACGGGCAACAGGCTGATTTTGGATGGTTCGCTGCTCGATACTCCCTTGGCCCCGGGGGTGGTAACCCAATTGACGGCGGTCGATCCGCAGGCGCCGCAGCAAGTGCCGCGCATGCTCGGTACGTTGCAGCAGAGCGGCGCAATCGGCCTCTTCCTGCCCGCCCAAACCGCCGCTTTGCTGTAGGAACGTTCCCATGGCCGATACCCGCCCCGTCACACCGCAGGATTTCTGGCCCCTGTTCGAAACTTGGGCGAAAACGCGGATCACCCCTGGCATTCTAGCGCTTCCCCACGGATGGGCGGAGTGGGCCGTCAGCGATTTCCTTGCCCATAGCCAGGCCCCAACCAATGGCCCGGCCCCCGATATCAGCCGAAACCTGCATTTATTCCCCGGCCGGGACCGGGCGGCGCTGCTTCTCAATCGCAGCCATCCCGACACCCAAGCCTATGCGCTGGTGCTGCACGCGCAGCCGCTCAGTCAGGTGGGGCGGGATTTCACGCTGGGGGTGGAGCAGGAGTTTCATCAGCTCAGTCACGGTCGTCTCGATCCCGCAGCAGGGGCGGCGATCCCAGTCGTCCTGGCGCTCTGCCACTCGGCGGATTGCCCCCCGATTTGCGGCGGGCGGGTTTTCAGCGGCATTTCGCGGTTCCGATTGGCCCAGAGACGGTGACGGCCCTAAGCCGCCGCGGGCGCCTTGCCGCCGGGGAAGGCTTGACCCGCTGGCCAGAGGCCATCGCCGCCCCGGCAGAGGCTTTTCTGGCACCCCCTCCTCTGCAAGCCCCGCCGCCGTCCGTTCCGCCGCCTGAACCGCAAGCCCCGCCGCCCGTGGCCCCGGCCTCGCCTTTCTCGCAGCTCTTTCGCCCGTCTGGCGACGACGCCTCGGCGGCGTTTTAGGGGGCACCGATGAGTATTCCTTTCTCCGCCTTTTCTGTGCAGGGCAATGTTAATCGTCTGCCGGCACCCTTCGCTCCGGCAGGGGGGGCGAATGGGATGAGCCTGCAGGCGGGGGTTGCAGGGGCGACTAGAACTAGTTCTGCCGGGGTAATCGGCTATGGAATGGGCTGGGGGGCTATCGCGACGATTACGCCGCGGCCTAATCCGGGCTTGCTTGGAAACTTCATGGTGCCGAACGGGCCGGTTCTGGCGGTAGCGGGGCTGAATAAAGAGCTGCTCAGTCTGGCCAACCGCTGGTGGATGAATGATCGGGAAATGGAACGCCGGACAGCGATCAACAGCTTCCTGCAGACCTTTATCCATCGTTTGGACCATTTTCTGATCGGTATCTATCAAGAACGCATTTTGGCGAATGTTCCGCCAAACGATATGGTGAGCTTGGCTGTTCCCGGGCAGCAGTTTATCGGC
Organism: Elstera cyanobacteriorum; assembly: GCF_002251735.1. Taxonomy (NCBI): domain Bacteria; kingdom Pseudomonadati; phylum Pseudomonadota; class Alphaproteobacteria; order Rhodospirillales; family Rhodospirillaceae; genus Elstera; species Elstera cyanobacteriorum. Next base: position 242,137 of record NZ_NOXS01000035.1, on the reverse strand, counting down.
CATGGAAGCCTGGACTATTTTATTACTGCCCCGGTGGTGGTCGGGGCCGCGCCGCCGCAGCCCCCTGCGGCCGTTGTGTTGGCCGCCGGAGCGGCAGGGGTTGGGCGGGCGGCTTTGGCGGCTCTGACGCCGATGAATGGGGCCGGTGGCCTAATCAACCCGCCTGCGCCAGATTGGACCCAAGGGCTAGCGTTCGAAGCCAAGCTCAATCTGATCGAGCAACGGCCCACGGCGCGGTGGCAACTTTGTGCGATTATGGCAACTCTTGCCCAGATGCTGCCACCCCCGGGCCCGGGCCCGATGGTTCCGCGCTATGTGCGGGGGATTCTAACGGATGGCCGTTTTTGGCAATTCTATCAATATTCAACGGCGTTCCAGACCTTCCATTGCACACCAATGATTGATGCAACGGTCACCGTTGGCGGTCTCGTGGGCATGCCCGCGGGCGTAGCAATGGTAGGGGGCGGCGCCATCAATTACGACGAGTTGGTTCTGCGGATGCTGCGGAAATTTGTCCTGCTGTGGAACCAAACCAATGTTGATGGTTGGATCTAACTAGGGTGAGGGCGGAAACACATCATGCAGATTACGCTCTTTGATGGCAAATTTCAGCGCGACTATTTTTTTGTCCCCACCAAGATTTCCGCCGATATTTATCGCGCGATGATCGAGGGCGAACGCGATTGGGGCGATCCGAGCCTGATGACCACTTTCACAGCATGGGTGAACGAATACGCGCAAAAGAATGTGCCGGGCTACACCCAGACGGTGGTGATCAACTATCCTGCCGACGAGTACGTGCCGAGCAGTTTCGAGGCTTTCGACACGCTGAATATTTCTGTCATGGGGTGGTGGCAGCCGGGCTGGGACACGGCAGTCTTTGCATCCCGCACCAATTTTTCAGATATGAAACATATGTTTAACCTCGTCAGCGACGTCGACGGGTATATCGATGCCGACGATCCTTTCGATCTCGAGGACGATGTTCTACCCGATTTCGACGACCTGTCGGGCCGCGATCAAATGCTCAACATCATGCGCGGTTTGGTTCACAAGCTAAAAGCAAGCTGTACCATCGGGTCCAACTGGGTCATCGTCTATTCGGGCGACCGTTTACTGCACGTTATCTATGCCTGCGAGGAGCGTTTGGGAAGGGATCCGTATTTAGTCGAAGAGCTATTCTCAGCGCAAAAATACGGCCCACTCTATGCCCAAGCCGTGACGGAATTCGTTCAAGACGTGCGCCGCCTCTCGCTAGCGATTTTGGGGGCGAGCAAGCAGGGGCAGGCCTTGGTTGATGCTTTCTATGGCGGGGAGGAGGCGCAAATTTTCCCCGACATGCCGAAAGTGAATCCAAACACGATTTTCGGGCCGCCGCCCGACAGTAAGGATGCCGTTCAACTGACGATGATCTGGCAGGAGTTCCTTAATTTGCCGACGCCCGTGCAGGATGATGGGGGGTTCTAGGGCGGTTTCCGCTCGCTTAGGCCCCATCACCCTAAAATGCGTCGTCGCGGCTGATCCTACCCGCGTCAAGGCAGGCAGACGATGCTAATGCCGGTCCGCTGCCCCCGCATCGCGCCGGAACTCCCGCGGGCTTTGGCCCCAGTGGCGGCGAAAACTTTTCTCGAAATGGCTAAGGTCGGCGAAACCGACGCTCATGGCGATATCGGTGATTGGTTGGCGCTGATCGGCCAGCAATAGTTCGCTGGCTTTGCGTAGCCGCAACCGGCCCAGCAGGGTTTTGAACGAGGTCTGCAACTCCGTGCGGAAAAGATAGCTGAGGTGCGACGGGCTAACGTGGGCCTGCCCTGCGAGTTCATCCAACGTAATGGGCCGGGCGAAATGATCGGCGAGATAGAAGAGGGCGCGTTTCAGCCCGGCATGATGCCCGTTTAAGGCCGCGCCGTCTTTGTCGATGGCGCAGCGCACCCAATGATCAAGGTCGGTCGGCGGGGCGGCGGCGTCCGCTGGCGCCGGGTCGGCGGGCAGCAACCAGGGGGCGTGATGCTGGACATCGCGGCGCTGGATCGGCCCGCCATCGCCCATTACGGCCAGCCGGGCCATGACCCGTTCCAATTCGAAACCATTTTCCGGCCAAGCATAGGCGCGGCACAGGGCCAGCAGATCGGGCGTGATGCGGGTGTCGGCGCCATAGCCATGCTGGGCAAGGGCGGCACCGATCAGGGCGGGTAGATCTTCGGGGCGCTCCCGTAACGGCGGCAGCGTTGTCGCGAGAAAATCCAACTCTGACAGCAACGAGCGCGAAAAGCGCCCATCGCGCGCCACGTCTTTGAGGTTGACCGAGGTCGCCGCGATCAGCCGAACGGGCGGGCGGTCGTACCCCGACCCCTGTCCCAGCCGCGACGGCATATGGTGCAGCAGTTGGCTTTGAAACCCCGGCGATAGGGCTTCCACCTCGCGGATAAACAACGTTCCCCCGGCGGCGCGGTCTAGCCAAGCGGCGGGGTCGCCGGTCGGATCAGCGGCCAGGATTTGCACGAAGGGACCGCTACGCTGCGGCCCCAGCCCGTGGATCATCGCGGCGACGGCGGTGGTTTCCGTGCCAAACTCGCCGGTCAGCAGCACGGGCAGGCGGCTCGGCGCGGCTTTTTCGAGAAAACGATCCAGCGCGCGGGCGGCCCTACCCAAGCCGATCAACCCATAAGGTCGGCCGAGGGTGCGAGCAGCCCAGCTTTGGGCCTCGTCGCGCTTGGCGAGAAAGGCCAACTGCTGGGCTATCTCTGGTGCTTGCGCGAGAATCAAGGCTTCGTCCCCGTCACCCACCGTCCAATGCACATGAAGATCGCCGAGACGGTCGCCATTATAGGGCAGCGGTAGCGTGCGGCTACGGGTGGGGTGGCGGGGACGAGGACTGGTATGGGCGGGCTCCGACACCCATTGCGCGGCCCGCACGGCGGCATCGACCAGGAGGGCGCTATCGAGCCCGGCCGACTCCGGGTTGGGGGGGAGGAGGGTGCCATTCAGCCAATCGCAGGTAACTTGATCGCCCGACCGGGTCATTGTCAGCGTCCCGATACCGCTTAGGCTGACCGCGCATTCCAGCAGCCGCCGTTCCCGTACAAACTGGCGCAGCAGCCCGGTCAGGGCGCTCGGGAGAGTGGGGTAATAGGCGTTGGCACGGTCATAGAGGGCCGAAAGGTCGCTGGGATGAGGGGGGGACATTCCGCTTCCTCTCCGACTCCAAGGCCAGGTTTGCCCGTAAAAGCTGTTTTTGTCCGGTGGGATGCTCTGAAAACACGCTATATCATATTTAAATACGCTTCAATCGGGTTCGCGGCGGATTATCACCCGGTAGGACCGCCGGGAGCGCCATGAATTTTTGGCTTGCACGGGGGGCTGAAATCGCTATTCTGCGCCTCCCGAACGGCCCTTGTGGCCGTCCCGAATAGGGGGCGCGTAGCTCAGCGGGAGAGCACATCCTTCACACGGATGGGGTCACAGGTTCAATCCCTGTCGCGCCCACCATTCAAAAGCCTTCGAGCCTGCCTCGGAAGGCTTTTTTGCTTTTTGGGGGTGGAATGAACCAGCCGCCGCGCGCCCGCGCCGCCGGTCTTGCCTGCGGGGCGGGAAAACCGGGGCCGCTTAATGCGATCACCGATGTGCCGGGCGTCACGGTCGGCCATTGCACCCGGGCCGAGGGGGCCATACAGACGGGCGTGACGGCGATCCGGCCCCACAGCGGCAATCTTTACCGCGATAAACCATTGGCGGCGGCGCAGGTACTGAATGGCTTCGGTAAGAGTATCGGGCTGGTGCAGGTGGCGGAACTCGGCACTCTCGAAACCCCGATCCTGCTGACCAATACTCTTTCGGTCGGAACGGCGGCAACGGCCTTGGTGCGCGATGCTATCCGTCAGACCCCGGATATTGGGCGGGAAACCGCGACGGTCAATCCGCTCGTTTTCGAGTGCAATGACGGCTATCTCAACGATATTCAGGCGCTTGCCGTGACCGAGGCCGATTGCCATGCGGCGCTTTTCGCGTGCTCCGAAGAATTTGCGCTCGGCGCCATAGGGGCTGGGCGGGGCATGAGCTGCTTTGGTTTTAAGGGCGGTATCGGCACGGCCTCCCGCCGCATTCGGCTGGATGGGAGGGGCTATACGCTGGGGGCGCTGGCCCTGTGCAACTTCGGGCGGGCGGGGGATCTCACCTTGCCCGACGGTCGCCGCATTGCCCCGCCGAAACCGGCAGAGACGGTGGAAAAAGGTTCCGTGATCTTGATCCTGGCGACCGATGTGCCACTCGATCCGCTGCAATTGCGCCGGGTGGCGACCCGGGCCGGGGTGGGGTTGGCGCGCCTTGGGGCGTTCTGGGGCCACGGCAGCGGCGATATTGCCCTGGCCTTCACGACGGCGAACTGCGTGAACCATGACGAGGCGCGCGCCTTGGTGCCGTTCCAGCGCCTCAACGACGGCAAGATCGACCGGCTGTTCGAAGCAACCGCCGACAGCGTTCAGGAAGCCGTGCTTGATGCGCTCATCACCGCCGACGCGGTCACGGGCTTTGCCGGACACCACCGCCCGGCCCTGCGGGAGGTGCTGTAGTCAGTCGCTGCCTGCGCCAAGGGGCTTTGTCCGATGTCTGTCCCTATGATATTCTGGGGAACATCATGCGCTTGGTTCTGGATACGAATGTTCTGATCGCGGCCCGCCGCAGCCGGTTAGGGGCGTCGAATGCCCTGTTGCGATTACTCGATGCAGGTGCCTTCACGGCCTTAGTCAGCGTCCCCCTGTTTTTAGAGTATGAGGCTGTTCTGACGCGCCCCTCGCAGCTTGCGGCGCTGAATGTTTCCGAGGCGGCGGTTTTGGGATTTCTTGACTATCTCGCGGGCGTTGTTGAGCCAGTTCAGCTACACTATCTGTGGCGCCCCCAATTAGGGGATATTACCGACGAGATGGTGCTGGAAACGGCGATCAATGGCCAAGCAGCGGCGATTGTTACATTTAATGCCCGCCATTTTACGGCTGCCGAGCGGTTTGGGATCGCGGTGCTCTGGCCGGAAGCGATCCTGAGGAGGATTGGATGACGAAAGCGAATTACTCTCTCAGGCTCCAACCGTCGCTGAAAGCAGCGGCAGAGCGGCTGGCGCAGGCGGACGGCACCAGCCTTAATCACTTCATCAATATTGCCGTCGCCGAGAAGTTGGCTGCCCTAGAAACCGAGCAGTTCTTCAAAAAGCGCGCGCAGCAGGGGGAGCGGGGGGCGTTTTTGGCTTTCTTAGAGGGGGCAGGCTCGGCCCAGCCGGAAGAGGGGGATCGGCTGCCGCCGCACGACTAAGCCGCTACGGTTTGTCTCCTTTGGCGCCCAACGCAATCCCCAAATGCTCTCGCGCCGCCTCCCGCAGGTCGGGAGGAACCGGTTTCGGGGTGGTGTCGATCCCCTTGCCCAGCACGTCGGCGATGATTTTTAGGCTATGGACGCGGGCGAACTGCTTATCGTTGGCGGGCACCACATGCCAGGGGGCGTCTTTGGTCGAGGTGCGGTCGAGCATATCCTCGATGGCCTCCTCATAGGCATCGCGCTGGCGCCAGTTGCGGATATCCTCGTAGGTTAGCTTCCAGCGCTTCAGCGGGTCTTGGATCCGGCGGATGAAGCGCTCGCGCTGCACATCGGCGGAAACATGCAAGAAGATTTTGATGATGCGCGCGCCATCGGCCCGGTGCAGGGCTTCGAACTGGTTGATCTCATCATAGGCGCGGCGCCATTCGCTGGGTTTGGCGAAGCCTTCGATCCGCTCCACCAGCACGCGCCCGTACCAGGAACGGTCGAACACCGCCATTTCCCCGTGGGCGGGCAGGCGGGTCCAGAAGCGGTGCAGGTAATGATGCGCCTGTTCGGACGGGGTGGGCGCGGCAATCGGCCAGACCTTGAAGCCGCGCGGATCGAGCACGCTGGAGAGGCAGCGGATGGTGCCGCCCTTACCCGCCGCGTCCCAGCCTTCGAAAACGATGATCGCCCGTTCCCGCGTGCCAAGATAGGCCTGCTGGATCAGCATCAGCTTATCCTGAAGCTGGGTCAGCTTCTTCTGATAGGTGGCGCTATCAAGCCGTTCTGACAGATCGATGTTCTTTAAGCGGAGACGGGGCATCGGCGCCTTCGGGTTCGATTGATTTTAGGAAAGCGTAGGCGGTTTTTCGCCCTAGCGCGACGGGAATCGCGCCGCTGTTTGGCCGCTCCCGGTCACCATATCTTCATATGAAAGCGCGCCTCTTTCGTGCATGATCACGATAGTGAAAAACCATTGGTTTAAAATTTTCTGACAGGGGGCCGGGAATGGCGAGCGAATTGACAGTCGAAATCGTGAACGACAGCGGCCAAACCGATGCCGACGTCTATGTGCTATTGACGGGCGAGTCGGTTTCGATCACTGGGAGCGAACCCGCTGTGGTTAATCTGCCCCAGGGCGCCAACACCTCTGTCACCGCCTCGGTTCTGACGGGGTTGAGCACCAATGCAAGTTTGGTGTCGCCGCTCACCGGGCAGAAGCGGCTTATTTACAGTTTTGATCTGCAAACCATCGTATCGGGGCGTCTGCTGGTTTCCTTCGGGTCGGCGATCACCTATGCGAATAATACGGCGCCGACGGCAACGTCCGAAACCTGCCGCTGGGACAAGATGGAGTTCGGTTATCCCGGCTCCGGCGCCGATCTGACCTCGCTCGATTTTTTCGGTATCCCGATGCAGTTCGAGTATCTCGACGCCGCTGGGGACGTGCTTGACAGTGCGACCTTCTATACCTCGACCGCAACGCTGCTGGGCAGTTTGTTGGGCCTGTCCGGCAGTATGGGCAATGCCTTTATGCCGACGGTCAGCGGTACGTCGGTCGATCTCAGTACGTTTCAGCGGGTCTTGGGGCCGGGGACAATCGCGTCGAGTGCTACCGGCGGATCGCCCGCGCCCTACCCGAGTTTTTCGGGCTATATCGCGACCTTGGTGAAGGGGCAGCAAAGCTTTACCGTCAGCGGCACCGCCGGGGTCGGCGCCCCCGCCCCGACCGACAATGCCGTGACCTATAGCTATACCGGCAGCTTCAGCAGCGACGGTGCAGGCGGCTATATTCTGACCCTGACCGGCACCACCAGTGGGATGCCCTATGGTCTTTATACCGACACCAGCGGCACGACCTCGGCCCAGCAATTACCAAGCAATCTAACCGTGACGCTGGCCCTGCCCGCCGCATCCTTGGACATCAACATCTATGCCGCACCCGCGACCAGCTTTACGGTGGCGCTGTCGAGTTCGTCGCAGCAGCCTACGAGCCTGCCTGCGGACTGGCAGGAGTATGTGGCGAACAGCGTTTACGCGACGATTGCCGGGGATATTCTTGCGGGCCTCAACTTTGGCTATCCCGGCGGCACGCTGGGGAACGATGGCGCGATTTGGTACACCAATCCGCCGCCGACGCCTTACCCGTTTGCCGAGGTCCGCGCGACGAATGATGGTTACTACAATCCCTATGCGGCGGTTCTCTATAATTATTCCGACGCTTATGGCTTTCCCTTTAGCGACCGTGGCGGGCGCCCTAGCCCCTATCTGCCGCAGCCCAGTACGGCGACGACGCTGCGCATCACGATCCTGCCCGATGTTCGGCTCGATCAAGTTTCCGGCGTGACGGCGACAAGCCCGAGTGATGGCCAACTCACCCTCACGTGGTCGGCCCTCACAGCCCCCACAGGTTTTGCCGTCACGCAGTACCAGATCGTCGCCAGCTATTTCACTCCCCAACCCGGCGACACGCCGACAACGACGCCCTATCAGACCGTGGTGACGCTGCCGTCGACAACGACGAGCTATACGTTCGCGGCGCTTACCCCCGGGCTTCAGTATACTTTCGCCATTACGGCGCTTGGAACCGGCCCGACGGGTGGGGTGGTTACGTCTTATCCGGCCACGATCAGTGCGAATGCTGGGGGCACTTGGGCGGCGCCGACCGGCAGCTTGCCGTTCAACATCACGGTCAATTGGTCGGCGAATACCAGCGGTCAAATGCCAAGCGGCTATTCCATGACCATCGGTGGCCAAGCCTATACCCCCGGGCCAACGAGCGCGCCAGTCACGATCAATGGCGAAACCGGCTTTAACCTCGTCCCGATCAGCATAACGGACAGCAGCAACACGGTGATCTACGCCGATGTCTATGTGGTGAACCTGCAAGCGACGGCCGGAAGTACGGACGGGGCCTATACGGTGGTGGGAACCCCGTTCCTCGGCACCAATAGCAACCCGCTGACTGTGGCGTGGAGTGGGCAGAAACCACCCCAGCTCGTGCTCGGCACCCCCTTCGCGCCCATCGCCGGGAAGCTGCCGGGGCCGGTGGTGCTTCCGTCGTAACGCCAGCGCCGGGCGGGCGGGGGTTACTCCGCCCGCTCGAACCGATAGCCGACCCCATAGACCGATTGGACGAACTCGATCCCCGGCGCGACGGCGGCCAGTTTGCGCCGCAGGTTCTTGACGTGGCTATCGATGCTACGGTCGAAGACATCCTTATAGCCTTCGCTCAGGTGATCCAGCAGCTGCCCGCGCGAATAGACCTTGCCAGGGTGGGCGGCCATGACGGCCAGCAGCTTAAATTCGGTCGGCGTCAGGTCGATGCGCGTGCCGTTATAGAGGGCGATCATGCGGTCAGCATGGACGATCAGCCCAGTTTCCGCCGGTTCTGATGTGCCTGCCGGGGCATTGCGGCGCAGCACGGCCTTGATGCGCGCCACCACTTCGCGCGGGGAAAACGGTTTGCAGATGTAATCATCGGCGCCAATTTCGAGACCCAGCAGCCGGTCGATCTCATCGACGCGGGCGGTGACCATAATGATCGGCACCGCACTGGTGGCCCGGATACTGCGGCATAGGCTAAGCCCATCGACTTCGGGCAGCATTACATCCAGCAAGATCAGATCGGGCTGAACGGTGGCGAGCCAGGGCATGACGGCGGCGCCGGAGCTAAGCCAAGAGGCTTCGTACCCTTCCCGCTCCAGATAGGCGCCGATGATCTCGGCGATACCGGGTTCGTCATCGACGATCAGGATGTGGCGGTGGCTCATGCGTCGGCATCCAAAGGCGGGGGTTCGAGGGAGGGCAGCGTGAGGATCATCGCCAGCCCGCCGAGGTCGGACGGTGCCGCGTCCAACGTGCCGCCGTGGGCTTCGGCAATCGACCGGCAGATCGCCAGCCCTAGGCCCGACCCGCCGCGCGCCCGGCTGCGCGATCCTTCCGCCCGATAAAACCGGTCGAACAGCCGGGCGATATCGTCGGGCGGCACGCCCGGCGGGGTATCTTCGATGATCAAGGTCCAGCGGTCGGCGGAAAGTTCTTGCCGCAGCCGCAGCAGCCCGCCTTTATCGGTATAGCGGCAGCTATTTTCCAACAGATTGGTGACGAGCTGATGCAGCCGGTCGGCATCGGCGGAAACGCGAACGGTGGCGGCAGGCGGGCAGCGGTCATCGAGCGTCAGCCCCTGCGCCGTCAGCTTCGGCCTGAAACCGACCAAGGCTTCGCGCACCACTTCCAGCGGATCGAGGGGGGCGCAGTGCAGCGCCATACCGGTGCTGTCGGCGCGGGCGAGGTCGTGCAGGTCGGTAATCAGTTTTTCCAGCCGCAGCACTTCGGCGTGTAGATTGGCCAGCGTGCGCGGGTTGGCCTCGTGGACCCCGTCCTGGATCGCCTCGATCTGGGCGCGCAGCACCGCCAGCGGCGTGCGCAACTCGTGGGAGGTATCGGCCATCCACCGGCGGCGGCTGGCTTCGGCCTGATCCAGCGCTTCGGCCAAGGCGTTGACCGCGCGCATCATATCGCCGATCTCGTCGCGGCGGTTGGTCGGCAGGCGCTCATCATAGACTCCGGCGGCAAGGCGGCGGGATACCTGCGCCACGGCTTCGATGGGGCGGGCGAGGTGGCGGGCCAGCAGATAGGCGGGCAGCATGGCGAACAGCATGCCGAGGGCGGCAACCCAGGCGGCGTCCCGTGTCCGGTCGGCCAGGAAGGCGCGCTCCACATCCGATGGGAAATCCACCGACTTCAGCAAGAGCTCGCCAATCGGTTTGCCCTGGAAATGCAGGCCCCGGCGGGCGGCGCGCTCCATCCCGTCCGGGGTTCCGGCAATCAGTAGGCCTTGGGCGTCGAGCAAGGCGAGGTGGGGCGTCTGCCGCTCTTCGGGCGGTGGCGGGGGTGGTGGGGGCGGCCCCCCCGGGGAACCGTCACGGGGGAAGCCTTCGCGCGGCGGGCGGGCGGGGCGGGGCGGCGGCGGGGGGATGACGCGGCGCTCGTTCCCCTCGCGGATGATCGCCTCCCAGCGGTCGTCATCCTCGCGGATCGCCGACCAGTCGCCGGTTTTGGCGTAGAGCGCTTCCAGCCGGGCGGGGAGCCATTCCATCCGGTCCAGCGAGGCTTTGCTGAGGTATCCGGCAAAGCCCCGCCCGGTGCTGGTCTGCATCGCCACCGTCACCAAGATGATCAGCAGGGCACTGATCCCAAGCCAGGAGAGGAAGATTTTATGCGCAATAGACAGTCGCAATGTCTCTTCCTCTGCTAGTTGACCCCTCTTACCGATTAAGCACGGTCGGCGGCTTTGAGCAATTCCCGCATCGTGAAGACCCCCTTATCCGTATAGGCGGGGCGCCAGCTTTGGCCGGCGCGCAGCAGGCTGGTTTCATCGGCCAGCATAAGGGCGACCATCGTTTCGGCGACGAGACGCCCGCCGACCGGGCCGAGGTAGGAAGGGGTGGCATCGCGGCGGCTGTCATCGGCGGTCATGCCTTCGACCTTGCTGCACCATAGCGCCTGGGCTTCGGCCAGCACGTAGAACCACAGCGGCGCGCGGCCCTTAAAGCCATCGCCATAGGCGGTGATCGCGTGATTCTCGCCCATGTCCTCGCAAGTTGCCTTCCCAACGCGCAGGTCTTTATCGGCAATCGGGTCAAGCCCCATCGCCCGGGCAACATCCTGACCGCTGGGAAGCCCCTGTTGGGCGCCGCGCAGCAGATTGCGCAGGGCGAGATTGGCGATTTTACCGCTTTGGGTCTGGGGATTGCCGTCCTTATCGCGGGCGAAGTTACCGTCCGGGCGGCCTTGGGAAAACTCTGGCAGAAAGGCCAGCGGATTGACCAAGGCCGTATCGAACTTATAGGCCGCCTGCACGCGCTTGGGACCGTCCTTGATGTGCGTGTAATCGAGCTTGCGGTTGGTTTCGAAGAACAGCGACCAGTCGATGGCCCATTCCTGCGGATATTCGCGGAAGCCGTTCAACCCGGCATATTGGCTGGCGGCGAAAATCAGTCGCCGTCCGGCTAGGGCTGGATTTTCCTTCTTCTCCTGCGCCGTGCCCTGCATGCGGGTGTTGAGGCGATAGACCGGGCGGATCATCGAATGGCCGAAGCGATAGGCGGCGCCCGCAAATTCTAGCGGCATTTCGCCAGGGCGAAGGTTTTTGCTGAAGGTTTGCGTGGCGCGGCCGCTGCCGGGCAGGCTAAGGGTGCCGAAATCGGGCAGCACGGCGGCCATCATCTCCGGCCCAACGATGCGCGGTAGGAAATCCGTCAGCACGATCCACTGGTAATGCCAGGCGACTTCGCGAGCGAGGTCGTTGAACGCCATATGGGGCCGGTCGTGGGCGACCTGATTGTGGAAGGCGGCGAAGGCGGCGTGCAACTGGCTAACGATGACATTTTCATCGTTGCGCTTGTCGCCGATCATGGCGCGGCCATTCAGGCGCGGATGATCGGTGCATTTCGATGGGGCGCCCGCCTCCGTAAGCTTGCGCCCGGCGATCAGGGTGCGGCCATCGGCGTTATAAAGATAGGGCTGATCGCCCGGGCCGCGCCCGTAAAGACTATCGAGGTCGAACCACGCCGTGCGCAGGTTGGGGTCGGTCGCGCTATTGGCGTTCGGGCCGAAACCATCATTGGGGTTGAAGGTAATATCGTGATCGATGAACTGCCCAAGGTAGGTATAGCCCGCCGGGACGCCGAAGTTTTCCTCGGTATCCTGCTCGTGCTCCGGCGTCGCCGTGATCAACAGATGCCCGTCCTTATTACGGCGCGGGCTGCCATCGGCGGCTTCCATCACTTCCGGTTCGGCAGTCATGCCGCTCAGGCCTTTGCCGTCGCCCGCCGCGAGACGCAGCAGGTCTTCGGTGCTGAAATCGGCGGCGGCAAGCTGCGGGAACAGGCGCTGAAAGCCGGTGGGGGCGGCGGTGCCCATCACGCTGGCTTGGGCAAAGCGCGGCAGGGCTTGGCTGGCCGCCAAGGCGGTGCCGGTGAACAGGGCGGATTTCAGAAAGCGGCGGCGGTCCATTGTCGTCTCCATCGCGGGAACTGCGGATGGACAGACGGTAATCTTCGTAAATGGAGCCAGTTTGCAGAGAGTTTGGAGAAACCGTGGAGAGGTTTTTACCGCTCGTAAACTTCTGGCAGCTCAAGCCCTTCCGGCACCTCAACTCCAGGGGGGATCCGCAGGCGCACGCCAGGGGGGGGCGTAAAATCCAGCGGGATCGGTGTATTGCGCGGCAGGCGCCAGTTTTCCGGCAGTTTGACCGAGGCCAAGAAGGGGGCTACCGCGATCATGCGCCGGGCGGCTTCAGTGCTATCTTGCCGGGCGACGGCTTCTTGAAAAATGGGATCTTCGGCAAAAACGCTTAAGTGCAGTCCGCGCCCGACTTCCCGATCTTCATAAATACCGTGCAGCAGGAAATGCCCAATAGCGGAGAAGGCCCCCGCTTCGACGGCGGCTTTCACATCGGCATTTAGCGCCAGATATTCGGCATCGTTGAAAAACGGCTGCGGGCCAAGCGTATGATACTGATGATAGACGTTGGCAACACTGCCATCGGTCAGAATATTGCCTTGGCTCATCAGCAGCGCGCGGTTGCAGACTTTGCGGATTAGGTCTTCGGAGTGGGAGGCCAATACGAGAATGCTGGAGCGTCCGACGAAGTTCTCCAGCCGCTCGGTGGCCTTTTCGATGAAATGCGAATCGCCGACGCCGACCCATTCATCCATCAGAATAATATCGGGCACCATGCTGGTGATGATTGAAAAGGCGAGCCGTAGCACCATGCCCGACGAATAGGTCCGCACCGGCAGATTGATGAATTCGCCAAGATCGGCAAAATCGATGATCTCTTCCAGCCGCCCGTCGATCTCCTGACGGCTGACGCCGTGGAACAGCGCCTTCAGATAGATATTCTGCAAGCCCGAGAGTTCGTAATCGAGACCCAGCGAGACATCGAGCAGCGAGGCGACCCGGCCTTCCGAGCGAATGCGCCCGGCCGTTGGCGGATAGGTGCCCGCCAGCACGCGCAGCAGCGTCGTTTTACCCGCGCCATTGACGCCGACGAGGCCCAAGCGGTCGCCGTCGCGCAGTTCAAGGTCGATATGGTTCAACGCCCGCGCCACTACATGGCCGCTTTCCTGCTTCAAGCGCCCGCTGCCGCCGCCGAAGCGCAGCAGGCTTTTGCGCAGCGACCGGGTTTCCGACGTGAAAACCGGAATATCGACCGAGACGTTTTCGAGAAGAACGCGCGCCATGAGCTACAGCCAATAGGGCATGCGGCGTTTCGTATAGCCGATGCACAGAAAAGCGATGATCCATCCGACGATGGCCATGCTGCCCACCACCATCCAATTTACGGGATCAATGGGTTTGCCCAGCAGCGGCGCGCGCAGGATTTCGACGAGATGAAAGAAGGGGTTGGCGTCGACGATCATGCGTCGGTTCTTCACTAACTCGGCCGCCCAAATGACCGGGGTTACCAGAAAGGCGATCTGGGTCAGATTGGCAACGATGGGGATCACGTCGCGGAAGCGCAGGCAGAGGATACCGAGCACGATCACCACCCACACTGCATTCAACACAATCAGCGCAAAGGCCGGCAACGCCAGCAGCGTCTCCCAGCCCAGCGGAATTTGAAACAGCGCGGCAACGGCCAGATAAACCAGGAAATTATGCCCAAACAGAATGGCTTCGGTCGAAACGCTGCGCAGGGCGTAAAAACTGACGGGCAGGGGGATCTGTTTCATGATCCCCTCCATCTCGATAAACGTGCGCCCGGCAGCATTCAAAACGCCCGCGATGAAGTTCCAAATCAGAAACCCGCAGGCGATGAACGGTACATACTCCTGGATCGCCATACCAAAGAGCTGGGAATAGATCGTGCCGAGGGCCGCGATCATCACCGCCATGCTGATCGTGACCCAGAACGGGCCGATCACCGAGCGCTTATAGCGGTTGCGAATATCAATCCAACTAAGGCGCGACCAGAGCGGCGTGCGGCTTGCGGCCTCGCGCAGATCGGCAACGGCGACGCCGAGTTTCGGGTCGTCGGCGGAATATTCGAAAAAGGCGTTCGTCTGCGACATTCAGGCGTTTAGTCCCGCTCGGGGGCAATGGGCAAGCGTGCGGGGCCGAGGCTTAGCAAAACCGCCCCGGCGGCGCAAGCCGTGCGCATCCCGGTTAAAACGTCAGAATGGCCCGCACCCGCCGGTCGAACTCCGCCGGATCGCATTCTGCCGTCAGGCGCGCTAACGCATTGGTCCGTAGTTTGGTCCACAGGGTTTCGTCCTGATAGAGCGCCGCGACCTGCCGGGCGAAATCTTCGGGCGTGTCGGCGGTCAGCAGATCTTCGCCCGGCGTCCAGCCCAATTGCTCGGCCAGCAGCGCGGTGGCGACGACGGGGATGCCGTGCGCGGCGGCCTCGTGGATCTTATGCGGGATGCCGCCCGCAAAGCGGGTCGGAGCAATGAACACGCGGCAGCGGTCATAGGTCGCGGTTAGGTCTTCCACCGGGCCGACCAGCCGCACGCCGCTGCCCGCCAGACTATCCAGCGACGGGGCACCATTGCGGCCCACGGCTTGCAGTTCTACCGCATCGGGCAGCAGCGGACGCAGCAGCGGCATAATCTCCCGCCCGAACCACAGCAGCGAATCGACATTCGGCGATTCATCATGCTGCAACAGGCCGACGAACAGCAAATGGTGGCGGTCGGCGAAGGGGCGCGGCGTTGGCGCCGGGGTCAACCCATGACCGAGCACATGGACGTCGCGATAACCGCGCTGGGTATAATGCCGCGCTTCGCCGGGCGATACGGTGACGACCCGTTGGGCAATACCCGCCAGCGCCAATTCGGCCTCGATCTCCCGGTCGGCGCGCTTTAAGGCGTCGGGCAGGCCTAACACCCGCGCACGGTGCTTCTCGCGGATCGCAAAGACCGCCTCGGCATCATAGACCAAGCGGGCTTTGCCCAGCAGATCGGGCTCATCCTTTAACAACGCGCGCAGCAGCATCATGTTGTGCGGGCGGCTGACGATGACCGTATCGAAGAAGCCTTTTCGGCTTTTCAGGAAGTCCGCTAGACCGCCCCGCCCGCCGCCAAGGATCACTTCGGCGGTGGCGGGCAGCCACTGCTGGATCGCCTCCCACGTTTCATCGGGCCGGTCGATGGGATAGAAGGTTGCCAAGCGCCCGCTGTCACAGATGGCGTGCAACAGATGGCAGGCGCGCGGGAAGCCCGCCCCCAGCGGCGGCAGCGGCACGCGGTCGTCGAGCACCAGCACCCGTTCGGTACGCGGCTCGGTCGGTCGAGTGCGGGCGGGCAGAATATTGGTTTCGGCCGGATCGAACTGCCGCGTCAGGAACTCCTGATGCTTCTCGAGGAATAACAGCCGGTTCTTTTGCTGAAGCGCCAGGGCTTGGCCCGACTTTTCCGAGCTGCCGAACTCGAAATGGTCGATGACCGCGCGCGGGTCGTAGACGACGCGCAACCCGCGCTGCCACAGCCGCAGGCAGAAATCGGTTTCTTCATAATACGCCGGGGCAAAGCGTTCGTCGAACCCGCCCATCTCGGCAAAAAGATCGCGGCGGAACAGCAGGAACGCGCCAGAGCAATAATCCACATCACGCTGGAACATTACCTCCCCGGCCTCCGGCGGCAGGTTACGGCCATAGCCTAGGCACGACCCGTCGCGCCAGATCAGGCTTCCCGCTTCCTGCAAGCGCCCGTTCAGCAGCACGATCCGCCCGCCGACCGCGCCAATATCGGGGGCCGACGTTAGGGTTTCTAACGCCGCCCGCAAAGCGCCAGGGCGCATCACCGCGTCATTGTTCAGCAGCAGAATATGGTCGCCGGTCGCAAGCGGAGCAGCCCGATTGACGCCCAGGAGGAAATTCAGGTTTTCCGTATTCCGTTGGATCACCGCCCCGTCGATCCGGTCGAGAAGGTCGCCGGTTTTATCGCTGGAGGCATTGTCGGCGATGATGATTTCAACGGGAATAGCGGTTTCGGCCACCAATGCCTTGAGGCAGGCGTAAGAAAGTTCGGCCTGATTCCACAAAACAATGATGATCGAGACCAGCGGCTTTTCCGCCCGCGGCAGCACTAGCCGCTGCCCCGAGGCTAGAAACGCTTCGAACTCGGCCTGCTTTTCGGCCCGGAAGGCCTGTTTGACCTGCGCTAAATCCTGCGCCGGTTCGGTTGCCGGGCGGCGGCGGGCGAGTTTCGCGCGCAAGACCAGCACCTTATCGCCAAAGGGCAGCCGCAGGATGATCGAGCGCAGGCGGCGCTTGAGGGCGGGGACAATCCGCCGTTCCTTTAAGGCCCGGATCGGCGCCGTCACGCGCCAGGAGGTGGAGGCGCGCATCGCCTCGAGCAAGCTGCGATTATAGGCGGCTTCCCGGTCGAGATGATCAAGGCGGATGGTCTGGCCGCGAACCTGTTCGCGCAGCCCCGTAAAGTGCCGGGCAACGGTTGCAACGGCACTATCGGTATCGCTCAGGCTGGCTTCGACGATCAGCCGCCCCCCCGCAGCCTGCTGACCGAGCACGGCGGCGGGGATCGGCAGGGTAAACCAGGCGTGCGGATCGGCTTTCAGCAGCAGGACGCCTGTGTCATTGACCATCGGCGGCAGCAATAACCCCCCGGGGGCGCTATCGGCCAAGGCTTCTGGTACGCTTGGGTCGGTTAGGTCGAGTGACCAAGCGACACCACCCGACGCACCGATCAGGCGCACGCCGGTGATGATGATAGCCCGATCAGCCGCTTTAACGTTGAGCCGTAACTTTGCCATTGGCGGCGCCAGCGGACCGCCCAAGCTTTCGATGGAGGGGAGGGGCAGATCGGCAATCACCGCGCCAGGAGTGCGTGGTAAGGTCAGCCATTGGCTGTCCTCCTCCCGGAAATCAGCGCCGCGCACCGCCGGATAGGCGCCAACCATAACGGTCCGATCAAGCGGCGCCGATGGGCGCGGGGCGTGCCAAGCGTGGGGGGAGGCGGCATCGGGCCGGGCCATCATGTCCTTCACCAAAGCGCGCGCCTGGGCAAGATCATCGGGCATAGCTAGACCGTTTGCGCCTTGCGGCCAAGCGTTCAACATGTGGCTCGGCTGATCGACAATCCGGGGTAGTTTCAGCCCCTCGGCAATCGCGAAGGGCAACGAGGGAACGCCGATAAACAGGGCGGCCCGGTCGAGGGCTTCTGCCAGAACCAACGCGTCCGGTGCGGTCAGCATATCGCCGGGGATATCGCCATAGACCCAGGCTTCGCTGGGCAGGCCAACCTTCGTGATCGGCCCCAACCCCTCGAGCAGCTTCGCGAAGAAAGCGCTATCGTGGCTGCGGTAGCGCGGGGTGAGAGAGAGGATAAGGCCGGATTTCGGGCCGGTGTAGCGGGCCGGTAGCTCAAACCACGGCGCTTCCCCGCGCGCCGACGCGCCCACGGCATCAGAATGGCAGGCAACCAGATGCTTGCGGTCGAGCGGCTGGAGCCGGAACCGGTCGAAATTATAGTCGACGCCGAGGAGCGCCGGATCGACATGCTCGAGCGGTAGGCCCGTCACGGCGGGTTTTTCCGCCTCCGCCCCGAAACCGACCGCAAGGCCGACCGGCACGTGGACAAGATCGACGCAGCTAATCCCCGGCTGCGCCAGCAGCAGCGGCACGAGAAACCGCGCCCCGCCGACACTGAGTGCCCGCCCGCCTAAGGGGGGATCGTTGACGATATTCAGGACCAAGCGACAAATGCCCAACTCGCGCACGGCGGGTAGGGCGTGGATAATATCGCCCATATTGCCGCTATGCACGGCGGCGCGGCCGCCCGTATCGGTACCGAACCGTTCGATCAGCGTCAGCAAGCTCATCGGTTACGCCTCCGCCCGGAAGGCCGCGTGCAGGCGGTCAAAAGTCTGGCGCTTCCAGTTCAACAGATCGGGCATTGTGGCGTTTCGGTCGTATCCGGCAAAGCAGCGCGCCAAGGTCTGCGGGGTGGCGCTGAGCGTGAAGGGCAGGGTGGCGATCTCGTCCGAACGGTCGGTTGGCCCCAGCAGCAGGGCGGGTTTCAGCATCCCATTGGCGAGCGCGGCGAGGTCCACGCGGTCGGTTAGGATGACATCGGCCTGCGCAAAGGCCTCGGCCCAAAGGTGCCACGCATCGCCAGCCTCGGTGGCGGTCGTGCAGGGGATACCGCCCAGGGCTTCTTTCAACCCCTCGGGCAGATCCGGGCCGGTCCATAGGGCGCGCCGGGTTAGCCGCGACGGTTGTTCATCGACTGGGGCGAAGGTCCAAACCGGCGGGAAGCGATTGTCCACCGCGCCGCCGAAACTCAGCGGGGCATCCGGCAGTGCGGTAACCGTGACGGGCTGGCCGAGAGTCTGGCTGGCGAGGGAGGCCAGCAGCGCTTCCGCTTGGGAAGCTGGGCTGCCGACGCGCACACGGATCGTCACTGTCACGCTCGTTCCTGCTGGCGGTTAAAATCGGAGGCCTTGGTAGCATGATCGGCGCGGCACTTCTATCGAAAGCCGCGCGCCGCCGCCTGGGCGCGGAACTGCCGGGGCGGCAGCGCATACCAGCGCGTGAAGGCGCGGCTGAAGGCGCTGATTTCCGAATAGCCCAGCAGGCAGGCGATATCGGCCAGCGGGACGTGCGTGCGTTCGACGTACAGCCGCGCCAATTGGTGTCGCACGCCCTCCACAAGATCAGAAAAGCTTACCCCCTCGTCGGCCAGGCAGCGTTGCAGCGTCCAGCGGCGCAGGCCGAGGGCGTCGGCCACCTCCTCAATATAGGGCGGGCCATCGACAAGGCGGCTACGGATTTCGGCCTGCACACGGCGGATCAGCGGCACATCCCCGGCGCTGCCGCGCGCCGCTTGGATCAACTGCCCGCGAAGGCGGTCCATCGCGCGCAGGTCGGCCCCGGGCATAGCGATCCCCTCGCTCGGGCGTTTGAAGATCAGCGCATTGGTGCGCTGGCCCCAATGGATGGGGGCACGGAAGGCGCGTTCATGCTCCTGCGCCTGTTCGGGTTGTGGGTGTTCGAAATGCACTTCCTCTGGCGCCCAAGCGGGGCCGAAGACGTAGCGCAGCACATTGACGAACATGCCCATCGTCAGTTCAGCATCCTGCCGCCGCGCGAGAATCGCCCCATCGAGAATACGATATTCGAGCGCTACCATGCCCCCGGCGTGGCGGCAGGCGGTATGGGTAACTTGCTGATGATAGGGAAAGAGATCGGCCAGGGCTTCGAGCGCGCTGACCAGGGTGGGCGCTGCCAGGGTAACGCCGCCGATCAGCCCCAAATCCTGCGGCTGAAACTGCTGGCCGAACCACAGGCCAAAATTGCCATTGCCGGTCTGGGTCGCCGCCTCCTCCATCATCTGCACATAGGCGGCCAAATCGAGCGGCAGGGTGGGGTCCGTGAGCCAAGAAATATCGATGGCGGCGCGGTTCAGCACCGTTTCGGCATTGCCGCCCTGGCGTTCGATAAAGCCAATAACCCCGGAAGCCGCCGCAGCCAGCACGTTGCAGGCCGCCGCAGGGGCGGGCGATGGCGGGGGTATTGGGGCGGCGCGGACCATTTCCCTCCATCCTAGGTTTTAAGGGACGGCGCTGTATCCTCGCCTGAGTTTTTGTTGCGTTGCAACAGGCTTGTCATCCATCGAAGGGGACAGGCGCCAATTTCAGCGCCTGTCCCGGTAGACTTGCCAGTCTCGATGTATCGACGTTACTTGGTGCCGAGCAGCAGATCACCCTCCGCCCCGGCGCGCAGATGCCCGGTTGCGGCGTAATAGACAAAGCCGATGGCATAGAGCACCAGGAAAGCGATGAAGAGGGCGGTATTGTAATAGATCATCGCGATCAGGCAGATGATCCCGGTCGCCAGCGCAATCGCCGGGAAGATCGGGTAGAAGGGCGCCTTGAAGGGGCGGTCCAGCGCAGGTTCGGTCTGGCGCAGGCGGAACAGGCTGGCCATGCTCATAATATACATGACGATAGCGCCGAAGACCGACATGGTCACAATCGCGCCAGTCAGCGTGGTTTCGCCGAAAGTGATGAGATTATCGGAGAAAATCGCCGCGATCCCGATCACACCCCCGGCCAGAATCGCCCAATGGGGCGTTTGGCGGGCGGCATTCACATTCGACAGAACCCCCGGCAGGAAACCCGCGCGCGATAGGGCGAAAATCTGGCGCGAATAGCCCATGATAATGCCGTGGAAGGAGGCGATCAGCCCGAAGAGACCGATCCACACCAGCATATGCAGCCAGCCGGAATTGTCGCCGACGATGGCTTTCATCGCCTGCGGCAGCGGATCGTTGATATTCGACAGGGCCTTCCAATCGCCGACGCCGCCCGCAAAGATCATCGTGCCGAAGGCCAGCACCACAAGGGTTAGAATCCCGGCGATATAGGCGCGCGGCACAATCCGCTTCGGGTCTTTCACCTCTTCGGCTGCCATCGCCGCGCCTTCGATCGCCAGGAAGAACCAGATCGCGAAGGGGATGGCGGCAAAAATCCCGCCGAGCGACGCTACGGTGAAGGTCGATTCGCCCGCCCAGCCGCCTGCGGTAAAGTTCGCCCAGCTAAAGCCCGGCGCGACCACGCCCATGAAGACCAGCAGTTCGAAAATGGCCAGCAGGGTCACGCAAAGCTCGAAGGTCGCGGCAATGCTGACCCCGGCGATGTTCAGCGCCATGAAGACGATATAGGCGCCGACCGCGATCATCTTGGGGTCAAGCGCCGGAAACTGCACGTTCAGATACGCGCCGATGGCAAGGGCGATGGCGGGCGGGGCGAAAACGAATTCGATCAGCGTGGCGAACCCCGCCACAAAGCCGCCGGTTGGTCCGAAGGCGCGGTAGCTATAGGCGAACGGCCCGCCCGCGTGCGGAATAGCGGTGGTGAGTTCGGTAAAGCTGAAGATGAAGGTGACATACATGGCGGCGACGAACAGCGTCGTTACCAAGAACCCGAGCGTTCCGGCGGAGGCCCACCCGAAGCTCCAACCAAAATACTCACCCGAAATGACAAGGCCAACGGCAATCCCCCACAGGTGGATACCGCTTAGGCTTTTACTTAACCCTGTTTTGCTTGAGGACATGAAACTCTCCTGTTCAACGAGATTTTGGGTTGTTTTCCACCCAGTTTTTTTTGTTTTTCTCGTCCTATCGGCGGGCGCCTACTTGAGGACGGTTTATTCGTCCTATCGGCTGACGCCTACTTGAGGACGTTGTTGTTCACCTCTGCCGCCGATAGTCCCGTAACCGGGGCGTTTTCCTTCAAATCGACGCCGGAGAGGCGCAGGCGCACCGCCTCCCGCGCCAGCCAGGCCGCCTTATCGGCGGCCAGGGCATAGCTCAGCCCATCCGCGTGGATATTGGACAGGCAGTTGCGTTCCGAATCCCGCCGCCCGCGCTTGGGGCGATAGGTCATGTAAATGCCAAGACTGTCGGGAACCGAGAGGCCCGGCCGCTCCCCGACCAACAGCAGGCACAGCTCGGCCCCCAGCGCCTCCCCCACGTCATCGCCGAAGGCAACGCGCGCCTGTTCGCCCAGCACGATGGGGGCGATGCGCCAGCCGGGGAGGCGTTCGATACAGGCTTTCACCATCGGCGCGGCATGGGTCTGCACGGCACCCGCCGACAGACCATCGGCAATCACAAAGACCAAATCCCAGGGCTGCGGCGGCACGTCCGCCAGTTTGGCTGCGCTGTCCGGGTGCAGTTTGCGCCCAAGGTCCGGGCGGCGCAGATAGGTGGAGCGGTCCCCCGCCCAGGATTTCAGACGGATCGTCGGCAGCGGCGCGAGATCGGCGGCGAGTTTGTCGAAATCCACCTGCCCATGCACGGCGTCGCGGGCGCGGGCGTGGGCAAGCTGAAACTTCAGCAGTTCCCCCGTCGGTAGCCCATCGCCCGCCCGCCCCAGACCGATGCGGGCGCGGGTGCTGCGGCGCAGGGTTTCCCAGGGATCGGGGCTCATGCCACGTCTCCCGCCGTCAGCAACCGCGTCAGCGTTGGGGCGGCGGGGGGCGGCAGGCGGCCACGCGCGTCCAGCATCTCCATCCGCCGCAACCAGGCTTCGAACTCCGGCGCGGGTTGGCGGTTCAGCAGGTGCCGCAGCGACACGATGTCGTGGTACGACAGGCTTTGATAATTCAGCATAATATCGTCGGCGCCCGGCACGCCGATCACGAAATTGACGCCCGCTTGGCCCAGCAGCAGCATCAGACTATCCATATCGTCCTGATCGGCTTCGGCGTGGTTGGTATAGCAAACGTCCACGCCCATCGGCAGGCCGAGCAGCTTGCCGCAGAAGTGATCTTCCAGCCCGGCCCGGATGATCTGCTTCGAATCATAAAGATATTCCGGCCCGATGAAGCCGACGACGGTATTGACCAACAGCGGCTTAACCGCACGGCAGACGGCATAGGCGCGGACTTCCAGCGTCTGCTGATCGACGCCGTGGTGCGCCCCCGCCGACAGCGCGCTGCCTTGGCCGGTTTCGAGATACATGACGTTATCGCCGACCGTGCCACGCTTCATCGACAGTGCTGCCTCCCGCGCTTCGTGCAGCAGGGCCAGGGTGACGCCGAAGCCCTGGTTCGCCGCTTCCGTCCCCGCGACCGACTGGAACACGAGATCGAGCGGCGCCCCCTGTTCGATGGCGGCGATGCTGGTCGTCACATGGGTCAGCACGCAGGATTGCGTCGGGATGTCATAACGCTGGCGGATCGCGTCCAGCATCTCCATCAGCTTGACGCAGGCAGGGAGATTGTCGGTTGCGGGGTTGATGCCAATGACGGCATCGCCGATACCGAACAGCAGCCCATCGAGGGTGGAGGCGGCAATCCCGGCAGGGTCGTCCGTCGGGTGATTGGGTTGCAAGCGGCTGCCGAGCCGCCCCGGCAGGCCGAGCGTGGTGCGGAACGCCGTTACCACCTGGCATTTTGCCGCCACGGCGATCAAATCCTGATTGCGCATCAGTTTCGAGACGGCAGCGGCCATTTCCGGCGTGATGCCAGGGGCGACGGCGGCCAGCGTTTCGGTATCGGCGGCATAGGACAGCAGCCATTCGCGGAACTGCCCGACCGTTAGCCCAGCAATCGGCGCGAAAGCGGCGGCGTCGTGGCTGTCGAGGATCAGGCGCGTGACCTCGTCCGTTTCATAGGGCACCAGCACATCATCGAGGAAGGCCGCTAGCGGCACCTCCGCCAGCGCCATTTTCGCGGCGACCCGGCGTTCGTCGGTCGCGGCGGCGATGCCTGCCAGCTCATCCCCCGACCGGCGCGGCGAGGCGCAGGCCAGCAGCGTTTTTAGGTCGTTGAACAGGTGGCGCTCGCCGCCTATCACATGGCTGTAAACCGGCATTGGCCCTCGGCTGCAAAAAACGAATGGGCAAGCCTACACCCGTTCGTCGTGCAGTTATTTGACATCTGAACACAGTTCCGCCCCAATTCAGGCCCGGTCCGAACTTTGGGAGCCTGCCATGTCCTTGCCCTTCGCGTTGACGCTCGGCGATCCTGCCGGGGTGGGGCCGGAGTTGATCTGCAAACTGGCGGCTGATCCTGCGCGTCCGAAAGTGCCGTTGCTGGCGATTGGCGATCTTGGCATTTTGCGCCGGGCGGCGGCGATTGTTGCGTCGGGGCTAACGTTGGTGGCGGTGGATACGCCGGAAGCGGCGCTGTCCGTCCCGCTGGGGGCACTAGCCGTCTTGCCGCTCTCCGTGCCGCTGCCCGATGATTTGCCGTTCGGCAAGGTCGATGCCCGCGCCGGGGCGGCGGCCTATGAATCTCTCTGCATCGCCATCGACCTTGCGATGGAAAAACGTATTGCCGCCATCGTCACGCCGCCGTTGCACAAAGAGGCGCTGAAGGCGGCGGGCGTCCATTTCCCCGGCCATACGGAAATTCTCGCCGCCCGCTCCAACACGCCCGAAGTGGCGATGATGCTGGCGAACGAGGAGTTGCGGGTGCTGCTTGTCTCCATCCACGTGTCTTTGCGCGACGCTATCGCTGCCGTGACGCCGGAAGCCGAGTTGCGCGCCCTGCGCTTCGCCCATCAAGCCGGGAAAGCCTATGGCATTGCCCGCCCGCGCGTGGCGGTCGCGGGCCTCAATCCCCATGCCGGGGAAGGCGGTTTGTTCGGGCATGAAGACGCCGAGATCATCGCCCCCGCTATTGCCGCAGCGCAGGCGGAGGGTATCGACGCCAGCGGCCCCTGGCCGGGCGACACGATCTTCATGCGCGCCCGACGTGGGGAGTTCGATATTGTCGTGGCGCAATATCACGATCAGGGGCTGATCCCGGTCAAATATCTTGGCATCGACCACGGCGTGAATATCACCGTGGGCCTGCCCTTCGTCCGTACCTCCGTCGATCACGGCACGGCGTTTGACATTGCGGGAACGGGGACGGCCGACGCCAGCAGCCTATGGGCCGCACTGGAACAGGCGGTGGCGATGGTGGGGGAAACGTAATGCTTTTTTACTCTGCCCATGCCGACGCGGTGATTGCGGCTCGAAAGATCGAGAAAATCTGGGTGGAGAAGACACTTGCCGCGCCTGACTGGATCGAGCCAGACCCTGCCGACCTAACCGTTAGTCGGGCGTTCAAGCAGATCGAAGATTTTGGTAACCGTGTGCTAAGGGTTGCTTATCGGCCTATTGGGGCTGATATATTAGTGATTACCGTTTTCTTTGACCGGGGGGCGAGACGATGAAAACATCCTACGATCCTGTCGTTGACGCACTCTACGTCAATTTTTCCGCCCACACGCCGGTCGACTCCGAGGAGGTGGCCCCTGGCATTGTCTTCGATTTTGATGCCGAGAATCGTCTTGTCGGGATCGAGGTGCTGAATGCGAAGGCGCGGGTGGCGACGGATACGCTGGTAACCGCCGCCGAATAAGGTTGAGACTCTAGGCCGCCAACGCCTTTTGAATATAAATCTCCCGCAGCTTGGTCGCGACCGGCCCCGGTTTGCCTGGGCCGATGGGGGTGCCGTTTAGGCTTGCGACGGGCGCAACGAAGGTTGAAGCGCTGGTGAAAAATGCTTCCTGCGCCGCCTGGGCTTCGGTAACCGTGAACGCGCGTTCTTCCAGCACTAAGCCGGTTTCGGCGATCAGCGCGGTAATGGCGAGACGGGTCACGCCGGGCAGCACCGTGCGGGTAAAGGGGCGCGTGACCAGTTTGCCGTCGTGGGTGACAATAAAGGCGGAGGAAGAGGCGCCTTCGGTGACGAACCCATCCTCGTCCACCATCCAGGCTTCCTGCGCCCCGGCGCGGGCGGCAGCTTGCTTGGCGAGCACCTGGGGCAGCAGGGCGACGGATTTAATATCGCGCCGCGCCCAGCGCAGATCGGGCACGGTGACGACCTTCGCCCCGGTTTCGGCGAGTTTCGAGGCGACGATGCTTTTGGGCTGGGTGAACATCACGACGGTCGGTGCCAAATCATCGGCATAGGTAAACTCCCGCTCCGCAACCCCGCGCGTTACTTCGATATAAACCGTGCCTTCGGTCAGCCCATTGCGGGCGATCAATTCGTTCTGAAACCCAATCCATTCTTCGGTGGAATAGGGGTTCGGAATGTCGATTTCTTTCAGTGACCGGTCGAGCCGCGCTAGGTGCGGGGCGTTATCGATAGTGCGGCCGTTCAGCACGGCGCTAACCTCATAGATCCCGTCGGCAAACAGAAAGCCCCGGTCCATGATCGAGATTTTGGCGTCGGCGGCGTCAACAAAGGCGCCGTTGAGCATGACGATACGCGGCATCTGTCCTGTTCCTTATGCTGCGGCCCGGTCGCCTTCGGTGACCGTGGCCAGAAAATCCTGAATGGCGTGGGCGAGCTGGTCTTCGGATTGGGCGAGGGCGCCCGCGATCCGTTCCAAGTCGGCGGTGGCGCCGGAGGTGCGCTCGATCAGCGTGCCGATCTGCCCCATGTCGGCGCGGATACCGCCCATCCGGTCCTCGGCGGACCCGGCGGCGGCGGCGATTTGGCCGGTGGCGGCTTCCTGTTGGCGCACCGCGTCCGCAATCTGGCGGCTGACGTCGCCAAGGTCGGCCAGAACCGTTTCCATCTCGCGGGCGGCGCTGACCACATGGCGGGTTGCGCTCTGGATGCCTTGCACCTGCTCGGCAATGCCATCGGTCGCGGCGGCGGATTGGGTGGCAAGGGTTTTGACTTCGGAGGCGACGACGGCGAACCCGCGCCCGGCTTCCCCAGCACGGGCCGCCTCGATGGTGGCATTGAGAGCCAACAGATTGGTTTGTTCGGCAATCTGCCGAATAAGGGTGACAGCGCTGCCGATCTGGTCGGCGGCGGTTTCAAGATCGGCGGTGCGCTGGCGCGAGGCGGTGCCGATGGCGTGGGACCGGGCGACAACCTCAATCGAATGATCCGCCCGCGCCGCGATGGTCGCGATGGTCTGCGATAGGCTGCGCGCCGCCCCGGCGACTTCGGCGACGTGGGCGCCTGCATCGCTCGCCGCGCCCTCCACCCGCCGGGCTTGGCTTTGCGAATTGCCGACCTGCGCCCCAAGCTCGCGGGAGGTATCGCGCACCTGCTGGCCCGATTGGCGGGTTTCGGCCAGGGCATGGTCGATTTCGGTGCGGAACCGGGCGATGGCTGTTTCCATCAGCTTTTGGCGCTCGGCTTCCCGGCGCTGAATTTCTTCCGCTTCCCGCAGGCGGATACGGTCGGCCATGCCAAGGCGCAAATCTTCGAGCGCGCGGGCCAGGGTGCCCAACTCGTCGATCCGCGATTGGAACGGCACGCGGTGGTCGATTTCCTCCCGCGCAATCGCTTGGGTTGATTGGATCAGCAGCGGCACCGGGCGGAACTGGCGACGGAAGACCAAGAAGCCGATTAATGTGCTGGCGGCGAGCGTGCCGATCAGGATCAGCGCGGCATTGCGCGTCAGCACCCGTTCGGCCTGGCGCAAAACCGCCTCCCGCCCAGCCGAGACCAGCACGGCACCGATGGTCCCTTTGGGCGTGACGATGGGCGTTGCGCCGATGAAATGCGCTTCGCCCGCGAGGGGAAGGAAGGTGAAATCCGCCTGCCCCGCCTTCAGCGCTTGGGCAAGGGGGGTTGCGGCGGCAAGGTTGAACCCGTCCCGCGCGCGGCGGGCGCTGGTGACCAGCGGCATAAAACTACCATCGGGCTGGGCCGCGAAAATCCAGGTTTCGCCGAAGGCGCGCTGCGCGACCCCATCCACAACATCTTCCGGCGTCAGACCGGTGATGAGCAGCGAGGCATCGTCGGCAATCGGCTTATCGGTGGTGATGCGGGCGGGCACGCCCTGGGTCGTGGTTTCGACCCCAATGTAGGTATAAACGTCCCGCAAAGCCCCGACGGCCACCCTGAGGCGCGTTTCTGCCGCCGTCTGCCGCTGGTCCGCCGTCACCTGATCCAGCATCACCCAGCCGCCGAGCGAGCCGGTGAGGCTGGCGAGCGCCGACAGGATGAGCAGGGTAGACATCGACCGGGCGAGCAACGACTGCCGGAACAACGCACCAAGGCGGCGGGTCTGGGCCATGCGGGGGTGTCCTTTCCGGCTTAATGGGACAGGATTTTCGACAGGAACATCTGGGCGCGCTCGCTTTGCGCGCCGGTGAAGAAGGCGGTTTTCTCCGCATCCTCCACAATCTCGCCCCGGTCCATGAAAACGACGCGGTGGGCGACTTTGCGGGCAAAGCCCATTTCGTGGGTCACCACCATCATCGTCATGCCGTCGCGGGCGAGTTCCACCATGACATCCAGCACCTCATTGATCATTTCGGGATCGAGGGCCGAGGTCGGTTCATCGAACAGCATGGCAATCGGGTCCATCGCCAAAGCGCGGGCAATGGCGACGCGCTGTTGCTGACCGCCGGAGAGTTGACCCGGGAACTTATGGGCGTGCTGGGACAGACCAACGCGGGCCAGCAGCGCTTCGCCCTTCGTCATCGCCTCATCGCGCGACCGGCCCAGCACCTTTTGCTGCGCAAGGCAGAGGTTTTCGGTGATCTTCAGGTGCGGGAACAGTTCGAAATGCTGGAAGACCATACCAACGCGGGCGCGCAGTTTCGGCAGATTGGTGCCCGGCGCTTTCAGGCTGGTGCCATCGACAATGATCTCGCCGCTATCGAATGGCTCCAGCGCGTTCACGCATTTGATCAAGGTCGATTTGCCGGAGCCGGAGGGGCCGCAGACCACCACCACCTCGCCTTTCGCGACAGACAGGGTGCAGTCCTTCAGCACTTGGAAATTCGGGCCGTAGAATTTGCTGACGTTCTTCAGCGTGATCATATCGGTCATGACAGGTCTCCGGCGGATCAGCGGATGATCGCGATGCGGCGCTGCAAGCGCTTCACCAGGGTCGAGGCCGTGAAGGAAATGAGGAAGTAACCGGCGGCGGCGAAGAGATACATTTCCACCAGCCGCCCATCGCGCTGCGCCACCTTGGAGGCCGCCCCGAGGAAATCGGGGATCGAGAGCACATAGACCAGCGACGTATCCTGAAACAGCACAATGGTCTGGGTCAGTAGCACCGGCGCCATATTGCGGAAGGCTTGCGGCAGGATCACCGATCCCATGACTTGCCGGTAGGTCAGGCCCAGAGCATAGCCCGCCATCATCTGCCCGCGTGCAATCGATTGAATGCCGGCGCGCATGATTTCCGAAAAATACGCTGCCTCGAACAGAGTGAAGGTGATGAGACTGGAGGCGAAGGCCCCCACGGCAATTGGCCGGTCGGTTCCCAAAGCCCATTGCCCGATATAGGGCACTAGGAAATAGAACCAGAAGATCACCAGAACCAGCGGTAGGGAGCGCATGGTGTTGACATAGCCCGCCGCGACATAGGGCAGCACTGGCAGCGAGCTTAAGCGCATCAGGGCGATCAGCGTGCCGAGCACAATCCCGCCAAGGGTGGCGAGCGCGGTCAGCGTTAGGGTGAAGACCAGCCCTTCCTTCAGAAGATAGGGCAGGGTGCGCCAAATAACGTCGAAATCAAAAGAACCGAGCATGGCGCTATTTCCCCTGTCCGTAGCCGGGAATGCGGACCCAGCGCTCCAACGCGCGCATCGCCATCGTCACCAGCAGATTGAGGATGAGGTAAATGACCGTCGCCGCCGTAAACGCTTCGAAGACCTGGAAGGAGAATTCCTGAATGGCGCGCGCGCGCGCCGTCAGTTCGATAAGGCCGATGGTCAGCGCGACGGAGGTATTCTTGATCGTGTTGAGCAGTTCCGATGTCAGCGGCGGCAGAATGATGCGAAAGGCCATCGGCAGCAGCACATAGCGGTAGGTTTGCGCCGTGGTGAACCCCATCGCGAGACCGGCGAGCCGCTGGCCGCGCGGCAGGGCGAGAACCCCGGCGCGCACCTGTTCGGCAACGCGGGCCGACATGAAAAAACCGATGCCGACAACGGCGGTATAGAAGGAAGCATTGGGAAGCTGCTTCAGCCATAGCCCAACGCTCTCCGGCACCACTTCCGGCAGCACGAAGAACCACAGAAAAAGCTGCACCAGCAGCGGAATATTGCGAAACAGCTCGACATAGGCATTGCCGACAGCGACCAGCCCGCGCGACGGCAGCGTGCGGATGACGCCGATCATGGCGCCAAACACCAGCGCCCAAATCCAAGCGCAGGCGGCGGTGGCAATCGTCCATTTCAGGCCAACCAGCAGCATATCGAAATAGGTGCCGGTGCCTTCCGGCGAGGCTTCCCAAAAGATGCCCCAGTTCCAGGTGTAATTCATGGACCCCAGTCCTACGGCGGCGGCGCGGGGCGGTGCGGAGAAGGGGGCGAACCCCCTTCTCCCAGCCCAAAGCGCCCTGTGTGGGGGGAAAGGCGCTTACGAGCCGTAGGCGTCGGGATCGGCGGCGTCGGTCGGGGCACTAAAGGCTTTCCGCAGCCCCGGGGCCATCGGCACATTGAGGTTCAAGCCTTTGGGCGGGATCGGTTGCAGGAACCATTTTTCATAGGTCTTCACGCCTTCCGGGCTTTTGTAGAAAGCAGCGGTGGCGCCATCGACCAGCTTCTTGAAGTCCGGGTCATCCTTGCGCAGCATGATCCCATAGGGTTCCGGCTTCGAAAACGCCTCGGTGCTCAGTTGATAGTCGGCGGGGGCCTTGGAATTGGCGACCAGACTGGCCAGCAGCACATCATCCATCACGAAAGCAACGGCGCGGTCGGTTTCGACCATCAGGAAGGCTTCGGCATGATCCTTCGCCGCCAGCACATTGATGCCCAGGCTGCGGGCCGTGTTCACATCGTTGAGCTGCTTGATGTTGGTCGTGCCGGAGGTGGAGACGACTGTTTTGCCCTTCAGATCGTCGATCTTCAGCAGGCTGTTCTTCTTCTTCGATACGAAGGCGCTGGCGGTCAAATAATGCGTATTGGTGAAGGCCACCTGCTTTTGCCGGTCGAGGTTATTGGTGGTCGATCCGCACTCAAGGTCCACGGTGCCATTGGCGATCAGCGGGATGCGCGTGGCGGAGGTGACGGGCGTATATTTTACCTCAAGGTTCGGCAGATTGAGCTGCGTCTTCACGGCGGCGACAACGGCGGCGCAAATATCCATCGCGTAGCCGACCGGCTTCTGCTGATCGTCGAGGTAGGAAAAGGGGATGGAGGAATCGCGGTGGCCGACGGCAATCGCGCCGGTTTCCTTGATCTTTTTAAGGGTGCCGGTCAACTCTTGCGCCGAAGCCGTGAAGCTAAGCGCGGTCGCGGCAAGGGCTGCGAGGGTGATCGTCAAACGCATCATTCTCTCTCCTTATCAGTGAACTTCCCTGGGGGTTTCTGCCGCCGTTGGCCGGTCGGCTTTTTCCGGTTTTCGTTTGATGGCGGGTTTCCGCACCGGATGAAGGGGGGCCGGTTCCGTCTGTTTCAACGCCGCCCACAGGCGGTGGACGACAGACCGGCGGTTGGATCGGTCGCAATAGGCGACGATGCTGATGTCGGTGCTCCAGCCGTCGCCGCCCAGCGGCACCAGCGCCTCGGCAGCGGCGGGGGTAATCCCGGAGTCGGGCAACCAGGCGACGCCATGCCCGGCAATCGCCATCTCGCGCAGCACATCGGCCATATCGCTATCGACAACGCGGGTGAAATGCAGCGGCGTCGGCGCCTTATCGATGGTCGCTTCCACCAGCCGGGCGAAATAGATACCGGGCGAATAGCGCAGCATCGGCACCGGGCGGCGCGGTGTGCCGGGGAACTGGACCTGACCGCTTTCGACCAGATGCCTAGCCGCCCAGGGTCGTAGCCGGTCGGTCTCGATCTGCACTTTGTCGAACCGGTCCATATCGAGGAACATCGGCTCCTGCGCGCCATAGAAGCAGATGGCGATATCCACTTCGCCGGAAACCAGGGCGGTGCCGAGGTCGTGAACATTGCCCAGCATCAGGCTGCACGTCAGCTTGTTCCCGGTGGTCCACTGGTCCCACCAGGACGGCAGGCGCGTGGTGGCGAGCGCGTAGGGAATGGCGATGCGGACGTGATCGGCTTTCGCCGCGCCGCCGCCCGACACTTCCGCCCGCGCATCGGCAAGGTTGCGGACAATATCCGTCGCATAGGCGCGGAACTGTTCGCCTGCCGGGGTCAGCCGGGTCGGGTAGAAGCTGCGGTCGATCAACTCCTTCCCCACCCAGGCTTCCAGCGCTTGCAAGCGGCGGCTGAAGGCGGCTTGGGAGGAATTGCGCTGTTCGGCGGCCTTGGTAAAATTACCCGTATCGGCCACCGCCAGAAAATCATAGAGCCAGCGCAAATCCATCGGAATGCCTCCCCTAACCCCAGAGCGCCGCAGGCGCGGGGGTGATGGTGCTGCCGGTAAAGCTAAGGCCTGGATCGCGGTCTTTTGCCAGCAGCAGCGGCCCGTCGAGATCGACGAAGCTGGCCTTGCCCGCCAGCAGCAGAGCAGGGGCCATCGCCAGCGACGTGCCGACCATGCAGCCGATCATCAGCTTTAGCCCGCGCGCCTCGGCGGCTTCGGCCATCGCAATTGCTTCGGTCAACCCGCCGGTTTTGTCGAGTTTGATGTTGATTGCCTGATAACGCGCTGCCAGGGCATCCAGCGTGCTGCGGTCGTGGACGCTTTCATCGGCGCAGAGCAAGATTCCGGCATCAAGGCCCGCTAAAGCCTCGTCTTTTCCGGCGGGCAGCGGCTGTTCGATAAGCGCGACGCCCGCCGCGCGGCAGGCGGCGAGGCAGGGGTCTAATAGATCGTCGGTCCAAGCTTCGTTCGCATCGACGATCAGGGTACTGTCCGGCGCGCCCTGGCGGACGGCGGCGATGCGTTCCGGGTCGCCCGCACCGCCTAGCTTCACTTTCAGTAAGGGCCGATGGGCGGCCTTCTGCGCCGCCTCCCGCATCGTCTCCGGCGTGCCGAGGCTAAGGGTATAGGCCGTCACGGCGTCGCTTGGGGCAGGCAGGCCCGCGCGTTTCCACACCGGCACGCCGGATTGCTTGGCTTCCAAATCCCACAGCGCACAATCCAGCGCATTGCGCGCCGCGCCGGGTTTCAAGCGCGTCAGAAGCCCCAACCGGGCGTCGGCGGGAGAGGTTTGACCGGTCAGCCATTCCCCTTGCGCTTCGATCAGTTCGATCACGCCCTCAACGCTCTCGCCGTAGCGCGGGTAGGGCACGCATTCACCCCAGCCCTGCGTCCCATCCTGCCGAACGAAAACAGTGACAACGCGCGCTTCCGTGCGGCTACCGCGCGAGATGGTGAAACTGCCCGCAATCGGCCAGCTTTCGAACCGGACGTCCAGCGCAATGCCCATGCTTAGGCCCCCACTGTGGCGGGCAGCGGGAACTCCAGCAGCAGCCGGTCGACAATCGACGCAACGCCGAAGCGGATCGGATCGGTCGCGGGCAGCCCGTGCGCGGTGGACAGATCGGCCAACAGCGTGCGGGCGGCAGCTTCGTCCAGCGCTTGGGTATTTACCGAAATACCGACGGCGCGGATCGCGGGGTTGGTCAGGCGGCCGCAGCGCAGGGTGAGGTCGATCACCTCGGCGATGCTGGGCAGCGGCGTTTTCACCCCGCGCATCGTGGTCCGGGTCGGTTCGTGGCAGATCACCACAGCATCCGGCTGGGCGCCGTGCAGCAGCCCGAGCGATACGCCCGCGAAGGACGGATGATAGAGCGAGCCTTGCCCTTCGATCAGATCCCAATGGGTCGGGGCTGCGTCGGGCGAAATCCATTCCACCGCGCCAGAGATGAAATCGGCAACCACCGCATCGATGGCGACGCCGCGCCCGGAGATGAACACCCCCGTCTGCCCGGTGGCGCGGAAATCGGCATCCAGCCCGCGCGCCCGCATGTCTTTTTCGAGCGCAAGGGCGGTGTATTTTTTGCCAACCGAACAATCGGTGCCAACGGTCAGCAGGCGCAGGCCGGGGCGCTTATGGCCCTTACCGGTGGCGAAACTCTGATCGGTATGGCGCACGTCGAACAGGCTGCGGCCCGTGCGGGCGGCGGTTTCGGCGATGGCGGGTTTCGATCCCAGGCGCGTGTGCAGCCCGCTCGCCACATCCATCCCAGCGTTCAGGGCGGCCACGATGACATCGGTCCAATGATCGGGCAGCACGCCGCCCGCATTGGCGACGCCGACGATCAGCGTCTTCACGCCCTGGGCCGCCGCGTCGGCGATGCTCATGTCGGGCAGGCGCAGGTCGGCCTTGCAGCCGGGAAGCCGGATCTGGCCGACGCACCATTCCGGGCGCCAATCGACGATCCCCTGCGCGGTCTTGGCCGCCAGTTGATCCGGCACATCACCGAGGAACATGAGATAGGGAGGGGTAATCTGCATGATTTTTCGCCTGTTTTTCTTTTCCCCGCAAAGGGTGCCCACCCCTTGCCGCCCGCCCATGATGGGCGGAAACCCTGGAGCCGCGCGAATGCAAGTTTGACATTGAAAGCTGATGCGGCAGCGCACAAACGCGGTAAAACCCCGCAGCACCGATGCAAAAAATGCATCATGCGCCGATGGGTTGCCGGGCGCCGATGGGGCTGCTACCCCTAACCCTGTGATTTCTTTGCCGTGGAGCGATCCCGATGGCCCTGCTTCCCCCCCGCGCGCTGGACGGGGTGCGCGTGCTCGACCTATCCCGCATTCTGGCGGGACCGACCGCGACCCAGATGCTGGGCGATCTCGGCGCCGATGTGATCAAGGTCGAACGGCCCGGCAGCGGCGACGATACGCGCGGCTGGGGACCGCCCTTCGTCAAGACGGAAGCCGGGGAGGATAGCGATCTCTCGGCCTATTTCCTCTGCGCTAACCGCAACAAGCGCTCTATTGCCATCGACCTTGCCACCCCGGCGGGGGCCGATCTGATCAAACGGTTGGCGGCGAAGGCCGATATTATCATCGAAAACTATAAGCCCGGCGATCTCGACCGGCGCGGGCTGGGGTACGAGGCGCTACGGCACGTCAAACCCGATCTGATCTGGTGTTCGATTTCCGGCTTCGGCCAGACCGGGCCGTATGCCGACCGCATGGGCTATGACTTCCTGGTGCAGGCGATGGGCGGCATCATGAGCGTCACCGGCCAGCCGGACGCCAAGGGCGGGGAGCCGACGAAGGTTGGCGTCGCCATCGCCGATGTCGTTTGCGGCCTTTATGCCTCGATCGGCTTGCTCGCCGCCCTGCGTCACCGCGAGCGGACGGGGGAGGGGCAGGCCATCGACCTGTCGCTCTACGACACGCAGCTTTCCTGGCTGATCAATGTGGCGACCAATCATCTTGTTTCGGGCAAGGAGCCGCAGCGCCTGGGGAACCGCCACCCGAATATTGCGCCCTATCAGACCGTCCGGGTTGCCGATGGGTTCATTGTGGTCGCGGTGGGGAACGACGATCAGTTCCGCCGCTTCGCCGCCGAACTCGGGCTGCCGGAACTGGCCGACGATCCGCGCTTCCAGCGCAACCGCGACCGTATCCAGGCCATCGACGCGCTGGAAGCTTTGCTGTTGCCCGCTTTGGCGCAGGATACGGTCGCGGGCTGGTCGGCGCGTCTCACCGCTTGCGGCGTGCCCGCCGGGCCGGTGGCGAGCGTCGGTCAGGCCTTGTCGGACCCGCACACGCTGGCGCGCGAGATGGTTGTCAGCGTACCGGGACCGGCGGGGGTGGGGCCGCTGAAGCTGCTCGGCAATCCGCTGAAACTCAGCGCGACGCCGATTACCTACGATCAGCCGCCGCCCCGCCTCGACGCCCATCGCGGGGCGATCTTGCAAGATTGGCTCGATCTGCCCGAGGCGGAGCAAGCGGCCATCGCGGCGGCGGGCGCCTTCGGTCCCGGCGCATGACGGGCTATGCCCTCGAAGCCCTCGGCCTGACGCACGCCTATGGCGCGACGCCGGTCATCCGCGATTTAACTTTGCAGGTAGCGGCGGGGGCGCGGCAGGCGATCATTGGGCCGAACGGCGCGGGGAAGACGACCCTGCTGCACCTGCTGACCGGCTTTCAACGCCCGCAGGCCGGGGTGCTGAAACTGCTGGGCCAGGATGTGACGGCGCTTGCCCCCGAAGCGCGGGTGAAGCACGGGTTGGTACGGTCGTTTCAGATCAACCAACTCTTTCCAACCCTCTCACCGCGGAACGCCCTGCGCCTCGCCCTTGCGGAGCGGGACGGCGCCGGGTGCGGGCTTTGGAAACCGCTGGCGGGGGAGGCGGCGCGCGATGCGGAGGCGGAGGCGCTGCTGACGGAAACCGGCCTTCACACGGTCGCCGACCGGGAGACGCGCCACCTGCCCTATGGTCAGCAACGGCTGTTGGAAATCGCCCTGGCGCTGGCGTTGAAACCGCAAGTTCTGCTGCTCGACGAGCCTGCCGCTGGGGTGCCGCGCGATGAAAGCGCCGCCTTGATCGACCGGCTGCTCGCCCTGCCGCCGAGCGTGACGGTGCTGCTGATCGATCACGATATGGACCTTGTGTTCCGCTTCGCCGACCGGATTTCCGTTCTGGTCGCAGGCACGATTTTAACCGAAGGCCCCCCGGCCCAAATCGCCAAGGACGCGCAGGTGCGCGCCGTCTATCTGGGAGAGGAAACCCATGTCTAAGCCGCGCGTTCATTGTCTGGGGGAAGCCATGCTGGAACTCAGCGCCCCGTGCCTGGGGGCTGCGACGCTCAGCTTCGGCGGCGATACGCTGAATACGGCGCTCTATCTCGCCCGCCTCGGCCTGCCCACCGGCTATGCCAGCGCGATGGGCGATGATCCTTATAGCGCCGAAGTGCTGGCGGCCTGGGAAAGCGAGGGGGTCGGCACGGCGGCGGTGGCGCGATTGCCGGGGGCACTGCCCGGCCTTTATGCCATCCGCACCGATGCGCGCGGCGAGCGCAGCTTTGCCTATTGGCGCGATAATTCCGCCGCCCGGCAGATCTGGCGGCACCCGCAGCGGGCCGATTGGTTGGCGCGCGTGCTGGACTGCGATTGGCTGCATCTCTCTGGGATCACCCTGGCGATTGCCGGGGAAGACGGTCGGGCGGCCTTGCTCGCGGCGCTTCCGGCGGCCAAGGCGCGCGGCCTGCGCCTATCGTTCGACAGCAATTACCGCCCGCGCCTCTGGCCGGACGTGCCGACGACCCGCACCGCCTATGAGGCGATTTTGCGCTTCGCCGACCTGAGCTTGCCGGGTTTTGAGGACGAAGAGCCCTTGTTCGGGGCGGAGGATGCGGCGGCGCTGATTGCCCGCCATCGCGCCTATGGCGTTGCCGAGGTGGTGCTGAAGGCGGGTGGGCCGCGCGCTTGGGTGGCGGCCGACGGCGCGGCGCCCGTTCTGGTCGAAGGGGCCGCCGTAACGCCGGTCGATACCACGGCGGCGGGCGATAGTTTTGCGGCGGGCTATCTCGCCGCCCGACTGACCGGCGCTATGGCGCCAGAGGCCGCCTTGGCCGGGCATCGGCTGGCCAGCGTCGTTATTCAGCACCCAGGGGCGATTATTCCGCAATCGGCGATGCCTTAGGGCGGTCTTGGAGGCAGAGGCGTCCACTCAAGGTGAGGGCTTCTGCCTGGGATCGCTCCGCCCCAGGACCGCCGATTGCGGGCCTTCTAATTACATCGGCACGTCGCGGTTTTTGCTGCGGATCAGCCGCAGGGCGTGGGGCCCTACGACGGCGAGCACGGCAAGGCCAAGGAACGTGGCCGAGATTGGGTGCGTAAAGAAGATCGACCCATCCCCCTGCGACGTGATCATGGCACGGCGAAATTCCTGTTCCGCCATTGGTCCCAGGATCATGCCGATGATAACCGGCGAGGTTGGGAAGTCGAAGAGCCGCATCAAGAACCCAATCAGCCCAATAACCAATAGCAGCACAAGATCGATAAACGATTGGCTAATGCCATACGTGCCGATAATGGCAAAGATCATGATTCCCGCGAACAGATAGGGTTTCGGGATATGCAACACCCGCACCCATAGGCCGACCAGCGGCAGGTTCAGGAGCAGCAGCATGACGTTAGCGATATAGAGGCTAGCGATCAGCCCCCAGACAAGGTCGGGCTGGCTGCTTAGAAGCTGCGGGCCGGGGTTAATGCCGTAACCTTGAAAGGCCGATAGCATGATCGCGGCCGTCGCACCCGTCGGCAGACCCAAGGTGAGCATCGGCACCAGAACCCCGGCGGCGGCGGCATTATTGGCGGCTTCCGGGCCTGCGACGCCCTCGATAGCGCCATGACCAAACTCTTCAGGTTTTTTAGAAAGGCGCTTTTCAAGGAAGTAGGACAGGAGGGTCGGCAGTTCTGCCCCGCCTGCGGGGAGCGCGCCCATGGGAAAACCCAAAAAAGTCCCCCGAAGCCACGGCTTCCACGACCGCGCCCAATCTTCCCGGCTCATCCAGATCGATCCTTTGATGGCCAGAATCTCATCCTTATTGGCACCGTGGCGGGCGGCAAGATAGAGCGTCTCCCCCACCGCAAAGAGGCCAACCGTCACGAGGATGACGTTCACCCCGTCCAAAAGTTCCGGGATGCCGAAGGTGAAGCGCGGCTGGCCCGATTGTAGATCGATACCGATCATGCCGAGGGCAAGGCCAAAGAACAGGCTGGTAAACCCCCGCGTGATGGAGGTGCCAAGGACGGCGGTCACCGTCACAAAGGCCAGCACCATTAGCGAGAAATATTCCGCCGGACCCAGCATCAGCGCGGCCTTCGTCACCAGCGGGGCAAGGAAGGTGAGGCCAAGCACGCCAATGGTCCCAGCAATGAAGGAGCCGATCGCCGCAGTCGCCAAGGCTTGGGCGCCGCGCCCCTTCCGGGCCATCTTGTGGCCTTCGAGCGCGGTAACGATCGTGGCACTTTCCCCTGGCGTATTAATGAGGATGGAGGTTGTTGACCCCCCAAACATCGCGCCGAAATAAATGCCCGCAAACAGGATAAAGGCGCTGGTCGCGTCCACCTGGAAAGTGATCGGTAGGAGAATAGCGATGGTTAGCGCCGGGCCGATGCCGGGCAGCACGCCGACCGCCGTGCCGAGGGTGACGCCGAGGGCACACCAGACTAGGTGCATCGGTGTCAGCGCGACGGAAAACCCGTGCGCAAGACTGGCGAGCGCGTCCATCAGATCAAACTTTCAATAATGCCTTCGCCCATGCGCAGGCCGAGCAGGCGGGCGAAGCCAAAATAGGCTAGCAGCACCAGAATGAAGCCGATAATCGCCGATTTCACCCACGACGGAGCCCCAAAACTGCGGGCGGCGCCGACGAAGACCACAGTTGCGGTTAGGATGAAGCCGATCCAGCTAATCAGGATAGTGCCGAGGGTGAAGGCGCCTGTGATCCAGCCAAAAGCGGCAAGGTTCAACGGCGGTTCGTTCGGGTCGGTCGCTTCGCACCCCCAACCGGGGCCGCGCGCGTCGATCAATAGCTTAAGCCCGAGAATGACAAGGCCGACGCCAATGCAATAGGGGAAGACTTTCGGGCCGACTTTGGCATAGAGCGGCGATGTTGGGATTGCGGCGGTGGCCCATAGGACCACCGCCCCCATCGCAAGCACCCCCAACGCTACTAGCGCCGGACCGACCGCCACCCCGAAGCGGGAGGGGTTGCGCATATTCGCTCCTTTACGCGAGGCCGATTTTCTTCAGGGTATCCGTCACGCGCTCGGTCTCGGTTTTGATGAAGGCTTCGAAAGCATCACCGGCCAGGAAAATATCCGTCCAATCGCGTTTTTTAAGCTCGTCCTGCCACGCCTGCGACTTATTCATCGCGGTGACGAGATCGATCATCGCCTTTTTCTGGTCGGCGGAGACGCCCGGGGGCGCAAAAACGCCGCGCCAGTTGAAGAATTCGACATCGACGCCAGACTCCTTAAACGTCGGAACATCAAGGCCCGGAATGCGCTTATCGGACGAAATGCCAAGGGCGCGCAAATTGCCCGCCTTGATCTGCTCGACGAATTCCCCAAGGCCCGAGATACCACAGGTCACCTGATTGCCAAGCAAGGCCGCCTGAGCTGGACCGCCCCCAGCATAGGCAACATAGGAAATCTTGGTCGGATCGGCACCAACCGCCTGCGCCACCAGCGCCGCGATAATATGGTCCGTACCGCCTGCCGAACCGCCTGCCCAAGTCACCTTCGCCACATCAGCTTTAAGGGCTGCGGCGAGGTCTTTCAGGGTCTTGAGCGGCGATTCTTTCGGTACGACGATGACTTCCGCTTCGCCGGTAAGCCGCGCAATCGGGGTGACGTTCGTCAGGTTGAAGGGGGTCTTATTGGCGATGATCGCGCCCATCATGACGAGGCCGGAAACCATCAGACCGTCGCCCTGGCCTTTCCACTGGTTGATAAACTGCGGCAAGCCGACCGTGCCGCCCGCGCCACCGACATTGGTAACTTGAGTAGAGCCGACTAGATTGGCGGTGCGCAGCACCTGCTCCATCGTCCGGGCGGTTTGATCCCAGCCGCCACCGGGGGCCGCGGGAACGAAGAAGCGCACTTGCTTCATCTGCTGGGCGAAAGCGGGTGTGCCGATCAGCGGCAACAGCGCGGCGGCGCCGCTCATCATCAGCATTTGGCGTCGGTTCAGCATAGGTTTCCTCCTGTTATCGTTGTCAGTCAGTTTAGGAAGCTTCTAGCGCAAAGCCAGTATTTTTATTCCGATTCGACGGCAGAGACCCCGTCGTACTGCCAGCGCCAGCCTTTTGGCAGCGGCCCTTTGTTGCGCCCGCCTTGTTGCGATTGTTCGTAGGCATGCGCCAACACGCCCACCGAGCGGGATAGAATGAATAATCCACGGCATAGGGGGGGTGGAAAACCCAATTCGCCGAAGATCACTGCGGTCGCCCCATCGATGTTCATGGGAATCCGGCGACCCTTGGCTTCCGTGAGGGCTGTTTCGACCGCCCGTGCGGCGCAGGCCAGCCGCCCTTCGACGGTTCCCGCGACCACGGCGGCATCGACGAGTGCCAATAGCCGGGGGGCACGCGGATCAATGGGGTGAAAGCGATGACCGAAGCCGCCGATTGTGCCACCCGCAGCAAGGGCTTGGGTCACAGCGGTGCGGGCTGCAACGTCAATCGAGGGCGCGGCGTCCGCGAGAATGTCGAGGTAAAAAGCCAAGGCCTGTTCGCCCGCGCCGCCGTGAATATCGCCCAACACATTCACAGCGCTGGCCATGGCGCTATTGATGCCCACGCCGCAGGTCATTGCCATGCGGGCGATGGCAATGGAGGGGGCTTGCGGGCCGTGATCGACCCCGGCGACCAGCGCGGCACCCAAAAGATCGGCTTGCGCGGGCGTCGGCAGGGTGCCACGCAGCATCAGCCAGATCATGTCGACGAAACCGATGGTGCCGATCAAATCTTGAATTGCATGGCCCCGGAAACGGATCGATCCTGGCGCCATATCGATAATTTCTGTACGCCACCAGGCTTCGGCTTTGGCTTGATCGGGCGTCATGCTGGTTTCCTTGCGGCGAGTTCGGCAAGCAATGCGGCGCGGTCGGCATCGAGGCGCGGCGGGGGACCGGCGGGGGCAGGCGCCTTGCCATCGACCCGGAAACCGCCGCGCAAGTTATAGATACTGCGATCAAGCCCAGTGGTATCAGGCGGAAATTCCGTCACCATTTCCCGGCTGCGTGTTTGGGGATGGGTCAGGGTTTCCGGCACGCTCAAGACCTGCCCGGCGGGGACCCCGACGGCAATCAACGCGGTCTCCCAGTCGGCGGCGGC
Organism: Elstera cyanobacteriorum; assembly: GCF_002251735.1. NCBI lineage: Bacteria > Pseudomonadati > Pseudomonadota > Alphaproteobacteria > Rhodospirillales > Rhodospirillaceae > Elstera > Elstera cyanobacteriorum. The sequence continues at coordinate 200,709 of NZ_NOXS01000035.1, read as the reverse complement.
GCGGGTTGCGAGGGCATCCTCCAGCTCCGCAGTCAGTGCGGCGCGATGGGCGAGACGGTCGGCCCGTTTGGCGAAACGCGGATCGGTCAACCAATTGGGCCGGCCGACCAGCACCGCCAGCGCCACAAACTGTTCCGCCTTATTGGCGGCGATATTCAGCAACCCGTCGCCGGTACGGAAGGTGCCCGATGGGCTGGCGGTCACATTATCGTTGCCCATCGGCTGCGGTGCCCTGCCGGCTATCAGGTGGTTGGAGACGGCCCAACCCATCGCCGATAGGGTTGATTCCAGCAGTGAAACATCCAGGTAGCAGCCGCGCCCATCCTGTTGCCGCCGCACCAGCGCTGCCGCGACGGCAAACGCCGCCGACAGGCCGCCCAGCGTATCGCAGATCGGCACACCGACGCGCAGCGGCGCGGTTTCGGCTGTGCCGGTGACGCTCATCAAGCCGGAATAACCTTGGATGATTTGATCATAGGCCGGGGCATCTTTCATCGGCCCCGTCGCGCCAAAGCCAGAGATGGCGCAATAGATCAGTCCTGGATGCTCTGTCGCCAGGGCCGCATGCCCCAGACCGAGCCGATCCATAACGCCGGGGCGGAAGTTTTCCACCAGCACGTCCGCCGTCGCCAGCAGCGCGCGGAAGATCGCCTTATCCTCTGGATCTTTGAGATTGAGCGCGATGGAGCGTTTTCCGCCATTCTGGGCCAGGAAGGACGCCCCCATAAGGTCGTCGTTCAAGACGGCATCAGCCCCCAGTTGACGGGCAAGATCACCGCCACCGGGCACCTCCACCTTGATCACATCGGCCCCCAGCAACGCCAATTGATAAGCGCAATAAGGGCCTGCCAATACGTTGGTCAGATCGAGGACGCGCACCCCGGCGAGAAGATCGGTCACAGGGTTTCTCCTATCGTATCAAAGGGCGCAACCGGGCCGCAGAGCGCCCGTGTCAACTCTCGCGCGGCGGCGCGAACGAAGGGGGCGGCGTGATCCAGGGCCGCAGTATCGAAACGGGGGCGCGGCCCCGCCACGGTAATGGCTCCGATCAATCCATCGGCTCCGAAGACCGGCGCCGCGACCCCGGCGATCATGGGGTCACGGTCGCCCGCTAAGGTCAGCACCAGATGCCGCCGGGCCGTGGCGGAAATTGGATCGTCCGGTAGCGGCGGGGTGAAAGCGGTCAGCACACGCCCGGCCGCGCCGCGCCCGAGGGGCAGAATATCCCCCTCCAACACATGTTCGCGGATCGCTTGCGGGCTATCCACCCGATGAAGGCAGAGGCGCCCCTGGGGTGTGGGGATATAGAAGGATGCACTTTCCCCGGTCTTATCGACCAAGGTGCGTAAGACCGGAACGATCTGCCCGCCAAGCCCTGCCTGCCGACGATAGAGCGCGCCAAGACGACCAATTTCTGGCCCCAGGCTCCAACCTTTCTCCTGCGTCTGCATTAGCCCGCGCGCCGCGAGGGCGCGCGCGAGGCGCAGTACGGTGGCTTTCGGCAAATCGACGCGGCGCGCCAGCTCCGCCAGCGATAGCGGCGCGGTCACACCGTCGAAAGCCAGTAGCATATCGGTAGCGCGGTCGATCACCGACCGCGACTCGGTCGGCGGGGTGTCCCGACTGGGCACAGAATCCTCCCAAATTGTTTCATTGAATGAAACGATATTTTATTTGATGAAATGAGGCCATAAAAAGCTTCGCCGGTCAAGCCGGGGGCGGTGTCCCAGCAGAGATCAGGGGAGGAGCCGCCCTGCTTCAAGCCTCAGCACGCGGTTTGCCAGCCGGTCGATCTCGCTTTGGGCGTGGCTGACGTAGAGGATGGGAACCCCGGCGCTATCGCGTACCCGCTCCAGATACGGCAGGATTTCGTCTTTGCGGGCCGTATCGAGGGCGGACAGCGGCTCATCCATCAGCAGCAGGCGCGGGTTCGACAGCAGCGCCCGCCCCAGCGCCACCCGTTGCGCCTCGCCGCCCGACAGATTCGCCGGGGGGCGGTCAAGCAGGGGGGCGATACCGAGCAGATCGACGATATCCGGCAAGGCGACGCCCGGGCCGAAGCGCCGGTTGAACCATTGGCCATACACGAGGTTCTGCCGAACGGTCAGGTGCGGAAACAGCCGCGCTTCCTGAAACACCACCCCGCAGCGGCGCTGATGCGGCGGTAGCCATAGGCCGCGCGCGGCATCGGCGAAAACCGTCTCGCCGAAGGCAACGCGCCCGATCTGCGGGCGGATCAGCCCAGCGACGATCTTCAAAACTGTTGTTTTGCCCGCCCCTGACGGGCCGCCGAGGGCGGTTAAGCCGGGGCCAATCTCGGCCGCAAAACTGAGATCGAAGCTGCCCTGACGGTGGCGGATATCGAGGCTGAGCATCGCTAGCCTTGCCGCCGCCGGGCGCGCTGGGTTAGGGCTTCGGACGCGATCAACGCCCCCATCGACAGCAGCACGGATAGGATCACCAGCCGCAACGCCGGGGCATCGCCGCCGGGGACTTGCAGGAAACTATAAATGGCGGAGGCGAGAGTTTGCGTTTGGCCGGGGATATTGGACACAAAGGTGATGGTCGCGCCAAACTCCCCCATCGCCTTGGCAAAGCACAGCACCATGCCTGCCAAGAACCCTGGTAGGCAGAGCGGCAGGGTGACGGTGAAAAACACGGAGATCGGCCCGGCGCCCAAGGTCGCGGCAGCATCTTCCAGCCGCCGATCCACCGCTTCGATGGAGAGGCGCATCGCCCGCACCATCAGCGGAAAGCCCATGACGGCGCAGGCCAGGGCGGCGCCGGTCCATTTGAAGGCGATCGTTACGCCCAAGACCTGATCCAGCGGTTCGCCGATCACCCCGCGCCGCCCGAACAGCAGCAGCAGCAGATAGCCCGTAACAACGGGGGGCAGGATCAACGGCAGATGGATCAGCCCATCCAGCAGCGCCTTGCCCCAGAAGTTGCCGCGCGCCAAGGCCAGGGCCGCCAGCACACCGAAGGGCAGGCTAACGAGGGTCGCCACCGCCGCAATGCGCAGGCTGAGGGTGACGGCGACCCATTCCTCCGGCGAGAGCGTGAGGAAATCACTCATTGAGCGGGTTACGAACCTTGGCCGCTAGCCAGGATGGAAAACCCCTGTTTGGTATAGGCTGGTTGCGCGTCCTTCGACTTCAGATAGGCGAAGAAAGCTTCGGCGGAGGCTTGGCTCTGGGTGGTCAGCGCGACCGGGTAAAGAATGCGCGGATGGCTATTTTCCGGGAAAGTACCAACGATTTCTACCTTGGGTTCGGCGGCGGCATCGGTCTGATAGACGATCCCCAGCGGGGTTTCGCCGCGCGCCACCAGGGTTAGCGCCGCACGAACGCTCTCGGCCCCGGCGACGCTATTCTCGACGCTGGCCCAAAGGCCGAGGCTGGTGAGCGCGGCTTTGCCATATTTGCCCGCCGGTACGCTGTTGATTTCGCCCATCGCCAGCCGGTTGCCTCTCAACAGACCCTTGAGGTCCAGTGCTGGATCGATGGTGACGGGCGCCTGACGGCCCTTTTCCGCGACCAGCACCAAACGGTTGCCGAGCAAAGTCACCCGGCTATCGGCTTTGATCAGGGTGCGCTGTTGGGCGTAATCCATCCACTCAAGGTCGGCAGAGAAGAAAATATCGGCGGGCGCGCCGTTCTCGATCTGCTTGGCGAGGGCGGAGGAGGCGGCGTAGGACGCGGTGGCCTTCGCGCCGCCTTTGGCGTTCCACGCGCTCATGATCTCATCCAGCGCATTTTTCAGGCTGGCCGCCGCGAAAACGGTCACCGGGCGCGCGTCTTGGGCCAAGGCGGCTGCTGGAACTGTGACAAAAAGCGACAGGGCCAGCAGGCTGCGTTTCATCACCATCGCGCATTCCTCGCAATCAGAAGGGGATGGCGGCAAGGCTACACCCCGCGCGGCGCGAAAAGCAATCCGGCACCCCGGACGATCCTGGCAGAGGGGGCTTGAGCTTTTTCGAAAACTGGCGCCACTCTTGCAGAGACGATGTGGAAACACTTCGTACAATTTGCACGAAATATAGATAAGGAGCGTCGCAATGCCGGTCGCCGCCCAATCTCACGGCCTTTGGGGCCAATCCGCCCCGCCGCCCCCCGCGACCCTGCCGCTGTCCGGCGCCGGGCGGGCCGATGTTGCCGTGGTCGGTGCCGGGTTCACCGGCCTGTCGGCGGCGCTGCATTTGGCGGAAGCGGGCAGCAAAGTCGTGGTGTTGGACGCCGAGGAGATTGGGTTCGGCGGCTCCGGGCGCAACGTCGGCCTTGTGAACGCCGGGCTGTGGGTGATGCCGAGCGAGATTCCGAAGGTGCTGGGCGCCGAGTATGGCGAACGGCTGCTGGCGCTGCTCGGCGATGCACCCCAAGAAGTCTATGACCTTGTCTCCAAACATGGCATGGACTGCGAGGCGATGCACGTCGGCACGCTGCATTGCGCGGTCGGCGAAGCGGGGCTGCGCGAGCTTGAACGCCGCTGCGCCGAATGGCAGGCGCGCGGGGCGCCGGTTGAATTGCTCGACGCAGCCGGCGCGGCGCGGGCACTGGGGACCAACGCCTATACCGGTGCTTTGTTGGATAAGCGCGCGGGGACGATCCAGCCGCTGGCCTATGCGCGCGGGCTGGGGCGGGCGGCGCTGGCGGCGGGGGCGGTCATCCATTCAGCCTCCCCCGTGCAGGGCTGTGAGCGCGATGGATCAGTTTGGCGGTTGATGACGCCGACTGGCACTGTCACGGCGGATTGGGTGATCGTCGCCACCAATGCGTTTTCCTCCGGCCCCTTCCAGATGATCCGGCAGGCGCTCGTGCGACTGCCTTACTTCCAATGCGCGACCGACCCGCTACCGGAAACGCTGCTGCGCGACATCATCCCCGGACGGCAAGGCGCCTGGGATACCAAGGAAGTGCTATCGTCCTTCCGGCTCGATGCGGCGGGACGCTTCATCTTCGGTAGCGTCGGCGCCCTGCGCGCGGGGGGGCAACAGATTCACCCGGATTGGGCGCGGCGGGCGATGGAAAAACTCTATCCCGCCCTGCGCGGTCAGCGGTTTTCCCACGAATGGTACGGCTGGATCGGCATGACCGACGACGCAACGCCGCGCTTCTTCGAGCTTGGCCCGCAGATGGTCGCTTTTACCGGCTACAACGGGCGCGGCATCGCCCCCGGCACGGTCTTCGGGCGCGTGCTGGCCCAGCATGTCACTCGGCGCAGCAATGATCTGCTGCCGCTACCGGTCTCACAGCTTGCAAGCCCCGACTGGCGCCCGTTCAAGGAGTTCGGTTACGAAGCGGGGGCGTCGGCGGTGCATCTGGTGGAGGCGCGGGTTTAGGCGAGATCGGTCTGGGTGAAATCTTGCCCTTTGTAGAGCAGCCGAAGGCCCCCGGTCTTAACGCAAGCATAAGCAAAACAATCGCCGAAGTTTAGGTCGGCGGGGTGCCCGACCGTTTTGCCGTAGGCCGTTGCGGCGTCCAGAGCGGCGGCGCCAATCATTGGTGAAATCGGAATTTCTACGGCGCCGATATCGTTGATGAAGCAGGTGACCGCTTCGCGCGCCTGAGCGAGTATCGTCGCGGTTGGCCGCGCAACGCTTTTGGCGCGGGCGAGGGAAATGCTGGCTTCGAATCTAACCAACGGCGAAACATAGAAGGAGCCGCCGTGGGCTTCCAGTGCGTCTATTAGGCTTTCCGCATCGGGTTCGGGCTTCAGGATCGCAACAATGGCCGAGGCATCAATGAACATTACCCCCGATTCCACAATGCATCGGTATAGGATTTCATATCAAAGTCGGGGTCGCCTGGGCCGATAGCCTCGGCTAATGCCTGGGAACGCGCCAGTCGATTGCGCAGGGGTAGCGCTTGCCGCGTGCGTTCGATTTCATGGCGCAGTGCCTGCCGAACGGCCTCGGTTTTGCTGGGCGCATTGGTCAGCCGTTGTAACTCTACGGCCAGGGCCAACACATCGTCATCGCGCACGTAAAGGGGCATAGGGCTTTCCGAAGCGGGATATTCTTGTTGCTCAAAAAGAATATCCCAATCCCCGGAAAGCCCGAAGCGGTTTTACGCCCCGCGCGCCGCCACCAAGCTCTTGGCGACAGCCGCCACATTGTTTTCGGTCAGCCCGGCGACGCACATGCGGCCCGATTCGACCAGATAAACGCCATCCGTATCGCGCATCTGCACGACCTGCGCCTTGCTGAGGCCGGTATAGCTGAACATGCCGCGCTGCTGGGTGATGAAGCCCACGTCGATTTCATTCGACAGTTTCTTCACTTCGGCCGCCAGCGCCTCGCGCATCGCCTTCATGCGCACACGCATTTCGGCGACTTCCGCTTCCCATAGGGCGCGCAGGGCGGGGTCGCCGAGAACGGTGGCGACGATCTGGGCGCCGGTGGTCGGCGGGTTGGAGTAGGAGCGGCGCACGGCAAGCTTCAACTGGCCCAGCACCCGGTCGGCTTCGTCCGCCGTGGCGCAGACGACCGACAGACCGCCGACGCGCTCGCCGTAGAGCGAGAAGTTCTTCGAGAAGCTATTGGCGACGAGGAAGGAGGAGGCGCGTTCCGCATAGCGACGCACGAAACTGGCGTCTTCGTCGATGCCATCGGCAAAGCCCTGATAGGCCATATCGAAGACGGGAATATGTTGCTTGGCGATCAGAAGGTCGCTCAAGGCATCCTGCTGGGCCGGGCTAAGGTCAACCCCAGTCGGATTATGGCAGACCGGCTGGACGATGACGATGCTGCCCGCCGGGGCTTCTTCCAGCGTCTTCATCATATCATCGAAGCGCAGGGTGCGGGTGGCGCCGTCCCAATAGGGATAGGTCTTGGTTTCAAACCCGGCGCGCTGGAACAGGCCGTGGTGATTATCCCACGTCGGGTCCGACACATAGACCGGGCGGCCTGGCGTATGCTTTGCCAGGAAATCGGCGGCGATGCTGAGCGCCCCGGTGCCGCCTAGCGACTGCATGGTCGCCACGCGCTTTTCCGCGAGCAGCTTCGACCCTTTGCCAAACACCAGTTCCTGTACAAGGCGGCGATAATCGGCCAGCCCTTCCATCGGAATATACGAGCGAACGCCGAACCCCAGCTTTTCGGCGGCGGCCTTCACGGAGGGCAGCACCGGCACTTTGCCATTGCCATCCATATAGATGCCGATGGTCAGATTGACCTTCTCGGTCCGGGGATCGCCTTGGAAGGCAATATTGAGCGACAGAATCGGATCGCCCGCAAAGGCTTCGACGTTACCGAAAAGAGAAGAGGCCGCCTCGGTCATAGCTCGCTTCCTGAAGTGAAGTGTTTACGGCAAAAATTACGGCGGCCCGACCATAAGGCCCCGCCTGATAGGCGGCAAGGTGCGCCAGTGCGGTTTTCGGCGCGAATCCATGCTATCAGCGGGACGCTGCCGTGCAGGATCGCGCGGGGTTTGCCTTATGCGTCAGGCTTGGTATTGTAGTTTAACTACATTCAAAACGGTAATCGGGGGAGGGGACGATGGGCGAAGGTCGCTGGTCAGCGTTGGAGGCCCTGGGGGCGGAACGCAAAAATGCGTCGTTACGGCAGATTTTCGCCGATGATCCGCAGCGGTTCGAGCGGTTTTCTGCCCGGACAGACGATTTGTTGCTCGATTACTCCAAAACCGCCGTGACCGCGGACGTGCTGGCGGGGCTGCTCGGCCTCGCCGAAGCGCGGGGCGTGCCGGGACAGCGCGATGCCATGTTCGCCGGGGCGGCGATCAACCGCAGCGAAAACCGCGCGGTGCTGCATACGGCGTTGCGGGCGGGGCCGGAGGCGGTGATTACCGTCAAGGGCATCGATGTGATGCCGCTGGTCCGTGCCACCCAGGCTCGGCTCGAAACTTTCGCCGAAGGGGTGCGCAGTGGCAGCATTGCGGCGGCAGACGGCGGGCGTTTCACCGATATTGTGAACATCGGGATCGGCGGGTCGGACCTTGGCCCGGTTATGGTGACGCTGGCCCTTGCGCCCTATCACGATGGACCGCGCGCCCATTTCGTCTCGAACGTCGATGGCGCCCATCTGACCGATGTGTTGAAGACCCTCGACCCTAAGCGAACCCTGTTCATCGTCGCGTCGAAGACCTTCACCACTATCGAAACCATGACCAACGCCCAATCGGCCCGGCGCTGGCTGGTGGCGGCCTTGGGGGAAGCGGCGGTCGGGGCGCATTTCGCGGCGGTTTCCACGGCGCTCGACAAGGTCGCAGCCTTCGGGATTGCGGCAGAGCGGACGTTCGGTTTCTGGGATTGGGTCGGCGGGCGCTATTCGGTCTGGTCGGCGGTCGGCCTGCCGGTGATGATCGCTATCGGCGCCAAGCGGTTTCAGGAATTTCTGGCGGGCGCGCGGGCGATGGATACGCATTTCCGCACCGCGCCGCTTGAAAAGAATCTTCCGGTGCTGTTCGGCCTGATTGGCGTTTGGCACCGCAATTTCTGCGGCTTCCCAGCGCGGGCGCTGCTGCCCTACGATCAGCGCTTGGCGCGCTTGCCCGCCTATGTCCAGCAACTCGATATGGAATCGAACGGCAAGCATGTCGCCGCCGATGGCGGCCCGCTGCCCGCCGATCTGAAAACCGGCCCATTGGTGTGGGGGGAGCCGGGGACCAACGGCCAGCACGCCTTCTATCAACTGCTGCACCAGGGGCGGGACGTGATCCCGGCGGAATTCCTGATTGCCGCCGAAGGGCACGAGCCGGAGCTTGCGGAACATCACGCTTTGCTGGTCGCCAATTGCCTTGCGCAAAGCGAGGCGCTGGCCAAGGGCCGGACCGTGGCCGAGGCGACGGCCCAGTTACAAAAGGCCGGGCTGCCGCCGGAGGAGGTGGCGCGGCTTGCGCCCTATAAGAGCTTCCCCGGCAATCGCCCGTCCGTGACGATTGCTTACCGCAAGCTCGATCCCTTCACCCTCGGGCGGCTGATTGCGCTCTACGAACACCGCGTCTTCGTCGAGGCGGCGATCTGGGGCATCAATGCTTTCGACCAATGGGGCGTCGAACTGGGGAAGGAACTGGCGACCGCCCTGCTGCCCGCCGTGAAGGCCGAACCGGACGCCGTGGCCGATCCGCTGACGCGCGGGCTGCTGGGGGCACTGAGGAAGCTCTAGAACGCCACTTTCTCTAAAGCCTCGGCAACGAAACTGTTGAGGCTCTTTCCCGCCCGGGCCGCCGCCGCTGCGAGATGACTGTGAACCTCCGGGCGGAGCCTGAGTAGCAGTCGACCGGAATAGGGTTTTTCCGGTTCTTCACCGCGTTCCTGGCACCATTCTAGGTAATCGGCGATCGTATCGGCAAAAGCCGCCTTTAACTCGGCAACAGTTCGCCCTTCGAACGTCAGGACGTCGCGGGTATTGATAACCCGCCCGTGCAGATACTCACTGTCTGCATCAAGCTCGACAGTAGCAATATATCCGTTATGTTCGAGTGAGTTCATGGTTCTATTCCAGCCTCGATCAGGAAATCTTTGACATCTCGCACGGTTGGTTTGCCTGTTTGATCTCCGGGATGGGGGCGGTGAAAAACGGCTTTTTGGCCATTCAGAACCACCCGCACACGTGACCCTCGGCCCTCGCTGATATCGGCCCCTACTGCGCGCAGCAGGGAAACAATGTCGCTCCAACGGATATCTGACCGAGTTGGCGTTTCGAAGATTGCACTGAGCGTCTGATCTTGCTTGCCCATAAGCACTCGGCACTCTTTTCGATATCATGTTTTAATATCATTATGGATTTGTCACTGACGGGCAATGGCTTTTCCGCCTTTTTCCCGAATCCATCGTTTTTCCACGATTCCCTTTGGCGCCGGAATGTTCTAGGGTCGCGCCAATCTCACTGTATTACCATTCGGTTTAAATCAGAGTAGCGGACCTATGGCTGGCCATTCCCAATTTAAGAACATCATGCACCGCAAGGGCGCGCAGGACGCCAAGCGCGGGAAGATTTTCACCAAGCTGATCCGGGAACTCACCGTTTCGGCCAAGACCGGCGCGGCGGACCCGTCGATGAACCCGCGCCTGCGCGCGGCGATCTCGGCAGCGAAAATCGCCAATATGCCGAAAGATACCATCGACCGGGCGATCAAGCGCGGCCAGGGCGGCGGCGACGATACCAATTTCGATGAAGTGCGCTACGAAGGCTATGGTCCGGGTGGCATCGCCGTCATCGTCGAAGCGATGACCGACAACCGTAACCGTACCGCGTCCGAAGTGCGCTCGGCCTTCACCAAGGCGGGCGGGGCGCTGGGGGAAACCGGGTCGGTCAGCTTCATGTTCGACCGCGTGGGCGAAATCCGCTACCCGGCCTCGGTCGGTTCGGCCGATGCCGTGTTCGAAGCGGCGCTGAACGCCGGGGCCGATAATGTCGAAAGCACCGACGAAGCCCATGCCATCACCTGCGCGCCGGACGATTTGGCGGCGGTGCGCGAAGGGCTGGAAGCCGCCTTCGGCGCGCCGGAATCGGCCAAGCTGATCTGGTCGCCGCAGACGCTGACCCCGGTGACGGATGAAGTCGCTGAAAAGCTGTTCAAGCTGATCGACACGTTGGACGATAACGACGACGTGCAAACGGTCTATGCCAATTACGATGTGACCGAGGATCAGCTCGCCAAGCTGGCGGGCTAATCCGATGCGGGTTCTGGGCCTCGATCCCGGATTGCAGCGCACCGGCTGGGGCGTGATCGAGGCCGAGGGCACTCGCCTGCGCGGCATCGCCTGCGGGACCATCACCTCGGACGCGAAAGCCCCCCTGTCGGAGCGGCTGGCGCAACTCTATGACGGGCTGGAAAAGGTGCTGGCCACCTACCAGCCCGAGTGCGCGGCGGTGGAAGAGACCTTTGTGAATACTAATGCCGCCTCCACCCTCAAGCTCGGTCAGGCGCGGGCGGTCTCGCTGCTAGTTCCGGCGCGGGCGGGGCTGAGCGTCGCCGAATATGCGGCGAAATCGGTGAAGAAATCGGTGGTCGGCGCGGGCGCGGCGGATAAGGAGCAGGTGATGTTCGTCATCGGCAAACTGCTGCCCGGTCTGGCCCTGCCCGGCGCGGATGCGGCGGATGCTCTGGCCGTCGCCATTTGCCACGCCCATCATGCGCAAACGGCGCGTCGTGTCGAAGGCGCGCAAACAAAAAGCAAGGTGGGCGGTATCGATCTTGCTCTGCTGGTGAGAAGCCGATGATCGCCTGGCTCAATGGCATCGTGCGCGATATTGGCGCGGGTTATGCCGTCATTGACGTGCAGGGCGTCGGCTATCTGGTTTCCGCCTCGGGCCGCACGCTCGGCGCCTTGCAGATGAACCAGCCGACCATGCTGCACATCGAAACCGTGGTGCGGGAGGATGCTTTCCTGCTGTATGGCTTCCGCGATACGTCGGAGCGCGACTGGTTCCGGCTGCTGCAAACCGTGCAGGGTGTCGGCGGGCGGGTGGCGTTGGCGCTGCTGACGGTTCTGCCCCCCGATCATCTGGTGCAGGCGATTGCCTCCGGCGATAAGGCCGCCCTGGCGCGCGCTGATGGCGTGGGGCCGAAGCTGGCGGCGCGACTGCTGACGGAACTCAAGGACAAGGTGGCAGGCCTCGCCTTGGGCGCGATGGCGCGGACCCAGGCCCCAACCTCGGCAACCCCCGTCGAAGTCGGCGGGGCGGTGGAGGCCGAAGCAGTTTCGGCGCTGGTCAATCTCGGCTATGGCCGCTCCGAAGCCTTTGCCTCGGTCGTCAAACTCGCAAAAGCGGCACGGGCAGAAGGATGGGAACCGACCTTGGCCGATCTGATCCGCGCCGGTCTCAAGGATCTTAGCCCGGCATGAGCGAGATGCAGGAGCCGCGCCGCCCGCTGCTGGACCCTTCGGTTGCCGAAGGCGGGGAGGCGGCGTTACGCCCGGCGCGCTTGCAGGATTTCGTTGGCCAGCGGGCGGTGTGCGAGAATTTGCAGGTCTTCGTCGAAGCGGCGCGCGGGCGCGGGGAGGCGCTCGATCACGTGCTGCTGTTCGGCCCCCCAGGTCTTGGCAAGACGACCCTGGCGCAGATTGTGGCGAAGGAACTCAACGTCGGCTTTCGCGCCACCTCCGGCCCGGTTATCGCCAAGGCGGGGGATTTGGCGGCGCTGCTGACCAATCTGCAAGCCAATGACGTGTTGTTTATCGACGAAATCCACCGGCTGTCCCCAGCCGTGGAAGAAATCCTGTATCCGGCGATGGAGGATTTCCAGCTCGATCTGATCATCGGCGAAGGCCCGGCGGCGCGCTCCATCCGCATCGACCTGCCGCGCTTCACCCTCGTGGGGGCAACGACGCGCTCCGGCCTGCTGACGACGCCGTTGCGCGAGCGCTTCGGTATTCCCTTGCGGCTGCAATTTTATTCGCCGGAGGAATTGACCGCCATCGTTGCGCGCGGCGGGCGGCTGCTCGGTATGCCGCTGACCGAAGAAGGGGCGTTTGAGATCGCCAAACGCTCGCGCGGCACCCCGCGCATCGCCGGGCGGCTCTTGCGCCGGGTGCGGGATTTCGCCGCAGTCGCGGGCGTCGATTCGATCACCCGGCAGGCGGCGGATGCGGCCCTATCGCGGCTGGACGTCGATCCGATGGGCCTCGATGCGATGGACCGGCGCTATCTGGCCTGCATCGCCGATACATATGAAGGCGGGCCGGTCGGGGCGGAAACCCTGGCGGCGGCCCTGTCCGAATCGCGCGATACCATTGAAGAAGTGATCGAGCCGTATTTGATGCAGCTCGGCCTTATTCAGCGCACCCCGCGCGGGCGCATGCTGGCGCCGAACGGCTGGAAGCTGCTGGGCCGCACCCCGCCGCGCGACTTGCAAAAACAATTGGATATGCTGGGAGACGACCCCGAATGACCGCCCCCGTTTTCGCCCCGCTGCCGCCGACGATGGGGGAGGTCCGCGACGGCTGGCACCGGCTGCCACTGCGCGTGATCTATGCCGATACCGACGCGGGCGGCGTCGTCTATCACGCCAATTATCTCAATTTCGCCGAACGCGCCCGTACCGAGATGCTGCGCGCTGTGGGAATTGTGCCACAAAAACTGTATGACGAGGATGGTACGCTGTTCGTTGTGCGCTCGGCGGAAATCGACTATCGCGCCCCGGCCCGATTGGATGATGCGCTGGAGGTGCGCAGCCGCGTTACCCGCTTCGGCGGCGCCAGTTTGGAAATTGAACAGCAAGTGTGGCGCTGGGAGCACACAGATAGCCGTCATTTGGTCACAATTTTGGTGCGTTTAGTCTGCGTGGACCCGCAGTTCAGCCCGCAACGGGTGCCGGACAGGGTACGGGATGCCTGCGCACCCTATGACGCGACCCGACCTGAGGGGAAGTGAGGAAAAACGATGCAAGGCGATGGGATTGCCGCGCTGGAACCGGCGCATGACTTGTCGATGATCGGCCTGTTTCTACAGGCCGATTGGGTTGTTAAGCTGGTCATGCTCTCGCTGATCTTCGCCAGCATCTGGAGCTGGGCGATCATCGTGGACAAGCTCGTTCGTCTGCGCCGCCTGACGGTGCAGGCCGATCAGTTCGAAGAAGCCTTTTGGTCGGGCGGTAGCCTGGATGAACTCTTCGACCGTATCGGCAACCGGCCCATCGACCCGATGTCCGCCGTGTTTGCCGCCGCGATGCGCGAGTGGCGCCGCTCGGCCCAGCGCGGGCTGGGGCTTGCCACCGGCAGCTTACAGCAGCGTATCGAACGGGTGATGAGCGTGACCATTGGGCGCGAGATGGAGCGGCTGGAGAAATTCACCCCCTTCCTCGCCTCGGTCGGTTCGGTCGGGCCGTTCGTCGGGCTGTTTGGGACGGTGTGGGGGATTATGAACTCCTTCTCCGCCATCGCGTCCTCCAAGAATACCAATCTGGCCGTTGTCGCGCCGGGGATTGCCGAAGCGCTGTTCGCGACCGCCATCGGTCTGGTCGCCGCTATTCCCGCCGTGCTGGCCTATAATAAGATTTCCGGCGATTTGGCGCGCTATGCCAACCGGCTGGATAATTTCTCTGCCGAGTTTGGCGCCATCCTGTCGCGTCAGATGGATGCGCGCGAGGCGGGCGAGTAATGGGCGCTTCGCTCAATACCGGCGGCGGGCGCAAGCGCGGCGGGCGCCGCTCCCATGTGCCGATGGCGGATATCAACGTCACGCCGCTGGTCGATGTGATGTTGGTGCTGCTCATCGTTTTCATGGTGGCCGCGCCGCTGCTGACCGTGGGCGTGCCGGTCGATCTGCCGAAAACCAATGCCGCCAGCCTGAATGAACGGGTGGAACCGCTAACGATCAGCGTGACCGCGCAGGGGCAAATCTTCATTCAGGAAATGGAAGTGCAGGAAGCGGAGCTGGCGCCGCGCCTGCAAGCGATTACGGCAAATAAGCCCGATACCCCCATCTATGTACGCGGCGATAAGGGCATTCCCTATGGCCGGGTGATGGAAGTGATGGGGCTGGTGGCCTCGGCGGGCTTTTCGAAAGTGTCCTTGATTGCCGAAGTGCCGACGGGCGGCAAGCCCGCGCCGAAGCGCGGCGGCTAAAGGGGGATAGCGAGCCGATCATGCTGCGGCAGTCGTATATTCTAGCGGCGGTTTTGCACGGGCTGATCCTGATCCTCGTGGTCTTCGGCCTGCCCCAAGTGGCGCCGCCGCCGCTGGAGGTGAAGCCGATCATCGAGGTGGAGGTGCTGACCATCTCCACCACCCCGAATGCCGCGCCGAATAACCCGACGCCCGCGCCGGTGAAAGAGCCGCAGCCAAACCCTGCGCCCGATCCGGCGCCGGAGCCTGCGCCGCAACCGCCAAAGCCGGAACCCGTCGTTCCGCCCCCCCCGCCGCCGCCGCCTCCTCCCGCGCCCAAGCCGCCGGAGCCGGTGCCGCTGCCGCCGAAACCGCCCGAACCTAAGCCCGAGCCGGTGAAACCCCCACCGCCGCCGAAGCCGCCTGAGCCAAAGCCGGAACCCAAACCGGAGCCTAAGCCCGAGCCGAAACCAGAACCCAAGCCGGAACCCAAGCCCGAGCCGAAAAAGCCGGAGCCGAAACCCGAGCCTAAGCCCGAACCCAAACCGGAGCCAAAGCCGGAACCGAAGAAGGAAGAGGCCAAAAAGCCGGAACCGCCGAAGAAGGACACCTTCGCCGAGGACATGGCAAAGCTTTTGGGGGCTCCGAAGGAGAACCCGAAAACGGCGCCGAAGACGGATACCAAGCCGCCCGAGAAAAAGTCGGATGCCTGGGATGATCTCGCAAAGCAGTTCGCCCAGACCACGCCGCAAAAGCCCACGGCCCCGGCGGCCCCCCAGCGCCCGACGCAAACCGCCTCGGCGGGCAACCCGGCGCCACGCTCGGTTGGTCCTTCCGACCCCAACCGTCCGCTATCGCGGTCGGAGGAGGATGGCATTCGGCAGGCGATCAAACCGTGCTGGAACTTCGACTCCGGGATGGCGAATGCGAAGAATATGGCGGTTGAAATCAGGGTCTTTTTAAATCCGGACAGTTCGATCCGAGGGGCCGAACTCAAGGATCCGTCATTCGCGCGGCTCTCGCCGCAGCACGAGCGCGCTGCACTCACAGCGCTGCGGGCGGTGCGTAACCCTGCCTGTAGCAAGCTGCCTATTCCTCCGTCGTCTTACGACAGCATGATCGTCGTTTTTGACCCCAAGGATTACACTTAATGATGGACGGGTGGCGCGCGGGTGGCTGGCCGTTGGTCGTTCTGGCACTTGGGCTGTCCGCCTGCTCTAGCCCCACACCCCCTGTTGCAAGGGCACCTGAAGCATCGGCAACCCCACCTTCTCAGTACAAGACGGGACGATTTGACGGAATTGCACAGGCGCTTAAGCCCTGTTGGAACGTTGATCCGAGGGCGGCGACCGATCCCATCGAGGTGAGAGTCTTCGTTGCCGCTGATGGCCGGGTTAAGGGCGCTGAGTTGGTAGACCCATCTCAAGCGACCAAATCTCCCGAAATGCGCGCGGCTGCCACGGCGGCTTTGCGGGCATTCATGAACCCGGCTTGCAACAAACTTCCCGTTGATGGGCTGAAGTCTCCGTCATTCGTCGTCCAGTTTGACCCGGCGGTGGGCAAGTGACGCGCGGATATGCGTTAAGCTTCACCCTCGTCTTACTCGCTGCCTGTACTCTTGTGGCGGGATGTACTCGCGAGCCAAAGAGGCCCATGCGATATGAACCTCGCGTCGGCGTATTGTGGGGGTCAGAAGACCGAGAATCCGCTTGGCGGGCAATCCGTCAGTGCATCGCTAAGGTTATTCCCGAGGATCGAGAGGCCGAACTTCGTGTTGTCTTCCGCATTCGAGTCCGAGAGAACGGGGAAATTAGTGAGGCGGAGCCTAAGGATGTTGCTTGGATGAAGCCGGGATCAATGCACAGGCAATTTTTGGACAAAGCACTCGGCGCTATTCGAGACCCGGCTTGCCGGGCACCCGCCCGGCAAGATTATCAGCCAGATGGCTATCAGTTTGTCTTCGATCTCATGGCCGGACCCAACGGGTGGGGTTTTTAGCCATAATCCGACCAGAAAGCCGTGATCAATTTACCGCATCTCCCAGGTGGTGCGGTCTATCCCCGGCAGAAGTGCTGTGTTACCAATCGCCCTCGATGAAATCGTTTGTGCGGTTTTGCCGTGGCGGCGGTCTTCGGTAGGAACGTGCGGACAGACAGGATGACTAAGCCGATACTTCGTTTTTCCAAAGGATATGGGCCTATGAGACAGAAAGCCTCTGCTTCCCAGCGGCGCCCGGCGCTGCGTCAGATTTTGCTGCGGTCTTCGGTAATGGCGCTGGCGGCGGCCTTGTTCGTGGTAGCGCCCGCCTCTCTCAATAGTGCGCTGGCCCAGGCGGCGAAGAATGAGCCGCGCATTGTGCTGACCGATGCCAACCCGCAGCCGATGCCGATTGCGATCATGAACCTCGCGGGCGATGCGCGCTTGGGGGCTGATATCTCCCGCATCGTGTCGGATGATCTCGAACGCTCTGGCCTGTTCAAGCCGCTCGATCCCAAGGCTTTCGTGCAGACGCCCGATCAGGTGGGCACCGCGCCGCGCTTCGCCGATTGGCGGTTGATCAATGCCCAGGCCCTGGTTTCGGGCGCGGTGACCGTTCAAGGCGGTCAGGTCCGGGCCGAGTTCCGCCTGTGGGACGTGTTTGGCGAAGCGCAGATGGAAGGCATGGTGCTATCGGCAGGCAGCGATACCTTAAGCGTGCGCCGCCTTTCCCATAAAATCTCTGATGCCATCTATAAGCGCATTACGGCCGAAGATGGCTATTTCGATACTCGCATTGTTTTTGTCGCAGAAAGTGGGCCTGCAGATAATCGCCGCAAGCAGCTCGCGATTATGGACCAGGATGGGTTCAACTATCGCACGCTGACCGACCCACAGCGGGTGCGCGCGATTACGCCGCGTTTCTCGCCAACGGCTAACGAACTGACCTATATGGCCTATGTCAACGATGTGCCGCGCGTCTATCTCTACAATATCGATTCGGGTCAGCAGGAAATTCTGGGGAATTTCCAGGGCATGACCTTCGCGCCGCGCTTTACGCCCGATGGGCAGAAGGTGCTGATGAGCTTTGCCGAAAACGGCAACTCCGACGTGTACTCGATGGACCTGCGGACCCGGCGCGCCACCCGCCTGACCGACCATCCGGGCATCGATACTTCGCCTTCTGCCTCGCCCGATGGCACCAAGATCGTCTTCAACTCCGACCGGGGTGGGGTGACCGCGCTCTACACGATGAACGCCGACGGATCGGGTGTGCAGAAAATATCACCGGGCCGTGGCCGTTATAGCACACCTGTATGGTCTCCCAGGGGCGACTATATCGCCTTCACCAAACAGGAGAGCGGAAACTTCCAAATTGGGGTGATGCGTCCTGATGGAACGGGCGAGCGGATTCTGGCACAATCCTATTTGGATGAAGGGCCTACCTGGGCTCCCAATGGGCGTGTGTTGATGTTCTTCCGCCAGTCACCGACCGATGCGCAGGGGCGGGGCGGATCGTCGCGTTTGGTGTCCGTCGATATCACGGGCCGCAATTTGCGCGAACTTACGACGCCGACCGATGCATCTGACCCGGCGTGGAGCCCCTTGATTCCCTAGGGTTAGCTGCCTATATTCCGCCTCGTTTCTCCTTGTTGTGCAGGGCACCATTTTCGTGCGTCCCGGTCAAAGGGGAGAAGATGAGGGAATTTTCCCTCGCGTCACTCAACTACAGCCTTCAGAGCTGAGGGGTCACAAAATGCGTTTCGCTCTCCTCCCCGTCGCTGCCGCCGCCCTCCTGCTGGCCGCTTGCGAAGATACCAAGCCGACCAGCGGCTCGGCTGTTACGCCGACCACTAACACCACCACGCCTCCGGCTGCTACCGGCATCCGTCCGGGTTCGGCCGAAGACTTCCGCGTCAACGTTGGTGATCGCGTCTTCTTCGCGTACGACAAGTTCGACCTGTCGGCCGATGCGCGTCGCACCCTGGAACGTCAGGCCGCTTGGCTGAAGCAGTATGCTTCGGTCCGTCTGACCGTCGAAGGTCATGCCGACGAACGCGGCACCCGCGAATACAACCTGGCGCTCGGCGAACGCCGCGCCAACGCCGCGAAGGACTACCTGGTCGCCCTCGGCGTCCCGGCTGCCCGTCTGACCACCGTGTCCTACGGTAAGGAACGCCCGGCGGTCCTCGGCTCGAACGAAGCCGCTTGGAGCCAGAACCGTCGTTCGGTTTCGGTCCCGGCCGTTCAGTAATCCAACGCCCCTTGGGGCTGGATGGCAACGCCGCACTGGCAACAGTGCGGCGTTTTGCTGTTTGGGGGGATGAGATGCGGTCTGCACTGCTTGTGGTTCTGTGCCTGTTGGCGAGTGCCTGCACACCGGAGGCAGGAGATGAGTTAATCCATCGAGAACCGCCGGTGCAGCCCCAGCGTGGGCAGGCGACGGAGGAATATAATCATGGTCCAGGGGATCGCGTGTTCTTTGCGACGGACCAGTCCGACCTGTCGGAGGAGGCTCGACGCACCTTGGAGCGCCAAGCCCGTTTTCTCGCGTTCTACCCGTCGATCAAGGTGCAGATCGAAGGTCATGCCGATGAGCGGGGAACCCGAGAATACAATCTTGCGCTTGGGCAGCGGCGGGCAGAGGCCGTACAGACCTACCTGATTGCCCTCGGTGTTGGGGCGGGACGATTAAGCCTTGTTTCCTATGGGAAGGAGCGGCCTGCCGCTTTAGGGAGCGGGGATGCGATATGGCGGCAAAATCGCCGGGCCGTCTCGCTGTTCATCCTAGACGCCTCGGTGCCCAAGAACATCTTGCCAGGGTATCCGCGATGATCAGGCTTGGGAGCCTTGCCCTGCTCGTCCTCTGCATCGGCGGTTGTACCGTATCACCTGAGCAGCAGGTTTCGCGGAAGCCACCCTCATCGGCATACGGTGGGGTTCGGCCTATGCCATGCTATAGTTATTTCCCTAGTTCAGTATACTTTGCTGTTGATAGCAGCACTCTGACGCGCAGCGCCCAAAATGCCCTGCGCGAGCAGGCTGGCGTTATCGCGTGTCGAGGGGATCGGCCAGACATTGTTATCGAAGGCCATGCCGATGAGCGCGGCACGCGGGAGTATAATCTTGCTCTTGGGCTACGGCGGGCGGCGGCGGTGCGGGACTATCTTATCGCGCTTGGCGTGGCCCCTGACCACGTGAGAATCGTCTCCTACGGAAAAGAGCGACCCGCTGTATCACACTCTGACGAAGAGGCGTGGAGCCAAAACCGCCGCGCTGTATCGCTTTTGGTGAAGAACGCCCCGTAACATTTTGAAGACGCATGGGGGTGATTCGGTTTTTGCAGTGGTGCAGAAGGGCCACATGCGACTAAAAATCCCCACATGGATTGGGCTTGTCCCAATCTCGCCATTGTGTTGAATGAAAGCTTATCCCGTCGCCCGCGCAAGGCTGGGCGATCAGCTGGCTGAAACCCTTTTCTTCTTTCCGTGATGGATGATCCCTCATGATCTCGAAATTTGCTCTGCCGCTTGCAGCGGTTCTGTTTATCGCGGCGTGCTCTGACCAGAACGGTAGCGGTGGCCCGGCCACCGGCGATGCGGGTGCCGGCGGCACCGGCGGGGCTGGTGGTGCGGGTGGGGTTTCCTCCAGCACCCTCGGCGGTGTCTCGGGCAACCGCGACCAGCAGTTGGCGCAAGCGCAGTCGGAATGGCAGCGCACCTTCGGCGCCTCGGGCACCGACCGCATTTACTTCGGCCTCGACCAATACACCGTTTCGGCCGACGCGCAGAACACCCTGCGTCAGCAGGCGGCGTTCTTGCAGAAGTACCCGCTGGTGAACTTCGTCATCGAAGGCCATGCCGACGAACGCGGCACCCGCGAGTACAACTTGGCGCTCGGCGACCGTCGTGGTCAGTCGGTGCGCGAGTTCCTGGCGTCGCTCGGTATTCAGGGCAGCCGTTTGCAGGTCGTGTCCTACGGTAAGGAACGTCCGGCGGCGACCGGTCGCGGCGAAGCCGTGTGGGCGAAGAACCGCCGCGCCGTCTCGGTGCCGCGCTAATCGCAGTACGGGGCGGCGTCCTGCCGCCCCGTCTTCGTTTTGCCCAAAAGCCGGGGTAAACTCGGCGCAAGGCTAGACGCAAAAGGGCTGTTCCTATGGTTGGATTTTCGCGCCGCATTCCCTCCCTCGCCCCGCTCGCGCTGATGGGCGCGCTGGCGCTGGCCGTTCCGGCCTCGGCCCAGCAACCGGCGGGCGATGTGCCGATCACTGCGCAATTGACCGTGCGGATTTCGGAACTGGAGGCGCAGATCCGCCAATTGACCGGCCAGATCGAAGATCTTTCGGCTACCGTCACGCAACTGAAGCAGCGCCAGGATCGGCAGGCCAGCGATA
Organism: Elstera cyanobacteriorum; assembly: GCF_002251735.1. NCBI lineage: Bacteria > Pseudomonadati > Pseudomonadota > Alphaproteobacteria > Rhodospirillales > Rhodospirillaceae > Elstera > Elstera cyanobacteriorum. The sequence goes on along the minus strand of NZ_NOXS01000035.1, from coordinate 179,831 downwards.
CGGATTTCCGCCTGTCAGAGCTTGAAAAGGCGAAGGAGGCCGGAGGCGCGGCCCCGACCGCCGAGGCGCCGAAGCCCGCTGCCGCCACGCCTGCCCCGGCCCCTGCGGTCGCCCCCGGTGCCCCGCCGCGCGATCTTGGCACGGTGCCCGCCACGACGGCCAATGCCCCCGTATCGTTGCAACCCGGTCAAGCGCAACCGGTGGCAAAACCGGCCCCCGGCGCGGTTGCTGCGGCGCCTGCCGCCCCGGCCCCGGCGGCTCCTAAAGCTGGGAATGCCAAAGAAGCCTATGAGCAGGCTTTTGCCCTCATTCAGAAGCAAGATTACCCGGCGGCGGAAACGGCGTTTAAGAATTTCCTCGGCACCTATGGCACCGATGATCTGGCCGGGAACGCGCAATATTGGCTCGGTGAAACCTTTTATGTGCGCGGCAATTATCAGGAAGCGGCGGCACAATTCTTCCAGGGGTACCAGAAGTACCCGAAGAATAATAAAGCCCCGGATAATCTGCTGAAACTCGGCCTGTCCCTGGCTCATATCAATAAAACCAAGGAAGCCTGCGCCTCCTTCAGCCGGTTCAACACCGAATATCCGCAAGCCTCGGCCTTTTTGAAGCGCCGAGTGCAGGAAGAGCGGGCGCGGAACAACTGCGGCGCCTAATGGCGATCTCTTCTTTAGCCGCCGTCTTCGCGGGGGCGATGGACCGGCTGGGGCCGTTCGAACGGGCGCCCCGGATTGCGGTTGCTGTATCGGGCGGGGCGGATAGCCTCGCCCTTCTGCTTTTGGCGGCGGATTGGGCGCGGGCGCGCGGCGGGTCGGTGCTGGCGTTGACCGTCGATCACCGCTTGCGGCCCGAAGCGGCAGCGGAGGCCCGGCAGGTAGCGGCTTGGGCGGCGGCACGCGGGATCGCCCATCAGGTGTTGACCCTACCAACCCCGCCGGATGGGACGGGTGGGGTGCAAGCCGCCGCGCGCGCTGCGCGCTATCAAGCCTTGGCGGCGGCGTGTGCGGAGGCGGAGATTCTGCACCTGCTGCTCGGCCATCACCGCGACGATCAGGCGGAAACGCTGCTGCTGCGCCTGCACCGGGGTTCTGGCCCCAGCGGGTTAAGCGGTATGGCGCCGGGGCACTATCAAGCTGGGGTCCGGCTGCTGCGGCCTTTGTTGGCGGTGCCGAAAGCCACGCTTTTGGCGGAATGCCGCGCGGCGGGGTTGGTGCCGCTTGACGATCCCAGCAATGCCAAAACCGATTTTACCCGCGTTCGGCTGCGGCAGGCGATGGCGGCGGCGGCGGATTTATTCCCCCCGGTGCGGCTGGCGGAAACGGCGGACCGAATGGCCGTCGTTCGCGCGGCGGCGGACCGGGCGGCGGATCGCTGGCTTACCCGTGCCGTTACGGTCCTGCCGCCCGGCCTGATCCATTTTCCGATAGCGGCATTGACCGGCGCCGACCCGGAAACCCTGCGGGCGGCGCTCGGGCGGCTGGCCGCCTTTGCGGGCGGATCGGATTATCCGCCGCGCGGCGAGGCTCTGGCGGGGTTGGCCACGCGGTTGCGGGAGGGGGAGGTGTTGACGCTCGGCGGCCTCCTCTGGCTCCCCCGGCGCGGCACGGTCTGGGTGGGGCGGGAGGCGGCGGTACAGGCCCCGGCGCTGGATTTGCCGTCAGGCCAGGTTTCGTCCCGGTGGGACGGGCGGTTTCGCGCGATTGCCCCTTCGGAAGGCTGGCAGATCGCCGCCCTGGGCGCCGAACGAGGGGCAAGGTTGCGCCGCACGCCGGGCTTCCGCCGCCCCGAAACACGATTGGCAGCCGATCTAGCCCGCGCCCCTGCGGCAATTCTCGCCGGAATCACCGTGTTTCAACGTCTTGACGGGCCTGCTCTGGTGCCCCACTTGTCAGAAATGCCAGGAGATGCCCCCCGGCTGCTGGCCGCCCCGCGCCGCCCCTTGACCGCCGAAGGCGAGCGGGGGAGTTGACGCGGCGCCGGAACGGGGGCATGTCACTGATAAGGAAAGCGATCCGGTTCGGGTCACAATAGCCGGACTGGTGCGGAAAGGGTGGACCCTCGTGAATAATATCGGGAAAAATCTAGCGCTCTGGGCGATCATCGCCGTGTTGCTGGTGGCGCTGTTCAATCTGTTCCAGAGTCCGTCCACACGGTCCGGCCAATCGCAGATTGCCTTCTCCGATTTTCTGGCGGAAGTTCAGCAGGGGCGCGTTACGGAAGTAACGATCCAAGGCCCGACGATTTCGGGACGGCTGACCGATAACCGCAGCTTCACCACCTATGCCCCGCAAGACCCCGGTCTTGTTGATCGGCTGGTTAAGCAGAACGTCCGCATCATTGCCGCCCCGGTCGATGACGGCCCCACCGGCATCCTCAGCATTCTGATTTCCTGGTTCCCGATGCTGCTGTTCATCGGCGTGTGGATTTTCTTCATGCGTCAGATGCAGTCGGGCGGCGGCAAGGCGATGGGCTTTGGCAAGTCGCGCGCGCGCCTGCTGACCGAAAAGGTTGGCCGCGTGACGTTCGATGACGTTGCGGGGATCGATGAAGCTAAGCAAGAGCTGAACGAAATCGTTGAATTCCTGCGCGATCCGCAGAAGTTCCAGCGCTTGGGCGGTAAAATTCCGAAGGGCGTGCTGCTGGTCGGCCCGCCGGGTACGGGTAAGACGCTGCTGGCGCGCGCGATTGCGGGTGAAGCGAATGTGCCGTTCTTCACCATCTCTGGGTCGGACTTTGTTGAAATGTTCGTCGGCGTCGGCGCCAGCCGCGTGCGCGATATGTTCGAACAAGGCAAGAAGAACGCCCCCTGCATTATCTTTATCGACGAAATCGACGCCGTGGGCCGCCATCGTGGCGCGGGCCTGGGCGGCGGGAACGATGAACGCGAACAGACGCTCAATCAGCTTCTCGTCGAAATGGACGGGTTCGAGGCGAACGAAGGCGTGATCCTGATCGCCGCGACCAACCGGCCCGATGTGCTCGATCCCGCACTGCTGCGCCCGGGCCGCTTTGACCGTCAGGTCGTCGTGCCGAACCCGGACATCAATGGCCGCGAGCAGATCCTGAAAGTCCATATGCGCAAGGTGCCGCTGGCGGCGGACGTTGACCCGCGTGTCATTGCGCGTGGCACGCCCGGCTTCTCCGGGGCCGATCTCGCTAACCTTGTCAACGAAGCCGCCCTGCTGGCCGCCCGCCGCAACCGCCGCGTCGTCAGCATGAAGGAATTCGAGGAAGCGAAGGATAAGGTCATGATGGGGGCGGAGCGCCGCTCGATGGTCATGACCGACAAGGAAAAGGAACTGACCGCCTATCACGAAGCCGGGCATGCGCTGGTGATGGTGGAAATCCCTGGTCACGATCCTGTGCACAAGGTTACGATCATCCCGCGCGGTCGCGCCTTGGGCGTGACGATGTTCCTGCCGGAGCGCGATAAATACAGCCAGTCGAAGCTGGAGCTTGAAGCCCTGATCACCTCGCTGTTCGGCGGGCGCATGGCGGAAGAGCTGATCTTTGGGCCGGAGAATGTGACGACGGGCGCGTCGAACGATATTCACCGCGCCACTTCCCTCGCGCGCCGCATGGTGACCGAATGGGGGATGAGCGAAAAGCTTGGGCGTCTGCGCTATAGCGAGAATGAGGAAGAGGTTTTCCTCGGTCATTCCGTGACCCAGCGCAAGAATATCTCCGACGCGACGGCCAAGATCATTGATGAAGAAATCCGCCGGATCATCGACGAGTCGGAAGAGAAGGCGAAGAATATTCTGGTGACCCACATGGATGCGCTGCATCGGGTGGCCAAGGCTTTGCTGGAATATGAAACCATCTCTGGTGATGAAGTGCGCGCCCTGATGCGGGGTGACGATATCAGCCGGGATAGCGATGATACGCCGGCCAATCCGGTCAACCCGTCTGGCCCCACGGGGAACGCTGTGCCGGGTCGCCGTCCGTCGGGCGTTCCGAGCAGTGGCGACCTCAATCCGCAGCCGGGCGGCAGTGCCTAGTTTTGTCGGATAGCCTCTATCATCCGCTCCTCTGTGACCCCACCCCCACGCGGCCCCGGCTGCGCGGGGGGTGGCGGTCGATGGCAGAAATTCTGCCGTACCCTGATGCTAATCACCCGCCGTCTGCCTCATCCTTGGCGCGGCGGGTGAATGGTTTTGCGCAGCGGATTTCCTTTTTGCCGGGCGGTTTGGGCGAACGGCAAACGGCGATCATGGGGATCATTAACGTTACGCCCGATAGTTTTTTCGATGGCGGCGCCCATGATAGTGCGGAGGCGGCGATTGCCCACGGGCTGCGCTTGGCCGAAGCGGGGGCCGAGATTTTGGATATTGGCGGTGAATCAACCCGCCCTGGCGCGGCGCCCCTCGACCCGCAGGAAGAAATCCGCCGTACCATCCCTGTGGTGCGCGAGCTGGCTAATCGCGGCCTGCTGATCTCCATCGATACGCGCCACGCGGCGGTCATGGCGGCGGCGCTGGACGCTGGGGCAGCGATCCTCAATGATATTACCGCGCTGACGGGCGATCCGGCGGCGGTTCAGGTGGCGGCGCGCAGCAGTGCGCCGGTTATTCTGATGCACATGCGCGGCAGCGATCCACGCACCATGCAGGATAATCCCGTTTATGCCGATGTGGTGGCGGAGGTGTACCGCTACCTTGGGCAGCGGATTACGGCACTGGAGGCGGCAGGCATTCCGCGCACACGCCTTTGCGTCGATCCGGGTATCGGCTTCGGCAAAACCGCCGATCATAATGTCCAGCTTCTGCGCCATTTGCCATTGCTGCACGGTCTTGGCTGCGCCGTGCTGCTGGGGGCATCGCGCAAGCGGTTTATTTCGGCCCTGTCGGCCAACGAAGGTCCGCAAGATCGCTTAGCAGGGTCGCTGACCGCCGCCATTTCCGCCTTCAGCGCCGGGGTGCAGATTGTGCGGGTGCATGATGTGGCGGAGACGGCGCAGGCCCGCGCTGTCTGGTTTGCGATCCACGCCTAAGCGCGACCCGCTTTTTCTGCCCTGCAAAACCGTCTCTTGCCTGTCCGTCGGGCCTGGGATTTGCTATAGAGAATAGGTAATTTTGATACTCGGGGTTTTATGACGCGCAGTCTTTTTGGAACCGATGGGATTCGCGGGCGGGCGAACAGCCACCCGATGACGGCGACGATGGCGTTGCAGGTCGCCCAAGCGGCAGGCGCGTATTTCCAATCCGGGCAGGCGCGGCGGCACGTGGCGGTGATCGGCAAGGACACGCGGCTGTCGGGCTATATGATTGAAGCGGCGTTGACGGCGGGCCTATTGGCGCGCGGTATGGATGTCTTGCTGGTTGGTCCGCTGCCAACTCCGGCGATTGCTATGCTTACCCGGTCGATGCGGGCCGATGTCGGCATTATGGTCTCGGCGTCCCATAATCCCTATGAAGACAATGGCATCAAACTGTTCGGCCCGGACGGTTTTAAACTGTCTGACGATGCCGAAGCGGAAATTACTCGCCTGATCCTAGAGCCGGAGACGCTGCCGCCGCTGGTCGATTCGAGCAAGGTCGGGCGGGCCAAGCGGCTTGAGGACGCGGGCGGCCGCTATATCGAGTTCGCTAAATCCAGCTTTCCGCGCGGCCTGCAGCTTGATGGGCTGAAGATTGCCATCGACTGCGCCAATGGCGCCGCCTACCGCGTGGCGCCGACCGTGCTGCGCGAGTTGGGGGCGGAGGTTATTCCGCTCGCGGTTTCTCCCGATGGCACCAATATCAACCGCGACTGCGGGGCAACGGCGGTCGCCAATCTCGCGACGCAGACCGTGGCCCACGGCGCCCATATTGGCATTGCCCTCGATGGTGACGCTGACCGGCTGATCGTGGTTGATGAAGCCGGGCAGGTGATCGACGGCGATCAGATCATGGCCCTTATTGCGACCGCGTGGGCGCGCGCCGGGCTGCTGCGCGGCGGCGGTATCGCCGCGACCGTTATGTCCAATATGGGGCTGGAGAAGCATGTGCAGTCCCTCGGCCTTGGGCTACACCGTACCAAGGTTGGTGACCGTTATGTGCTGGAAGCGATGCGGGCCGAAGGGTTCAATGTCGGCGGCGAACAGTCGGGCCACCTCATCCTGACCGATTACGCCACCACCGGCGATGGGCTGATCGCCGCCCTGCAAGTGCTGGCGTGCTTGGTCGAGGCGGGGCGGAAAACCAGTGAATTGGCGCGGGTCTTCAAGCCCTATCCCCAAATCTTAAAGAATATTCGCTACGCTCCTGGGGAAGATCCGTTGGCGCTCGATCCCGTCCAGGCGGCGATTGCCGCCGCTGAAGCCCGCCTGGGGGGGGCTGGGCGCCTGCTGATTCGCAAGTCGGGCACGGAACCGCTGATCCGGGTGATGGCGGAGGGCGAAGACCCCGCCCTCGTCGTCGATGTGGTGGATAGTGTCATTACAGTTGTAGCCTCGGCTTTGGCGAAAGCCTAAGCTGGTTGGGCGGCAGATTGGGTTCGAGGGACGCAAGGAGCAGCGGCATGCAGATCAAGGGACGGGTTTTGGTGGTGGCCGGCTCCGATAGCAGTGGCTGTACGGGGATTCAGGCCGATCTAAAAACCATCCTGGCGCTGGGCGGCTATGCCATGACGGCGGTAACGGCGGTGACGGCGCGCGATACGCACGGTGTTGTCGATATCCACCCGATCCCGCCCGCCTTTGTGCAGCGGCAAATGCGCCTTGCGTTGCAGGATATTGGGGCGGATGTCATCCACCTCGGCATGCTGCATAATGCCGATCTGATCAATGCGATTTCCGACGTGATCGAGGAACTGGCGCCGGATACGCCCATTGTGCTCGATCCCGTGGCGGTGACCAAGACCGGGCGGTCGCTGCTGGATAAGGAAGGCATGCGCCATCTTAAAATCCGCCTGCTGCCGCGCACCACGATCATCACCCCGAACCTGCGCGAAGGCGAACTTTTGGCGGGGATGGATATTCATACCGACGAGGAACGTCACCACGCCGCGCAGATGATGCTGACCCTGGGGGCGCGCGCCGTGCTGCTGAAGGGCGGCCATGACGATCTTGACCCGGTGGTTGATCTGCTGGCGACCGACGAGGGCGCCGTGACGCAATATGCCGCCCCGCGCATCGAATCGCGCCATATGGCGGGGATTGGCTCTACCCTTTCGGCGGGGATCGCCTGCGGTCTGGCGCAGGGCCTGTCGCTGCATAAGTCGGTTGAGCGCGCCCGCGCCTATCTTCAGGCAGCGATTAAGGAGGCGCCGGGCTATGGTCACGGCACCGGACCGATCAACCACGGCATCACGGTTTCGACCCTGCCGGGTTTTTGACGAACCCCCCTTGACGCCGCGCCCCTTTGAGGGATAGAGCTAAAAACCATCGTGGTGATTTGAGCCGACCGGCTTGCGGCCACGTTAAATAACCCGCTAAAAGGTCGTGCGCTCGGGCTGTCCCCCGCGAACACCTGCCGGTCGAATTTTAATCGAGCCGAATAAGGCAGGAGTGGTGCGATGAGCGATTATTCGAATTCCCCGGATCATCTCGATACGTTGCTGGTGCGTGGGGCGCTAACGCGCTCTAATTACGGCGAAACGTCTGAGGCTATCTATATGACCTCCGGTTTCGTCTATGAAAGCGCCGCGCAAGCTGAAGCGCGCTTTACCGGCGATGATCCGGGTTTCGTCTATTCCCGCTACCGCAACCCGACGCTTGAACTCTTCGAACAGCGCCTGCGCCTGCTGGAAGGGGCCGAAGCCTGCCACGGCACCGCCAGCGGCATGGCGGCGGTCTTCGCCGCCCTGGCGGCCAGCGTGAAGGCGGGCGACCATATCGTTGCCGGGCGCGCGCTCTTTGGCTCCTGCCATGTGATCCTGACCCAGCTTCTGCCGAAATGGGGCGTGACCGCGACCCTCGTGGATGGGGCGGACCTGACGGCCTGGGAAGCAGCGATCCAGCCGAATACCAAGGTTTTCTTTATGGAAACCCCGGCCAATCCCACCCTGTCGCTGATCGACATTAAGGCCGTGGCCGATCTTGCCCATAGCGTCGGCGCCAAGCTGGTGATCGATAACGTCTTTGCGACGCCGCTGCTGCAAAAGCCGCTGGAGCTTGGGGCGGATATCGTTACCTATTCGGCGACCAAACATATCGACGGTCAGGGCCGTTGCCTCGGCGGCGCGGTGCTGGGGGCGGCGGCCTTCTGTACCGACGATCTGCAACCCTTCCTGCGCCATACCGGCCCGGCCCTCAGCCCCTTTAACGCTTGGTTGCTGCTGAAGGGCCTCGAAACCCTCTCCCTGCGCGTTGACCGCTCCTGCGACACCTCGGAAGTCTTGGCCGATCAGCTTTACGGTCATAAGGCCGTCGCCCAGGTGCTCTACCCGCATCACAAGAGCCACCCGCAGTATGAATTGGCGAAGCGCCAAATGACGCGCGGCGGCACGCTGCTGGCGATTGAACTGAAGGGCGGGCGTAAGGCGGCCTGGGCGTTTATGGATGCGTTGCAGGTCATTGATATTTCGAACAACCTCGGCGACGCTAAATCCCTCATTACCCACCCGATGACGACGACCCACCGCGCTATGCCGGAAGAAGACCGGGCGGCAATGGGGATCACGGAAGGTCTGGTGCGCCTCTCGGTCGGGCTGGAAAGCGTGAAAGACCTGCAAGCCGATATCGCGCGCGGCCTCGCCGCCGCTGCGGCCCACGCTTAAGGAGCGACGTGATGAGCGATTACGCGGGCGATGTATCGCCGCAAGAAACCTGGGCGGCCCTGAAGGGCGATCCTGCTGCAATTCTGATCGACGTGCGCACCCCCGCCGAATGGGCCTATGTCGGCCTGCCCGACGTGGCGCCACTGGGGAAATTGGTGCTGACGGTCGCCTGGCAGACCTGGCCAGACGGCAGTCAAAACCCGGCCTTTATCGCGGAGGCGGAGGCCCAAGGGCTGAAGCCCGGCCAAAGCGTCTATCTGCTCTGCCGCTCTGGCGTGCGCAGCCTTGCCGCCGCCAAAGCCCTCACGGCGGCGGGCTTCGGCCCCTGCTATAATATCGCTGGGGGTTTTGAAGGCCCGCTGGACCCCGAACGCCATCGCGGCAGCCTTGCGGGGTGGAAGGCGGAAGGGCTGCCCTGGCGACAGAGCTAGGGGGAGGGGGCTACACCCCCAACCACCGCTCCGTCAGCCCCTGATCGGCAAGCAACGTCTCAGTTGCCCCCGTTGCCTGAACCGCGCCGCCGCCCAGCAGTAGGGCGGTGGAGGCACAGGCGCGGGCGACGGGGAGCATTTGTTCGGACAGTAGCAGCGTCAGCCCTGCAGCATTCATCAGTTTGATTGCCTCGACCATATCTTGCACGATCAGCGGCGCGAGACCCTCCGCCGGTTCATCGAGCAGCAGCAGCCGGGGTTGCCCCAGCAGGCTGCGGGCAATCGCCAGCATCTGCGCTTCGCCGCCGCTAATGGCGCCGCCGCGCTGGCCGAGCAACCGACCAAGCGCCGGAAAAAGGCCGAGGACGCGCGGAATATCCCAGGGCGGCAGGGGGGAGGCTGGGTCGGGCGGGCGCAGGCCGGTCGCGAGATTTTCGGCAACGGTCAGATCGGCAAAAATCCGCCGCTCCTCCGGCACGTAGCCAATCCCGGCGCGGGCGCGGCGGAAGGGCGGCCACCGGGTGATCTCTTCTCCCCGCCACAGAATGCGTCCGGCCTGGACGGGGATCAGGCCGATGATCGCCTTCATCAGTGTCGATTTTCCCGCACCGTTGCGGCCCAGCAGCGCCAGGGCGGCGCCGTCAGGCAGGCTTAGGGAGACATCGGTCAAGACCGGCTGGCCGCCGTAACCGAGGGTGAGGCGGTCAAGCGTCAGCATTTAGACCCCCGAGATAGGCCGCCTGCACCTCTGGATTGGCGCGGATGGCGGCGGGCAGCCCCTCGGCGATCAGGCGGCCCTGGTGCAGCACGGCGATCCGATCCGCATGGGCGAAAACCGCGTCCATATCATGTTCGGTGAACAGCACAGCCACCCCGTCAGCCGCGAGGTTTGAGACGAGGCGGTAGAGCGCGGCCCGCTCGCCGCTGGCCATCCCCGCCGTCGGCTCGTCGAGCAGCAAAAGGCGCGGCGCGGTGGCGAGCGCAAGGGCGAGGTCGAGCCGTTTACGGTCGCCGTGATCAAGGGTCCGGGCCGGGGTTTCCGCCCGCTCTGTCAGCTCCAGCCGCGTCAAGACCGCCGCCGGATCGGCCCCGCGCCGGGCGGCCTGGGCGGCGGTGGTTACGGCTTCGGCAACCCGCATCGACTCGAACAATGCTGGGACTTGAAAGGCCCGCCCAACGCCGAGCCGGGCCAGCCGGGCGGGTGTGAGCTTAGCCATCGGTGCCTCGAAATAGCGCAGTGTGCCGCCCGCGACGGGAACCTGTCCGCACAGGCGGGCGAAGAGGGTGGATTTCCCAGCGCCATTCGGGCCGATCACCGCCAACCGCTCCCCCGGGGCAAGGCGCAGGCACAGCGGGGCGAGGATTTCCCGTGCGCCCCAACTGGCGGAAATCCGCTCGGCTTCCAGCGCCCATTTCATCGCGCTTCCCTCCGTGCCCAGACCAGCCGGGCGCCGATCAGCGCTAGGAGGGCCGCGCCCAGGATCGCCCGCCAATAGGGCGTCGCGCGGATCAATTCGCTGTGCAGGGTATGGAACAGCGCCGCGCCGCCGAACGCGCCGAGCAGCGAGAACTGCCCGCCCAGCACGAGCATCACCAGCCCATCAACCGATTGCCCCAGGGCGGCGAGTTGCGGAAACGCGGTGCCGCGCGTGAGCACCGTCAATCCGCCCGCCAGCCCGGCGAGTGCGCCCGCCAGCAGAAACGCGCGCAGCTTCAGCCCGGTCAGCGATAGGCCAGCGGCGGCGGCCCGTCCGGGATGATCGCGCATCGCCCGCAAGAAGGCACCGCCGGGCGCAAAACTCTGCCGCCGGACCCATAGCGCCACGGCCAGGGTTAGCGCCAAGGCCAGCAGATAAAAATGTCCCCGGTCGGCGAAAAATCCCCTCGGGCTAAGGCCGAGGATGCCATCGTCGCCGCCGGTCAGCCCCTTCGCTTGGATTGCTAGCGACCATATCCCCTGGGCGACCGCGAGGCTGACCATCGCCAGCGAAACCCCCGACAGCCGCGTCGCCAGCGCCCCAACCATCAGCCCGCCGAGGCCGCCAATACCTGCCCCGGCCAGCAGCGCCGCCAGCAGGGCCGCTTCCTCCGGCAGTCCCATCCGCAGCGGCGGCAGGCTGAGCGCCACGCCATAGGCGCCGAGACCGAAGAAGGCCGCTTGCCCGAAGGTCAGCAGCCCGCCCATGCCGATCAGCCAGTGCAGCGAGAGAGCGAATAGGCCGAGGCTCAGGCTTTCGGTCAGCAGCAGCAGGCCATAAGCGCGCCAATCGCCGGGCAATAGGACCAGCCAGAAGGGGGCTGCCGTGAGGAGGGTGACGAGCGCGACCAACCCGGTTTTCAAGGCTTGGGGCCAGGGCCGCAGCGGCGGCGCCCGGTCGGCGAGCGGCGGCGGTCCCGGCGGCGGCGGCGGTTTACCGCCAAGGCCCTGGGGCCGCAGCCAGAGGGTGAGCGCCATGATGAGGAACGGCAGCACCAAGCTCGACTTCGGCCAAATCACCAGCGCCGCCGATTGCACGAGCCCGATCAGCAGCGCCGCGCGAAAGGCGCCCCCGATGCTGCCCAGCCCGCCGACCACAACAACGACGAAAGCATCGACCACCAGGGTTAAATCCATCGTCAGCGTCGCCGTGTCGCGCGGCAGCAGCAGGGCACCGCCGAGGGCGGCTAACCCGGCGCCGAGGGCAAAGACACCGGTGCGCAATAAATCTTCGCGGACGCCCAGCGCCCCCAGCATTGGCGCATCCAGCGTAGCGGCGCGGATCAAGATGCCAAAGCGACTGCGCGTCATCAGTCCGTGCAGCCCCAGGGCGACCAGGGCGGCCATGCCGATCAGGAAAAGATTATAGAGCGGATAGCGCCGCCCGAGCAGCGTGACCGAGCCGGAAAGGCCGGGCCAGCGCGGGCCGATCAAATCTTCCGGCCCCCAAACCGCCAGCGCCACGTCTTGCAGGATCAGCACCAGTCCAAAGGTTGCCAGCAGTTGCAGCAAATCCGGTGCGGCATAGAGCGGGCGGATGATGACCCGCTCAACCCCCGCCCCCAAGAGGGCGACCAGCGCCACCGCCCCCAGGATCGCTACCGGATAGGGGACCACCTGCACCAGCGCGTAGGTTGTGAACGCCCCTAGCATGGCAAGGCTACCATGGGCGAAATTGACGACGCGGCAGACGCCGAAAATCAGCGTCAGCCCCGCCGCAATCAGAAACAAAACTCCGCCGCTGACCAGCCCATTCAGCAGGATAAACAGCAGAGTTTGCAGGGTTTCGATCATCGCTGTCCGTTACTCGTTGGGGGCATTGCCCCCACCCGGTTAGTTCTGCACCTCCGCCGGGCGGCGGCGGCGGCCTTCCTCTTCGCTAGGCAGGACGCTGGCGCCGTCGATATAGCGCCAATCGGTCATAATCCCGCGCCCATCCTTTAGGGCCGTCTTGCCGACGAAGGCCCCCATCGTCGATTGATGATCGCCCGCGCGGAATTTGGCCGGGCCGAAGGGGCTATTGAAGTCCAACCCCCGGTAGGCGGCAATCAGCTTTTCCGTCTCGGTCGATCCAGCTTTTTTGAGCGCCGCCGCGATGGTTTGGATTGTCGTATAGCCGACGACCGAGCCTAAGCGCGGGCTTTCGTTGAATTTCGCCTCATAGGCCGTGCGGAAAGCTCGATGTGCTTCCGTATCGATCTGCGACCAGGGGTAACCGGTGACGATCCAGCCTTCAGGCGTTTCATCTTTCAGGGGATCGAGATATTCCGGCTCGCCGGTCAGGGCGCTGACTACGGCGCGGCCCTTGAACAGATCGCGGCTATTGCCTTCTTTCACAAAGCGCGCGAGGTCTGGCCCGAAGGTGGCGTTGAAGATCGCCTGGGGCTTGGCGGCTTCCACCCCCTCCACCGTTGCCCCGGCATCGAGCTTGCCCTGTGCCGGCCATTGTTCGCCCACCCATTGCACGTCGGGGCGCTTCGTGCTCAAGGCTTGTTTGAAAGCCGCAACGAAAGCCGTGCCATATTCATAATTCGGGGCGACGGTCGCCCAGCGGGTGGCGGGCAGTTTCGCCGCTTCTGCCGCCAGCATTTCGGCCTGCATAGCGGTGGAGGCGCGCAGGCGGAAAACATAGCGGGAGCCTTTATCCCACACCAAGGCGTCGGACAGCGGCTCGGACGCAACGAACAGAATCTTCTGCCGCGTCGCGTAATCGGCGACAGCCAACCCGGTCCCGGAGGAGAAAGTGCCCGCCAGCAGATCGACCTTTTCCGCCGTCACCAGTTCTTCGGCGTGGCGGGCGGCATCGGCGGGCTTAAAGCCATCGTCGCGGAAAACCACGGTCAGCGGCCGCCCAAGCACGCCGCCCGCCCGGTTGATTTCCTCCAGCGCAAGCTCGATGCCCTTTTTATAGGGCTGGGTGAAGGCGGCGAGGGCGGTATAGCTGTTGATCTCGCCGATCTTGATCGGGTCGGCCGCATGGGCCGAGAGCGAACCGAGGGCAAAGGCCAGCGGCAGCAGCAGACGGGCAGGGCGCATTCGGGCGTTTCCTTAGGGTTATGGGCCGAAGTCGCCCGCACAGTGCGGCGCAATATCGCAGGGAACAAGCCCGCCCGCCGCGCTCAGCCCCCGCAGAAAGCGCAGGGGCATACGAATGCAGCGTTCGTCAACGAACAGTTGGGCTAGACCTCGACCGCCCCACCGGGCAGGGCAACGCGCAGGCGGGCGGGGGTCTCCGGGGCAATCTCCGCCTCGCCGCAAAAGCCGAGCAGTAGGGCTTCGTCGGCCAGCAGATAATCGAGCACACCGCCCAGGAAGGCGGGATCGCCGGCGCGGGTTTTCACCTCGTCGGGCCAAAGCCCTGTGGTCGCCATCAGCCCCGATAGTCGTTCCGGTTCCGCAGCAATCCAGGCGAGCGCTTGTAAGGCCAGCGTTTCAGCGGCCTCGGCGGAGCGGGAAGGGGCGGTGGTACGGTCTGATTTCGGAAACTGCATAGGCGGTAGAATAGCGCCCCGGCCCCGGAAAGGCGAGGGATGGGATTGCAGGTTGCGCGCCGCTCTGGGATGGTCATGGCCAGATGCTTCTCCGCTGCAAGGATATGACCGTGGCCGACTCTTCCGCCCTGCCGCCCGCTTCGACGCAAACCGTGACTCGGCTGGCCGATTACCGCCCGCCGCTCTACCGGCTGCCGAGCGTCAGCCTGACCTTTTGGCTCGACCGGCAGAAAACCACCGTTGAAGCGCGCATCCGGCTGGAGCGGGACGAGGCCGTGTATCGGCCTGGGGAAAGCCTGCTCCTGCACGGCGGCAAGCTCGCCCTGGAAAGCCTGACCCTCGAGGGCGAACCGCTGATGGAAGGGCGGGATTACCGGCTGGTACCGGATGGGCTGGAACTGCTCAATCCCCCCGTTGCCGGGGAGTTGGTGAGCCGGGTGAGCATCGACCCGAGCGCGAATCTGGAGCTGGAGGGGCTCTATGCCTCCGGCGATATGCTGTGCACCCAATGCGAGGCGGAAGGGTTCCGCAAGATCACCTATTGGCTCGACCGGCCCGATCTTCTGTCGGTCTATACGGTCAAGCTGATTGCCTCGGCGGCGGATTACCCAGTTCTGCTGGCCAATGGCAATTGTATCGAACACGGAACGATGCCCGGTGGTCAGCATTTTGCCGTCTGGCACGATCCGTTTCCAAAGCCAGCCTATCTTTTCGCCGTGGTTGCCGGGCAGTTGGTGAAAACCGCCGATAGGTTCACCACCCGCAGCGGGCGGACGGTCGATCTCGAAATCTGGACCCGCGCCGCCGATGCCGCCAAGACCGGGCATGCCATGATGTCGCTGAAACATTCGATGGCGTGGGACGAACAAGTCTTCGGTCTCGAATATGATCTCGATATTTATATGATCGTCGCGGTTGGCGATTTTAATATGGGGGCGATGGAAAATAAGGGCCTGAACGTCTTCAATACCAAATATGTTCTGGCCGATCCACAGACCGCGACCGACCTGGATTATCAGGGGATTGAGGCAGTTATCGCCCATGAATATTTTCATAATTGGACCGGCAACCGCGTGACCTGCCGCGATTGGTTCCAGCTTTCCTTGAAGGAAGGGTTGACGGTTTTCCGCGATCAGCAGTTTTCGGCAGACATGAATTCAGCGGCGGTGCAGCGCATCGGCAATGTGCGCGGTCTGCGGGCGGTTCAGTTCCCCGAAGATGCAGGGCCGACAGCGCACCCGGTACGCCCCGACTCCTACGTTGAGATCAATAATTTCTATACCGCAACGGTCTATAATAAGGGCGCGGAAGTGGTGCGAATGTACCATACGCTGCTCGGTGCCGATGGGTTCCGGCGCGGGATGGACCTGTATTTCCAGCGCCACGACGGTCAAGCGGTCACCTGCGATGATTTCCGCGCGGCGATGGCCGATGCCAATGGCGTCGATCTTAGCCAATTCGGGCGCTGGTATTCGCAAGCGGGAACGCCGGTGGTGCGGGTCACCGATCAATATGATACCGAAACAAAAACCTATACTCTGACGATGACCCAATCCTGCCCGCCGACGCCGGGGCAACCGGTGAAGGAACCTTTCCTGATTCCGATCGCGATGGGGTTGCTATCGGCCGATGGCCAAACCCTGCCGACCCAGCTTACGGGCGAAGCGACCGCGCAGGCGGGCACCCGCGTTCTGCGCCTTAGCGATGTGCGGCAGAGTTTTACCTTCGTAAATGTCGCGGAAGCGCCGATCCCGTCGCTGCTGCGCGGTTTCTCCGCACCCGTGAAGCTGGAACGTGCCTGGACTGACGCCGAACTCGCTACCCTCGCGGCCCATGACAGTGATGCTTTCGCCCGCTGGGAAGCCGGTCAGACCGTGTTGACGCGCGTGCTGCTCGCCGATGCTGACCCGGCCTCTATCGGCCCCGCGCGGACCGATCTGCCGGAGACGGTGGCCAATCTAGTCGCGGCGACGCTCGCGCCCTTTACTGGCGAAACGGTCGGGGCCGGGGCCGATCCGGCTTTCGCCGCGCTCTGTCTAGCTCTACCCGGCGAAGCCTATCTGGCGGAACTGGTTCCGGTCGTTTATCCGGATCGGCTGCACGCCGCCCGCAATGCCCTGCGCACCGCCATCGGTCGCCGCTATGCCGATGATCTGCTGAAAATCATCGCGCGGTTTACCGACACGGGTCCGTTCCAACCGACGGCAGAGGCGGCCGGGCGGCGGGCGTTGCGCAATACCGCGCTCGATTTGCTGGTGGCGGGCGGCAATAGCGCGGCTATCGCGCTGGCGGCAGACCAGGCGAAAGCCGCCGGGAATATGACCGACCGGCTGGCGGCGCTGACCGCCCTGGTCGATACCGATCACCCGGAGCGGTCGGCGATCCTCGAAGCCTTCCAGGCTGATTTCGCCGAGGATGCGTTGGTGCTGGATAAATGGTTCACGGTGCAGGCCCTCTCGCGCCGCGCCGATACGCTGGCGCAGGTAACGGCGCTGCTCGGCCACCCCGCTTATGACGCAAAGAATCCAAATAAGGTGCGCGCTTTGGTCGGCAGCTTTACCACAGGCAATCGGGCGCAGTTCCACGCGCTCGATGGGTCGGGCTACGGGTTCCTTGCCGATCAAGTGATTGCCACCGATGGGTTTAATGGCAAGCTGGCGGCGCGGTTGGTGGCGCCGCTGGCCCCTTGGAAGAAGATGGACCCGGCCCGGCAAGGGTTGATGCGCGCCGAACTCGACCGCATCCGCAAAACCCCTGGCCTGTCGAAGGACGTGACCGAGATCGTTGAAAAGGCGCTGGCAGCGTGATCTTGCGGCTTCCCGAGGCGGCGAAACAGGCGGCGCTGGCTGGCTTTGCCGTTATCGCCCTCCTGTTCCCCCAAGCCTTGCCGGTGCTGCTGGGGCTGGTGGTGCTCAGTCAGATCGTCGCGGCGGTGGCAGAAGGGGGGCGGCGGGGGCTGCTGACCCTCGGCGCCTGGGGGCGGTTGCGACCCGCGCTGCTGTTGTTTCTGGTGCCGATCCTCGCGCTGGCACTGGTTCCTTGGGCGGAATGGCCGGGCTTGTCGGCGGGGCGCGCGGGGCGGTTGGTCGGCGAGCTTTTGCTGGCGCTGGCACTGGCTGGAATAGCGCTGGCGGTGCCGTCCGATGAGGCAGTGCGGCGGGCGCGGGCCGTGACAGTGGGCCTCGGTGTTGGGGCTGGGTTGGCGGTGGCCGACCTCGCCAGCCAAGGGCTGCTGACCGGGTTTCTGCGCGGCCAGCCGGTGGATGTGATCACCTATGGCCGCAGTGCCGTTCTGGCTGCCTTGACGGCAGTTCCCATTTTGCTAGCTGCGCCTTTCCCACTGCTGCGGCGGGTGTTTCTGGCCGTTCCGGGGATTGTTCTCGCCGCGATTTCGGCCAATCTTGCGGCAAAGCTATTGGTGCCGGTGGCGGTGGTGGCGGCCCTGGTTGGCCTGTGGCGCTGGGGGCCGGTTGTGATCGCGCTTGCCGTGTCGAGCGCGATTGCCCTGCCCGCACTCCTGCCCGTCGCCCTTACCCCGGCGCAGGAATGCGTCCTATGGGCCGGAAAACCGTCGGCGGCCCATCGGTTGCTGATCTGGACCTATGCCGATGGCCTGATCGACCAGCGCCCCTGGTCCGGGTGGGGCCTGGATGCCGCGCGGCGCTTGGGGGCCGCTGCCCCTGACGCGCCGGTGCCGGAGTGTGCCCGTTCCGCCCTGGGCCGCGACAGTGTGCCGCTGCTGCCGCTTCATCCGCATAATGGCGCTTTGCAGCTCTGGTTAGAACTCGGCGCTTTGGGCGCATTGGTGCTGCCGCTGCTACTGTTGACGAGTTCTCGAACTCTGATGTTGCTTCCCACGGTTGCGCGGGCAACGGGAAGCGCGGCGTTAGCGGGTGGAATGGTGCCGCTGCTGGTCAGTTTTGGGCTGTGGCAGGGCTGGTGGTTGGCGGGTCTATCGGTTTTTTGGGGAATGATGCTTTTGTATTTTTCCCGCCGGTCCTAAGAGAGCGTTAATCTTGATTCGATAGTCATCACGGTTAGGACACGATCTAACAAGGCGGGAAGGGCAAACGACAGAATGGTGCCTCGGTCCAGGCTATATCCACTGATTGTCTTGCATGGGGCTGCCTGCCTGATTTTGCTTGCGGTGGTCTGGGGGGCGATTCTGGCCGGGCTTTACATTCACCGCGCCTATCACCTGCGGACCAGCCAAGCCCTAGCGGTCACCTTGGCCGATGCCACGGCCCAGCATATGACGGCGGCGCTGACCGATATCGATAAGACCAGCCAAGCCTTACGCCGGGCTTATCTCCGCGATCCCGCCAATTTTGATCGTTTTTTGCGGGATACCGATGCACCGCAAGTCATTTTCCCCACGTTTCAAGTATCCGTGATCAATGCCGCGGGCTTTTTGGCCTATAGCAGCGGTCAACCGGTGACAGCGCCGGTCGATTTGCGTGACCGGCTGCATTATCGGTACCACTTGACCTCCGCAACGGATGATCTGTATGTCAGCCGGGTCGTCATTGGTCGGGTTTCCAATACCCAATCGCTGCAATTTACCCGCAAGATCATCGATGATGCCGGGACATTTAAAGGCGTTATCGTCTTATCGGTCGCCCATGACTATTTCGTTCAGTTTCTGCGGTCGGTCGCCATCCCGCCGGATGGGCTGGTTGCGCTGATCGGGTCGGACGGTTGGTTGCGCGCCCGGGTGAATAGTCTCGATACCGGCGTAAACTCCGTCCCCCCGTCGTTGTTCGAAACCCCCTTACAGGACGCGCCGTTTTTGGATGCAAAACGCCCGTCGGCGGGGCTCTACGATATGCCCGCGTCGCTCGAGGGCGTACAGCGCATCGGCGCCTATCAGCGGCTCGCCGTCTATCCGCTGACTGTGCTGGTCATGCTATCGCGGGAGGAGGTCAATGCCGTGTCCCGCGATATTCTCGGCCCCTTCCTCGGCGGCGGTTTGCTGCTAAGCGGTATTTTGATTCTCGGCACGCTGCTGGGATTACGGCTGATCTTGAAGCGCGAGGCGGCGATTACTGCGATGGCCCAGCGCGAGGCGCAACTCCGGGATCTCGCCAATAACGACGTGCTGACCGGCATTGCCAATCGCCGCTATTTTATCGACCGGGCCAGCGTCGAGATCGCCCGCTCCCTGCGTCATCGGCGACCTTTGGCGCTCGCGATGCTTGATCTCGATCACTTCAAGCGGATCAACGATCACTATGGTCACGCGGGCGGCGATGCCGTGCTGCAAGAGGTGGTGCGCCGCATTCGGGCGCGGTTACGCCGGGAAGATTTGATCGGTCGGCTCGGCGGGGAAGAATTTGCCATTCTGCTTCCCGAAACCGAGATTGAAGGCGCGCTGACCGCGCTCGATCTCATCCGGTTGCTGATCGCCGAATCGCCCTTCTTGCTGCCGGATGGGCAACAGGTGCAGGTCACGGTGAGCATCGGCGTTGCCGACTTGAAGACCGAGGCAGGGTATGCGCCCGAAGACCTTGATCAATTGATGAAGCGGGCGGATGAGGCGCTGTATGCCGCCAAGCGCGGCGGGCGTAACCGGGTTATCCTAGACGTTGGCCCGTCGCCCTTCACCCCGCACCCGACAAAGCCCAACCCGCTGGGTTAATCCGTCGTGACAGCCCGCCGTTCGTGGATCAGGTGGACAATGCCGCCCGGCGCTAGAATCCAATAACCAGGGAAACCATCCGGCAGCGGTTCGATGGTATCGCAGCGGTCGATGCCTTGCGCCTCCAGCCAATCGGCGGCGGCTTCGGCGTCATCGGTGCGGATTTCCAGCCAGGTTTCTGCTTGGCTGAGCGTCGGCACTCGGTCGACCCATAGGCGCATCTCGCCAAAGCGGAAGGTGACGCTGGTATCGTCGGCGGAAAGCTGCTCTAGGCCCAGAATATCGCGGTAGAAGGCGATGGCGTGGTGATACTCGTGCGGCGGCATTTTCAGCGCGATATTCCGCCCTGCCGCGAAGGCCGGACGGGCGCAGGTTTCCAACGTCGGATCGGTCATCGGCTCTTCTCCCGGAAGCAGGGCGCATTTTTGCCCGTTTCCAGCAGGATGCCATAAAATGCTGGTCTTGTGGCGTTACTTCTGCCCGTCGGCCATGACGCGGTTGCGGCCCGCCTGCTTGGCCTTATAAAGCGCCTGATCCGCCGCTTTCATGACGGCTTCCCAATCCTCGTACCGGGGGGATTTCTCGGCCGCGCCGATGGAAATCGTAATCGTTACCTGGGTTGCCGGGGCCTTGGTCGGGTCACTGTTTTGCGGGGCTTCTGGCTTATTATCAGGACGGTCCTTGCTGCGCACCGTAAAGGGCGTTGCCGCCATCGCGGCGCAGACGGCATCGAGATGCGGTAGGGCTTCGCGCAGGCTGCGGTTGGGGAAGACGATGGTAAACTCCTCCCCCCCATAGCGGAAATATTGTCCGCCGCCGGTGACGTTGGAAATCACCCGCCCAACCCGGCATAGCACCTGATCGCCGACGTCATGGCCGTAGGTATCGTTGAATTTTTTGAAGTGATCGACATCGAGCATGGCGATCACATAGCGCTCGCCCACCGTATTCAGCAGGCTTTTCAGGGCGCGGCGGCCCGGTAAGCCCGTGAGTTCATCGTGGAAGGCAACGCGGTAGGAATTCTGGATGAGCGCGACCAGCAGCGCCCCGCCCGCCGTGCTGAAATAGATGGCGCGCAGCACGCGGTTATCCCCCAGCGCAACGCCGACCATCCCCAACAAAAGCGCCGTCAGCAGCCCGCTTTCCAAGGGCGTCGGACGCCGACGATAGAGCCAGATCAGGCTTCCTGCCGCCCCGAGGGCGAAGACGAGAGCGGCGTCCGGCAACCGCAGATGCAGGATCATCCCGTCAAACAGAACCGAGCGCAGCCAGCTGGGGGTGGGTTGGCCGTTGGCGGCATGGGCAAGGATGATAAGGGCGGGGTAAACCACGAAGGCCACCCGCTCCAGCCCTGGGCGGTTGAACAGCCCGCGTTCGGGCAGGGTGGCAAGGCAGGCGATCATAATCGGCCAGTACCAGGCGGCCCCCAGACGCAGCGTATCGGCGGTATAGGGTGACCGGCCCCATTGTTCCAGCAGCGCATGCACCCCCGCCAGCGCGACGAAGACCATCACCATATTACCGGAGCGGAAACGCCACGCGATGGAGCCGCCCGCGAGGCAGACCAGCCACGGCAGGGCGGCAAACAGGTTGCCCCATTCCGGGTCTGCCGCTTGCTGGAACAGCAGAGCCGCCAAGACGGCGGCTCCGGGCAGTGCCAGAAAATCAAGCAATCGGCGGAGGGTAGGCGGCACCGGAATACCTTCGTCCGAACGGGTCAGTGGCAGAAGTGTAGCGCCAGATTAAGGCAAATGCGCGATTTTTCTGGCGAGCGGTGCCGCGACGGTTATTCGTCGTCGAGCGGCGGGCCGTCGGCCATGCCCAGCGCGCGCTTATAGAGATCCAACAGGGTTTCCTGCTCCTGCCGGTCCACTTCTTCGAGTTTCCGCAGGCGCAGGATCTGGCGCATGGTCTTCACGTCGAACCCATTGCCTTTGGCTTCGGCGAAAACATCCTTAATATCGGCGGCGATCCCGGCCTTCTCTTCCTCCAGCCGCTCGATCCGTTCGATATAGGAACGGAGCTGATCGGCGGCGACGCCTCCAACATCGGTCATGCGCGACCCCCTCTAACCTGAATGGGAAGCGACCTTACTGGCAGCGCGCCTGGTTTAGCAAGCCGCGTGTTCATTCTTCGTCCCCATCATAGCCCAAGATGGCCTTGTAAAGTTCGGGGCGGCGGTCGCGGAAAACGCCCCAGCCTAGGCGGCGGCGGCGGATCGCCTCAAGGTCCAGGGTCGCTGTGATAATTGTCTCCACGTCGCGCCCCGCATCGGCCAGGATTTCCCCGGTTTCATCAGCGATGAAGGACGTGCCGTAGAAGGTGATTTCGGCGGATTGGCCGACTTCCCGGCCCATGCGGTTGGCGGCGATCACCGGCATCAGGTTCGCCCCGGCATGGCCCTGCATCACTCGGCGCCAATGACCCGCGCTATCGTGCGGCGGCGCGGGCGGCGGTTCGGAGCCGATGGCGGTCGGATAGAGCAGCAGTTCGGCACCCTTCAGGGCCATGACGCGGGCGGCTTCGGGGAACCATTGATCCCAGCAAATGCCGACGCCAACGGCACCGACATCGGTTTCCCAAACTTGAAACCCGGTGTCGCCAGGAGTGAAATAGAATTTCTCCTGATAACCCGGCCCATCGGGAATATGGGACTTGCGATAAAGCCCCTGCGGGCTGCCGTCGCCATCGATCATTAGCAGCGAATTGAAATAGGCCTTACCCGCTTCCTCGAAGAAGCTGATCGGCAGCACGACGCCGAGTTCTTGCGCCAGTTCCATGAAGTGAATGAGCGTCGGATTATCCAGCACCGGGC
Organism: Elstera cyanobacteriorum; assembly: GCF_002251735.1. NCBI lineage: Bacteria > Pseudomonadati > Pseudomonadota > Alphaproteobacteria > Rhodospirillales > Rhodospirillaceae > Elstera > Elstera cyanobacteriorum. The sequence continues at coordinate 157,276 of NZ_NOXS01000035.1, read as the reverse complement.
GCGCCCAATCGAAATAGGCCGGGTCTTGGTCCTTGCACCAATAGGGGCCTTCGAAAAGTTCCGGCAGCAGGACCAGCCGCGCGCCCTTATCGGCGGCCTCGCGGACGAAATGGGTGGCCTTTTCGATATTTTCTTCGCGGGTGCCGCCGCAACTCATCTGCACGGCGGCGACGGTCAGAAGCTCTTCACTCATCGGGCCAACTCCCCGCTCGGTTGTTGCTGGGTGATGCAATGGATGCCGCCGCCGCCCGCCGTGATGGGGAGCGCCGGAAGCTGGAGGATCTTGCGGTCGGGGAAGGCCTCTTGCAGAACGCCCCGCGCCGTATCGTCGGCCTTATCGTCGAAGCCGGACATGACAATCCCGCCATTGGCGATAAAGAAATTCGTGTAGGACAGCGTCAGGCGCAGGCCGTTCAGCATCCGCTTTTCTGGCTGCGGCAGGCGCAGCGCCTCGATCCTGCGGCCTTTGGCGTCGCGCATTTCCGCCAACCGCGCAAAATTCTCGCGGAAAACCGTGAAGTTCGGATCGTCCGGGTCGGGGCACTCGGTCATCAGCACCAAGCCCGGCGCGCCGAAACAGGCGATTTCGTCGATATGGCCGTTGGTATCGTCCCCCTCATAGCCGCACCCAAGCCAGAGCACCGTATCGACCCCCAGCCACGCCTTCAGATTGGCTTCGATTTCGTCGCGGCTCAGGTTCGGGTTGCGGTTCGGGTGCAGCAGGCATTCTTCGGTCGTCAGTACCGTGCCTTCGCCGTCCACATGAATAGCGCCGCCTTCCAGCACGAAGGGGGCATCGAAGCGCCGGGCGCCCAGGCGGTCTAGCACCCGCTCCGCCACCTTGGCGTCGTCGGCATAGTCGGGGAAATTCTCGCCCCAGCAGTTAAACCGCCACGCCGCCCCAGCAATCTTGCCCTCGCCGTTCTGAAGGAAGGTCGGGCAGAAGTCGCGCGCCCAACTATCGTTCAACGGCATCTCCCACAGGTCGATCTGGCGGGACAGCAGCTTTTCGGCAATCGGTTTATCCTGCGGACGGACCAGCATAGTCACATGCTCGAACTCGTTCACCCCGTGGGCGACGGCGGCATAGGCGGCGCGGGCGGCCTCGAGCCCGCTGCCCCACAGCTCCGCCCGGCAGGGGAAGGCCATGAAGCAGCGTTCGTGCGGCGCCCATTCGGCGGGCATGCGGAACCCGGCTTGGGCCGGGGGCGTCACATCGGTCATTCTCGGTCCTTGAAGCTACGTCAGGGCAGCGGCTTGGTTCCGTAGAGGGTGGTCACATCGCCGCCCATCGGGATCCAGGAAATATGCCGGTTGGCGGTTAGGAACGGGACCAGCCGCGCATCCTTGAAGCGAGTATAATAGGGCTCCATCCAGGCGACCATATAGGGCTGGAACTTCGGCGGCCAGGATTGCGCAATCCCCCGCGCCTTCTGCACAAAGGGGCCGGGGTCTTGGTAGCCGCGAATGACGAGATCGGCCAAGCGGCGCAAGGCCGCCCCCTCCGCCGCATAAAGATCGACGCCATTGGCCTTCAGCGCTTCCGCCGCCAGCACCAGCGCGCTGAGGGCCGTCATATGGGTATGGCGCAGCCGCCGTTCGCGCGGCTCCAGCCCTCGGATGAAGCCCTGCGCGTCGATCCGCGCCAGATACTGCTTCAGCCCGGCCTTTGCCCAATCGGTCAGCGCCCGGTCTTGTCCCGCCAATCCTGCCAGAAGGGTCGCCGTAAGTGCCCACGCGCGGGCATCTTCCCCCAGGCTATTAGCATCGGGTTCCTGCCAACGGTCGCGGATACTGCCGCCTAAGGTCTGAAACCAGGTCTGCACGGCTTGCACTTTGGTCGCCGCCAGTCGCTTTTCGGAGAGGACCATCAGCGCCGCGTGGGCGAGGCCGGCAATCATATTTTCCTGCTGCCGATCGCCCGCCAAGGTCACTGGGTCGCCGGTCAATCCTTCATCTTTCGCCCAGGCGATCATCCAATCCAGCGCGCAATCGGCGATACTGGGGTCGGCGGGGGAGAATTTGAGGTAGGACAGGGCAATCGCCTGGACGCCGCGTACATAATCTTCCACCGGCTTCACCGCGGCGCGGTGGCGGGTCTGCGCGTCGGGATCGACGATGCTTTGGCTGGCGTCGGTAAAGAAATCGACGCCGGTTACCGTGCGGATCGGTTCGGGAACGGCTGCGCAGGCGTAAAGCCCCGCCGGTTTTGCAACCAAAAGCCGCCGCGCGGCCATGTCGAGCGGCCCAACGAAGGGGGCGGGGTCGGCTCCCCGGACGGGGAGGGCGAGCGTCCCGGCGAGGAGGCCCGCCGAAAGCGCCCGCAACCAGGCACCGCTAGGACGGGTCATCCGGCGGCAGCCTCCCGCGCGGCGCGTTCCTTCTCGCGGTTCTGCCGCAGCATCAGCAGGCCGGAGATCAGAATACCCGTGGTGACGATACCGACGATGATGGTGGCAAGCGCATTGATTTCGGGGCTGACCCCCAGGCGGACTTTCGAGAAGATAATCATCGGCAGCGTCGAGGAACCGGGGCCAGAAACGAAGCTGGTGATGACGAGATCATCAAGACTGATGGTGAAGGCCAGCAGCCAGCCGGAGACGAGGGCCGGGGCGATCAGCGGCAGGGTGATCAGATAAAAGACCTGCCAGGGCTTCGCTCCCAGGTCCATCGCCGCCTCTTCCACCGATTGATCCATATCCTTGAGACGCGCCTGGACGATGACGGCGACGAAGGAGAGGGTGAAGGTGATATGGGCGATGGTGATCGTATCCACCCCGCGCCCATTCGGCCAGCCGATGAATTGCTCGAGGCCGACGAAGAGCAGCAGCGAGGCAAGGCCGGTAATCACTTCCGGCATGACCAGCGGCGCCGAGACCAGCCCAGCAAAAAGCGTGCGGCCCCAGAAGGTCGGCATGCGCGCGAGGCAATAGCCCGCCAACGTGCCGAGGATGACGGCGCCCGTCGCGCTCATCGCGGCGATCTTTAGCGAGGTTAGGGCGGCGTCGATCATCCGGTCATTGTTGAACAGCTCGCCATACCATTTGGTCGAAAAGCCTGACCAGACGGTGACGAGGCGGTTCTCGTTAAACGAATAGAAGATCACTGACAGAATCGGCCCATAGAGGAAGGCGTAGCCAAGGCCGAGGAAGACGAAAAGACCTAGCGGGCGGCGATTCATGGCTCAATGCCCCCCGTGCGCGTGCGGGCTGCCGCCCTGGCTGCGTTGCAACAGCATGATTGGCGCCACCAGCAGCAACAGCATGGCGACGGCAACCGCCGAGGCCAGCGGCCAATCGCGGTTATTAAAGAATTCCGCCCATAGAACATTGCCGATCATCAGGGTTTCCGGCCCGCCCAACAGTTCCGGCACGACGAACTCGCCGACCACTGGAATGAACACCAGCATCGACCCGGCGATGATCCCCGGCACCGATAGCGGCAGGGTAATCAGCCAGAAGGCGCGCAAGGGGCGGCAGCCCAGGTCCGCAGCGGCTTCCAGCAGCGTCAGGTCCATCTTTTCCAGCGTCGAATAGAGCGGCAGGATCATGAAAGGCAGGTAGGTGTAAACGATGCCGATATAGACGGCGGTGGGAGTGTTCATGATCGGAATGGGTTCCGAGATCACGCCCAACCATAGCAGCAGGTTGTTCAACAAACCGTTATTGTTGAGAATGCCCATCCAGGCATAGATACGGATCAGAAAGCTGGTCCAGAACGGCAGGATGACCATCATCAGCAGGATCGGGCGCACGCTTTTATCCGCCCGCGCCATGGCATAGGCCATGGGATAACCGATCAGTAGACAGAAGATCGTGCTGACGGCGGCCGTTTTCAGCGAATTCAGGTAAGCGATAACATACAGATCGTCGCCGAACAGGAACATATAGTTCCCAAGGTTCAGCACCACTTGCAGCGCCTTATGGTCCACCCAATCGATCAAGGGGGTGAAGGGCGGCGATAGGCTGGTGTCGGCGGTCGATAGGCTGATCGTCAGCACGATCAGAAAGGGCACGAGGAAGAACAGCCCCAGCCACACATACGGAATGGCGATGACGGTGGAGCGGCCCATCAGCCGCTGCAGGAAGCCCGGCGCCGTCATTACTGCGCCAGTACCACGCCGCCATCGGCAGCCCAGCCGATGTAGACGCGGTCTTCCCAAGTAAACTCGCCTTCGGCCCAGCGGTCGAGGTTCGGCTGCGTCACGCGCACCTGCTTACCGCTGGCGGTTTCGATGAAATAAGTAGAGATATCGCCCAAATAAACGATCTGCTTGATCACGCCCTGGGTCTGGTTCGGCAGGTCGGGCAGGGGCTTCCGGCTCATGCGGATCTTTTCAGGGCGCACGGCGACGGAAAACTCCATCCCAATGGTGCCGGTGACGCCGTGACCGACGTGGATGCGCTGGCCGAAATCGATACTGTCCAACTCCGCCCGGTCGGGTTCGTCCACCGCCAGGGTCGCTTCGAACAGGTTCACCGAACCGATGAAGTTGGCGACGAAGCGGTTCTTGGGAAACTCATAGATTTCCGCCGGGGTGCCGAGTTGCTGGATGCGGCCCCGGTCCATCACCGAAATACGGTCGGCCAGGGTCATCGCTTCTTCTTGATCGTGGGTAACGATCACAAAGGTGATGCCGACCTTGCTTTGGATATTCAGCAACTCAAGTTGGGTTTGCTCGCGCAGCTTCTTATCGAGTGCGCCCAAGGGTTCGTCGAGCAGCAGCACTTTCGGGCGCTTGATCAGACTGCGGGCGAGGGCGACGCGCTGGCGCTGACCGCCGGAAAGCTGGTGCGGCTTGCGCTTGGCGAAGGGCGTCATCTGCACGAGTTCCAGCGCCTCGGCGACGCGGGCGGCGATTTCGCCCTTGGCAACCCCATCCATCCGCAGCCCGAAACCGACATTGGCCTCGACATTCATATGCGGGAACAGGGCGTAGGATTGGAACATCATATTCGCCGGGCGCGCGTAGGGCGGCACATTGGCCATATCCTGACCGTCGATCAGAATGCGCCCCTCCGTCGGGGTTTCGAACCCGGCCAGCATGCGCAGCAGTGTGGTCTTTCCGCAGCCCGATCCACCGAGCAGGGCGAAGAGTTCGCCCGGGTAAATATCGACCGACACCCCATCGACGGCGACGAAATCGCCGAAGGTCTTGCGGACTTCCTGGATCTGAATCATCGGCTTGGCCGATGGGTCGCGCCAGGGCTGCACCCTTTGGCCCGAAAGCCCGCCGAGCGAGCGGGTGGGGGACGATGCCGGGGCGGCGGGGGGAACAGCAGGCATACCGGACAGAACCTCCCAGCGGGACAGCCAGAAAACTTAGGGCGTCAAGGCGAAGGGCGCGTCGGCTTCCGCAGAACCCGGCGCGCCCCTGTTAGGCGTTTACGTCAGCCGCGACTAGCGGCCAGTCTTCACCCGGGTCCAGGCGCGGGTGCGGGCGCGTTCGAAATCCTTATCCGCCGGGGTGATGGTGAACAGGCGGGCGCGGACTTCGGCGGGCGGATAGATGCCCGGATTGGTGCGCACGGCTTCGGACACGAGAGCGGTCGAGGCCTTATTGCCGTTGGCGTAACCGGTCAGATCGGAACTGGCAGCGACGACCTGCGGCTTCATCAGATGATCGAGGATGGCGTGGGCCAGATCCGGGTTCGGGGCGTCTTTGGGGATCGCCAGCGTATCGACCCAAAGCTGTGCGCCTTCGGTGGGGATCGAGTAATTGACCGTCACGCCGCGCTTGGCTTCCGCCGCGCGGGTGGAGGCCTGGATGATATCGCCCGAATAGCCGAAGGCGACGCAGATATCGCCGTTAGCGAGACCGTTGATATATTCCGACGAATGGAACTTGCGGATGAAGGGACGAACCTTCAGCAGCGCATCGGTGGCCTTATCGAGATCGGCGGTCGATTTGCTGTCCGGCGGCAAGCCAAGATAGTTCAGAACGCTCGGGAACACATCGGTCGGCGCGTCGAGGATCATGACGCCGCAGGCCTTGAATTTCGACACGACCTCGGGGTCGAGGATCATTTTCATCGAGTAGACCGGCGCATCGGCGGCGATGGTCTTCACCTTGCCGACGTTATAGCCGATGCCGTTGGTGCCCCACATCCAGGGGATTGCGTGGGCATTGTTCGGATCGGCCTTTTCGATGGCCTTCATGATATCGGGGTCAAGGTTGCCGAAGTTCTTCAGCTTGCTTTTGTCGAGCGGCTGATAGAGACCGGCGGCGACCTGACGGGCCAGGAACGGCTGCGCGGTCGGGCCGACCACGTCATAGCCGGACTTGCCAGCGGTCAGCTTGGCTTCCAGCACTTCCTGACTGTCGTAAACGTCGTAATTGACCTTAACGCCGGTTTCCTTCGTGAAGGCTTCCAGCACTTTGGGGTCGATATAATCCGACCAATTGTAGACGTTAACGACCTTCTTTTGCGCGAAGGCGGCGGGGGCAACTGCAACCCCGAGAAGGCCGACGCCGAGGGCGAGGCCGATAGCCGTGGTTCCTGCCCAAGTTTTAACCGTGCGCATCCCTGTCATCTCCTTGAAATAACCGGCTCTTCGGCCTTTTGCATGTGCGAGGCTCACCTTACGGCAAGCCCCCCCGATGTCAACGCGGGGTTACACGTTCAGCAGCAAAAATTCCCGCTCCCACGAGGAGATGACGCGTTGATAGGCGTCATACTCATGCTGCTTCACGGCCATTAGTGCCGCGACGAAGCGTTCGCCCAGCACCTGCCGCAGCGGGCGGGAACGGTTGAGCTTCTGCATCGCATCGAAAAGATGGCGGGGAAGGGTATGGGCCATATCATAGGCACTGCCTTCCACCGGGTCGCTCGGCTCCAACTCCTCGATCATGCCGAGGTAGCCAGCGGCCAATGAGGCGGCAATGGCGAGATAGGGGTTGGTATCCGCCCCGGCGACCCGGTTTTCCACCCGCCGCGCTTCCGGGCTGGACACGGGCACGCGCAGGCCGGTGGTGCGATTGTCGTGGCCCCACTGCACATTGATCGGCGCGTCGGAAAAGCGCTGCAATCGGCGGTAGGAGTTGACGTTTGGCGCCATCAGTGGCAGCAGCGCGGGCAGATACTTCTGTAAGCCCGCGATATGCGACAGGAACAGCGGCGAATTCTCGCCGGTCGGCAGCGCAAACAGGTTTTGGCCGGTCACCGTATCGAGCAAGCTTTGGTGAATATGCATCGAGCTGCCCGGCTCGTTATGCATCGGCTTGGCCATGAAGGTGGCATAGACGTTATGGCGCATCGCGGTTTGTCGCACGGTGCGCTTGAACAAAAACACCTGATCGGCCAGCGACAGGGCGGGGCCGTGGTTGAAATTAATCTCCATCTGCGCCGCGCCCGCTTCATGGGTCAGCGTGTCGATGTCGATCTCCTGCTTCTCGCAGTAATCGTAAATATCTTCGAACAGCGGGTCGAACTCGTTGACCGCATCGATCCCGAAGGCCTGCCGGGCGGTTTCCGGGCGGCCTGAGCGGCCAATCGGCGGCTCCAGCGGGTAGTCGGGGTCGGTGTTCGGCTTGACCAGATAGAATTCCAACTCCGGCGCCACCACGGGCTGCCAGCCCTTCGCGTCATAGAGCCGCAGCACCCGGCGCAGCACTTCGCGCGGGGAGATATCGACAACGCGGCCATCAGCATACACGCAGTCGGTAATCACCTGGGCGGTCGGTTCCGTATACCAGGGCACCAACCGGATCGTATCCGGGTCCGGGCGCATGAACACATCCGAATTGGCCGGATTGGTCACGGTTTCATCGGGCGGGTAATCGCCGCTGATCGTTTGCACGAAGATGGCTTCGGGGATACGCAAACCCCGGTCGCCGAAACTGGTCAGGAACTTGGTTGCAGGAAGAATCTTACCGCGCGGAATGCCGGACATATCCGGGACCAGGCATTCGACTTCGGTAATATTATGTTGGCTGATCCACTCAGCAAAGCGGTCCATAAGGCCCCCGTGTGTCATCGGTGGCATGATCTTATGCCGGAATCGCGCCCGACGGAAGCAGGGGCCGGAAGTTATGCCAGGGGATGCCGCAGATCGTTGCATCCCGGCGGCACTTTCGGTCATGCTGGCGACCATGAAGCGTATCGCGCCCGCCCCCGCCACCAGTTATTACGAAACCACCATCGCGCCGCCGCGCCCAACGCGCGCCCGATTGCGCGGCGAGATGGAGGTGGATGTCGCCATCTGCGGCGGCGGCATCTCCGGCGTCTCCACCGCGCTGCATTTGGCGGAACGCGGGCTGCGCGTGGCGCTGCTAGAGGCCGGGCAGGTGGGGGCTGGGGCGTCCGGGCGCTCGGGCGGGCAGATCCTCAACGGGTTTTCCGCTGCGCAGACGGCGCTGGAAGAGCGCTATGGGCTGTATAAAGCCCAGCAGCTTTACGCCCTATCGCTCGAGGCTGTGCAGATGGTGCGCGAGCGCGTGACCCGTCACGAAATCCAGTGCGACTTTATGGAAGGCGCGGTGACCCTGGCGGTCAAGCCGCGCCATCTGGCCGATTTTCGCAGCGAAGCCCGGCGCATGGCCGATCAATACGGCCAGCAAGGGCTGGAGGTCTGGGATCTCGACCAGACCCGCGCGGCGGTCCGCTCGAATGCCTACATCGGCGGTCTGTACGATCCGCACGGCTGCCACTTGCACCCGCTCAACTATACCCTCGGCCTTGCCCGGGCGGCGGAAGCGGCGGGAGCGATGATCTATGAGGAAAGCCGGGTGAAGGCCTGGGCGTCCGGTAGCCGCCCGATGTTGGCAACGGCGGAAGGGCGGATTTACGCCAAGCATATCGTCTTTTGCGGCAATGCCTACCTTGGCAAGCTGGTCCGCGACCTTTGGCCGCTGATTATGCCGGTGGCAAGCTGCATCATCGCGACCGAACCCTTGGGGGACCGGTTGCAGGCCTGCCTTGCCCGCCCGCTCTCGGCCTGTGATGCTAATATTGTTTTAGATTATTTCCGCCCTACCGGCGACGGGCGGCTTCTCTTCGGTGGGTTGGCGAATTATTCGGGGCGGGAGCCGCGCAATATCATTAAAACGCTGCGGCCCCGCCTGCAAAAAATCTTCCCGCAGATCGCCGACGCCAAGATCGATTTCGGCTGGGGCGGGCTGATCGCCATTACCCCCCGGCGTGAACCGCAGATGGGGCAGATCGAGCAGAATGTCTGGTTTGCTCACGGCTATTCGGGGCATGGTTTGGCCCTCGCGACCCTCGCCGGGGCTTTGCTGGCCGAGGGAATTTGCGACCGATCCGACCGTCTAGACCTGCTCGAATCGCTGCCCCGGCCCGAGTTTCCGGGCGGGCGTTTTCGCACGGCGGCGCTGGTCATGGGCATGCTGGCGATGCGGGCGCGCGATCTTCTGTGAAACAGATTTGCGACACCCCGTTAAAACAATGAGAAAATTGCGTCGCACGGATGACAATTGAGGAAAAAGCGGTCATAATCATAAGATAACAAACGAAGCGACACAGAGATTGCAATGCGATGAGTACCCTGGCGGATCGAACCGTAACGGCCGAGACGGCGCTGAAGCGCCTGATCGAGATCGGCACGGCGCTGGCGGCGGAGCGCAATCCTGACCGGCTTCTCGAGCAGATTATCGTCGGTGCGAAAGAACTGTCGAACGCCGACGGCGGCACGCTGTATCTGACGACCGAAAACGATAGCCTGCGCTTCGTCATTCTGCGCAATGACACGCTGGGCTTCGCGAAGGGCGGCACGACCGGGGAACCGGTGCAGCTTCCTGAGTTGCCGCTGCATCGCCCGGACGGTAGCCCGAACCATAATAACGTCGCGACCTATGCGGCCTTGACCCGCAAGATCGTCAATATCAACGACGCTTATCATGCGCAGGACTTCGATTTTTCCGGCACCAAACGGTTCGATGAGACCACGGGTTACCGGTCTCAGAGTTTTCTGACCGTCCCGCTGTGTAACCACCTCGGCGATGTCGTCGGTGTGCTGCAACTGATCAACCGCATCAATCCAGTGACCGACAAGGTTGATGTGTTTGGCGCCGATTTGGTGCCGCTGATCGAGGCCCTGGGCAGTCAGGCGGCGATGGCGCTGACGAACCAGCAGCTTATCCTCGAACAGCGCAACCTGTTCGATGCGTTCATCAATCTGATGGCGGGTGCCATCGACGCCAAATCGCCCTATACCGGCGGTCACTGCCAACGGGTTCCGGCATTGACCGAAATGCTGGCGGCAGCGGCGTGCCAGGAGACGCAGGGGCCGTTCGCGAGCTTCGATCTGAACGAAGACCAGTGGTACGAACTGCGGGTTGCGGGCGGTCTGCACGATGTGGGCAAGGTGACGACACCGGTCCACATTATGGATAAGGCGACTAAGCTCGAAAAAATCTGCGACCGGATTGAAGAAATCCGCGTTCGGCACGAGATTCTGCGCCGTGATGCCGAGATTGCCTATTGGAAGGGCCGCGCCGAAGGCGGGGACGAGGCGGTTTTGACGGCGGCCCGCACCGCCCGCTTGGCGGAGATCGACGAACAGTTCGCCTTCCTACGGCAAGTGAATTTCGGCACCGAGTTTACCCCAGATGCCGCCGTAGACCGGATCAAGGCGATCGCCCAACAAACTTGGTTGTTGGAAGGGGAGCATCGGCCGTTGCTGTTGGAAGACGAGGTGATGAACTTGTCGATCCGGCGCGGCACGCTGAATGCCGAGGATCGTAAGATCATCAACGATCATATCGTCCTGACCATTCAGATGCTGGAAGCGCTGCCTTTCCCGAAGCTCCTCAAGAATGTCCCCGAAATCGCGGGCGGGCATCACGAGAAGATGGACGGCACCGGTTACCCGCGCGGCTTGAAGCGCGACGAAATGTCCTTGCCCGCGCGCATGATGGGCATCGCCGATATTTTCGAGGCCCTAACGGCAGCCGACCGGCCCTACAAAAAGCCGAAACCCTTGTCCGAAAGCATTGCCATCATGGCGAAGATGAAGCAGGACCAGCATATCGATCCCGAACTGTTCGACCTGTTCCTGCGCAGCGGCGTCTATCAGGACTATGCCGAAAAGTTTTTGCAGCCGGACCAGATCGACGCCGTTGACATCAACCAATATCTGGCGCCCAATTTCAATCCGAAGGGTGCCTGATAATCTTCCGCTGTCGGGAATCGGTTGCGGCCCCCTTGCAAAGCTGCCATGCTCATTTCACATAATGAGCAGGCGCGGTAGAGAGGCCCAAAAGGGGCCTGACCGTGGAATGAAGGGAGATTGGCCATGGATACAGTTCTTCTCACTTTGGCGGTGAGCCTAGCCGTTCTCCTCGCAGCGACCGTTGCTGTCACCCTTGAACCGGCCCGTCAGGCCGTTCCGGTGCGGGTGCGCCGCTCGCGCCGCTGATTATCAGCTTTCCGACTGAATTCTGATCGTGGCGGGCCTTGGCCAGCGGCTGTTCTGTGCTGTGCTGTTGGCTGGGCTTGCCGCCTGTTCTGCGCCGCAGTCCCCGCCCCTTGGGTCGCAAGCGGCGCTGACCGACCCGGAAAAATCGCCGCCCGCGCCCGTTGCAACCCCATCAGCCCCGGCAAAACCGGCAGCGCCGGGGATTGAGGAGCCGCGTGGCCCCTTCGAAACGGGGCGGGTCACGTGGTATAAACGCTCCCGCCATACCCATACCACCGCTTCCGGCGAAGCGTTGGACGATGCTTTATTCACCGCCGCGCACCGCACACTGCCGCTTGGTAGTTTTGTGCGCGTGGTCGATACCGCTACCGGCAATGCCGTCGTTGTCCGCATCAATGATCGCGGACCGTTTACCCGCGATTTCATCATCGATCTAACGAAATCCTCGGCGGATGCTTTGGGCGTCTTCCGCAATAATAAGATGATTGTGCAGTTGGAACCGCTGCCCGCGCCGCCGGGGGCGGATCATCCGTCCGTGCCGGTTTCGACCCTGCCGACCGGCAAAGCCGCGCTCGCCGCCCTCACGCCGCCGAAGCCGATGAAACCCACGCCGAAATCCAGCGCAGGGACGCCGGTAGCCGCGGCAAAACCCCCGCTGAAGCCGTCACCACAGAAGGCGGCCGCCGCGCCTACGAAACCTGTGGCAAAGAAGCCGGAAACGAAGAAACCCGCCCCAAAGGCGGCGGATCAGAAAAAAACGGCCTAATCGTTCCGCTTCCGGGAACGTCGCTTTAAAGCGGTTTCGCTCCCGTCGAGCGCTCAGCGCTCCGTCAACTTAAATTCGATCCGGCGGTTGCGGCGGCGGGCGGTGTCATCGTCGCGCGGGTCGAGCGGCTGAAACTCGCCGAAGCCGGTGGCGGCCAAGCGGTCGGCAGGCACGCCCTGGTCGATCATAAAGCGCACGACGGAAATGGCGCGGGCGGTCGATAGTTCCCAGTTCGACGGAAATTGCGCGGTGCGGATCGGCACCCGGTCGGTATGGCCATCGACGCGCAAGACCCAGTTGAGATCGGCGGGGATGCGCGGTGCGACCTGCTTAATCGTCGCGGCCAAGCTGGCGAGTTGCCCGCGCCCGGCCTCGCCCAACTCCGCCGAGCCGACATCGAAGAGAACTTCCGATTGGAAGACGAAGCGGTCGCCGACGATGCGCACGTCCTGCCGCTCGCCCAAAACCTCGCGCAGCTTACCGAAAAATTCCGACCGGTAGCGGGCCAGTTCTTCGACTTTGGAGGCGAGGGCGGCATTCAGGCGCTTACCGAGATCGACGATCTGGACGTCTTGCTCTTTGCTTTTGGCCTCCGAGGCCTCCAAAGCGGCGGCAATGCGCGCCAATTGATCGCGCAGGGCGGCAATCTGGGCATTCAGCAGATCGACCTGCTTCTTGGCGTCTGCCGAAATCGCCTTTTCGCGGATCAACTCGCCGGTCTGGGTTTCGCTGCGCGCCAGCAGTTCGGCAAGCTGGATATCGCGCTGGGCGATATCGCGCTGGGCCAATTGCGTGCGCTCTTCGGAAGTGGCGAGGCGGGCTTCCAGCTCCTTCGAGCGGTCACGCAGGGCACCCAACTGCTTCTCGCGCTCGTCCACCTGACCCGCAAGCGAGCCGACCTTCGCCTCCAACTCCGCCCGCACCCGCTGCAAGGCGTCGATATCGGCCTTAAGCTGCGCCAGTTCTTTGAGTTGCACTTCGATGGCGGCCTTATCGGCTTGCATCACCTTATTGGCCGCTTCGAGGTCGGCGGCGGTCTTCTGGTTAAGGCCCTGGAGTTCGGCCAGCCGCGCATTGGCTTCCGTCAGTCGCCCGGTCAGCGAATCGCGCTCGGCCATCACGGTGGCAAGGCGGGAGATGGCGTCGTCCCGCGCGCTGCTGGTCGCTTGAAGGTCGGCGGTCAGGCGCCCCAGACTCAGTTGCAGTTCGGCAGAATTGGCCTTTTCCAGCGCCAGCATATCGGAAAGCTGGGCGATCTGATCGGTCAGCTTGGCCAAAGCCTCATCGCGGCCCGAGAGGGCCTGATTGAGATAATATTGCGCCAGAACGAAGACCAAAACCAAGAAAATGATAATGATTAGTAACGTCGAAAGGGCATCGACGAAACCGGGCCAATAGTCGATTGGGCTGTTTCTCTGCCGCCGGGAAGAGCCGGGCATGGATTAACGCTCCTGCTCTTCGGCGAGGGCGGCAATCGTGCGGGCCAAAAGGCGGATTTCGGCGCGGACTTCTTGAATAAGCTCCCCCCGCCCGTGGCGCTGGTCTTCGAGAAGTTGGGTTAGGTGAAGATCGAGGTTGCGCAGATGACTGCGGGAAACTTCATCGATCCCACTCGGCTTTTCAGCCGGGCGGGCGGCGAGATGTTCCACCAACGCGGTCAGCGCGGCATTGGTCGATTGCCGCCCTTCTTCGGTCCGGGCCAAGGTGCGTTGTAAGGCATCGAGACTATCCGCCGTCTGCTCCAGCAGGGCCTGAATATAAGCGGGAACGGAGGCGTCTCCCTCCGCTGTGGGGCCGCTGCCGCCAATACGGGTTAGGCTGGCCAGCCATTCTTCCAACTCGTTATAGAAGCGGCTTTGGGCGGCCCCGGCTTGCAGGTCAAGAAAGCCCAGCACCAGCGATCCGGCAAGGCCGAACAGCGAGGAGGAAAAGGCGGTGCCCATCGCCGACAGCGGCGTCGCCAAGCCTTGCTTCAGATCTTCGAACGCCGCGACCGCATCACCGCCGCCGAACGAGAGCTTGCCGACAACATCGCCGACTGAGCCGACGGTCTGGATCAACCCCCAGAAAGTGCCGAGCAGCCCGAGCAGGACCAGCAAACCAATGAGGTAGCGGGAAATATCGCGGCCCTCATCCAATCGCGCGCCAATGCTATCGAGCAAGGAGCGGGTGGCAGTGGCCGAGAGACTGAGGCGCGTGCGCCGTTCGCCCAGCATGGCGGCCATCGGCGCCAGCAGCTTCACCGGCAGCGAAACGGCGGCGCTTTGGTTGCGCTGGTAATTCTCCAGCCAGGCAATTTCCGGCGACAGCATCAAGACTTGCCGGACAATAAAGATAATCCCCAGCAACAGGGTCCCGAGAATGACCCCGTTGAGACCGGGATTATGCAGAAAAGCCGCCTTCAATACCCCGGATAGCGCTACCGCGATTGCCGCGACCAAAACAAGAAACAGCCCGATGCGGACGAGATAGCGGCGGGTTCCGGTCAATTGATGCAGCATCGCGGGGCCAGTCTTTGTAAATCGCGGCAGAGAAAGGGTTACGGCGTCATCAGGTCGAGATCAACGCGGTCGGCGGGGCCGTCGCCAGTCTGGGATCCTAGGGCACGGACATCGACCCGCGCGGTGCTCACCCCGCTTTCGGCTAGGAAGCTGCGAACGGCCAAGGCGCGGTTCAGCGACAGGCGGCGCGACTGGCTGGCGGTTTCCGGCGTTCCGGCGGCATAGGCCGTGATCAGCACCCGCCGGTCGGGCTGGCTTTGCAACTGCTTTACCACCCCATCGAGCGCCGGGCGCGCCGTGGTCGGCACATCGGCGCTATCGGGCAGGAACAGCAGGCGCACGCCCTTGGCAGTCGCAACCGGTGCCGGAACAGCAACGGCGGGGGTTGCCACTGGCGGCGGTACCGGGGGAGGCGGCGGCGCGGCGGCGGCCACTTTCGGGGCAGGCGGCGGTTCGGCTGGAACCGGCGGCGGGCCAGGATCGGGCTTCGGCGTCTGCGGTTTTGCTGCCGTCTGTGGGAGGGGGGTCGGGTCCGGCGTCAGCGGCATCGGTGGGGCCGAGGCCGGAATGGCGGGGGCATCGGGCGCCGCTGTCGGCGGAACCGTGGCCGTGACCGGTGCCACAGCGGGGGGCGGGGCCGGAGGGGCTACGGGGGACGCAGGCGGGGCAGGCGGCACCGCAATCGCCACCGGCGCGGGCTTGGCTTTCGGCGGCGGCACCTGATTGATCTTGCTGCGCGGCGGAGCGGGCGGGGCCGGAAGATAGCCGACACCGACCCCCGGGCGCGGACCCGCGCCGCCGAGGCTCGATAAGACGTCTTCGTCGATCACGACCGCGCCGCTGTTGCGGCCCGCGCCATAGAGTTGGGCGGCGGCGGGAAAAGCGACGCCGAGCAGCAAAACGCCGGACAGTAAGGGTACCCCTATCCTCGTCTGCGGTTTGCGCATGCCGTGCCTCTCCCTTCCCAGCAACCCCAGTGTGACCAACCGGTCAATCCGGCGCGAAGCCTACGCGCCGGGCGGCTGAAAATCCAGTCTGCGCTTAGGCTTTGGTCGGATCTTCAGCGGCAGCCTCGGGTTTCGGGGCGGCTTTGACAGCCGGCGGGGTCGCTTTCCGCAACAATTGGCCGAGCTTATGGTGAAGCTGATCATTGGCGGCAACGACGCTGCTGGTCGCCATCATCCGGGTGCCGCCGGTAATGTCGGAGACATAGCCCCCGGCTTCCTTCACCATCAGCATCCCAGCGGCCATATCCCAGGGCTTCAGCCCTTCTTCCCAATAGCCGTCGAGGCGCCCCGCCGCCACATAGGCGAGGTTCAGCGCCGCGCCACCGAAGCAGCGAATCCCACCGGTCTGTGGCATGACGGCGGAAACCTGCTTCAAGATTTTCTCGTGGCCCGACGACCCGGCCACCGGCAACCAGCAGCCAACCACGGCGGTCGGCAGGTCGCGGCGGGCGGAGACGCGCAGGCGGAAATCATTGAGGAAGGCCCCACCGCCCTTTTCGGCATGGAACAGCTCGTGCTTCACTGGGTCGAGGATGACGCCCGCGATAATCTCCCCCTCGCGCTCTAGCGCAAGGGAGATGGAGAAATGCGGAATGCCGTGCAGGAAGTTCACGGTACCGTCGAGCGGATCGATGATCCAACGGTTCACGCCGTCGCCCTTCACCTCGCCGCCTTCTTCCAGCAGGAAACCATAGCCCGGGCGGGCCTTTTCCAGCTCGGCGCGCAGGGTTTCTTCCGCCTTCAGGTCGGCCTGGGAAACGAAATCGGCCACGCCCTTCCGGCTGACCTGTAGTTTTTCGACTTCCCCGAAATCACGCACCAGACGAATGGCAGCCTTTTCCGCCGCCTTGGTCATAACCGTAATGATGGCCGACCGCGCCATGATCCCACCCTTTCAAAGAACGACGCGGACCGGGCGTCCCGATCCGCGCTGATAAAGTTGAATGGCGGCGCAAGGCGCGCCGCGCTTATCTTAGCCCTTGAAGCGTTCGACGTAAGAGCAATCTTCCGTCGCAACCACAACTTTGATCCCGGCTTCCACATGGGGCGGGATCATGATGCGCATGCCGTTTTCCAGCTTGCCGGGCTTGTAGGAGGACGAGGCCGTCTGGCCCTTCACCACCGGATCGGCTTCCACCAGTTCCAGCACCACATGCTGCGGCAGGGAAACGCTGATCGGCGTGCCTTCGTACAGCGAAATCTGAACCTTCATGCCATCCTGCAGAAAGCCGGCCTTATCGCCCAGCAGTTCCAGCGGAACCGGCAATTGGTCGTAGGTTTCCGGGTTCATGAAGGTCAGCGCCGTATCGTCGCCGAACAGGAAGGTGAAATCTTCTTCGTCGATGCGCACGCGCTCCACGCTCTCGCCCGAGCGGAACTTATCGTCGCGCTTAATGCCGGTACGCAGGTTGCGCATTTCCACCTGAACGAAGGCCGCACCCTTACCGGGCGAGACGTGATTGGCCTTCAGAATCGCCCAGAGGCCGGTTTCGGTCTCGATCACATTGCCCTGGCGCAGTTCGTTGGCGTTGATTTTCATCGGAAAAACCCGTTGTAAAGCTGTCTTGAAAGTAAGGCGGCGCGGACCCTAACAGCTTACGGCCAGCAGGGCAATCACAGGAAAGCGCCGGAAACGCGCCCCCCCTATGCCCGGGCGCGGGGCGCGGCGAAGATCGTCAGCCGTTCCGGCGCTAATGTAAAGGTCACGGGCAGGGTGGCGATGGTATCGCCATCGGCCTGCACCGGTTCGCCCGCAGGGCCATTGACCGACACGTGCGTGATGCGCTCGCGCTTCACACTGGGTAAATGTGGCAGCAGCCCAAACGGCAGGGCGGCGGCGTAAAGCGCGGTGGCGAGGCGACCCCCCTTTGTAAAGCGCGCCGCAATCAGTGCCGGATCATCGAGGTTGGCTTCGGGCGCAACGGTAAAGCGCCCGGCGTAAAAATGCCCATTGGCGAGAATGAGAGAGCTAGCATCCCGCCCGTCGCCCAGCGTGTAGCGCGCGGGTTTCAACGCCAGCCATTCTTTCAGCGTCTGCCACACATAAGCGCCCTTGCCGAAGCGGCGTTTAAGCGCCGGATCGATCCCGGCGACCACATGGGCATCAAACCCAACGCCCGCCATCATCGAAAAATAGCGGCGCGCCCCATCCGGGGTTTCGCAGAGGCCGAGGGCGATTTTGCGCGTCTGGCCCGAGAGCAACGCTGCCGCTGCCGTTTCCGGCGTGTCGATACCAAGCTCACCCGCCAGCACATTGGCGGTGCCGAGCGGTAGAAGGCCGAAGGGCGGCACGGGGGCGCCGTGGCGTTGCGCCGCCATCACGCCGTTGATCGCTTCATTGATCGTCCCGTCGCCGCCCGCCGCGATAATCGCCCCGACCTCCCCGGCCTCGGCCAGGGCGCGGGCCAGGGCCTCGGCATCGCCGCGCGCTTGGGTTTCGACGATATCCCACTGGGTTCCGGCGGCGGTCAGCCGATCCAGCGACCGTTTCAGCCGCGCGCCGCGCGCCTGGCCCGCTGTCGGATTGACGATAATCCGCAAGGGGCGATTGCGGGTCGCAGAGAGAGGGGAGGCTTCCAAAACGCTGCCATCCATCGGCCGGTCCATCCTATGCGGTTGGGGCGGGGTCGGTCGTCGCGCTCCAAAAGCCGGGCGAGGCGCGACAAATCCGTGACCGTAAGACGACGGTTTAATGAAATTATACAACCGTCAAAAACATGTCATCAGCGGCTGGCAGAAAGGTGAGAATCAGAAGCACGATGTGCAGGCGGCGGTATGGACGCAGAAGTTGGCATTACCCAGTACCGGGCCATTTGGATCTCGGACATTCACCTTGGCACACGCGGCTGCAAGGCCGATGCGCTGTTGGATTTTTTGAAGTTCACCGACTCCGATTACCTCTATCTCGTCGGTGATATTGTCGATGGTTGGCGGCTAAAACGCTCGTGGTTTTGGGCGCAGAGCCATAATGACGTGGTGCAGAAGATGCTGCGCAAGGCGCGCAAGGGCACCAAGGTCATCTATATTCCGGGCAATCATGACGAGGCGCTGCGCGATTATTGCGACATGCAGTTCGGCGGCGTCACGGTGCTGGACGAGGCGGTGCATGTGACCGCGACCGGAAAGCGGCTGCTGGTTATTCACGGCGATCAGTTCGACGGAGTGATCCGCTACGCCAAGTGGCTCGCCTACTTAGGCGACTGGGCTTATAACGTCGTGCTCAGCGTCAATCATTGGTTCAATGTCGCCCGGCACAAACTGGGCTTCTCCTATTGGTCGCTGTCGCAGTACCTGAAGCAGCGCGTAAAAAACGCCGTTGAATATATCTCCCGCTTCGAAGACGCGCTGGCCGAAGAGGCCAAACGCCGGAACTTCGACGGCATCGTCTGCGGTCACATTCACCACGCCGAAATGCGCGACATTCAGGGCGTGCTTTACTGCAATGATGGTGATTGGGTCGAAAGTTGCACCGCCTTGGTCGAACATTTCGACGGGCGGCTCGAAATTCTTCATTGGGCCGAAATGCGTCAATTGTTCGGCTGGCACCCCGGCCGCCAGCCCGTCGCTTCCACCGCTAACTTAATGGCCCGATAATTCATGCGCATTGCGATTGTGACCGACGCCTGGTTTCCCCAGGTCAACGGGGTTGTGCGGACGCTCGATACGGTCCGCCGCGAGCTTGAAAGCGAAGGCCATGTGGTGGAGGTGATCGGCCCTGACCGCTTCCGCACCATTCCTTGCCCGACCTACCCGGAAATCCGCCTCGCGCTGTTTCCGACGAAGCGACTGGCGGCGTTGCTGGATGCGTTTCAGCCCGACGCCCTGCACTTGCCGACCGAAGGCCCCTTGGGCATGGCGGGTAAAAAGCTGGCAAAGAAGCGCCGTTGGCCCTTCACCACATCGTTCCATACGAAGTTCCCCGAGTATCTGCACGCGCGCACCGGCATTCCGGCGGCCTGGAGCTATGCGTTCCTGCGCCGCTTCCATAATGCTGCCGATCGGGTGATGGTCGCGACGCCGAGCCTTGAGGCGGAACTTAGCCAGCGCGGCTTTCGCAATATCGTGCGCTTTTCGCGCGGGGCCGATCTCGAGCTGTTTCGCCCGCGCGAACCGCTGCCGCTCGATCTGCCGAAGCCAGTTTTCGCCTATGTTGGGCGGGTTGCGGTGGAAAAGAATATCGGCGCCTTTCTGGCACTCGATCTACCGGGCTCGAAGCTGATCGTTGGCGATGGGCCGCAGCGGGAAGAACTGCAAAAACAGTTTCCCGCCGCCCATTTCATCGGCGCCAAACATGGGGAAGAGTTGGCGCGCGCTTATTCCGCCGCCGATGTTTTCGTGTTTCCCAGCCGGACCGATACGTTCGGCCTCGTCGTGCTGGAAGCCTTGGCCTGCGGTGTGCCGGTGGCGGCCTATCCGGTAACGGGGCCGCGCGATATTCTGAGCGAGGCCGATCAGCCCGTGGGCGCCCTGAGCGAAGACCTGCGGGACGCTGCTCTCGCGGCCCTTAAAGTCGATCGTGCGGCCTGCCGGGAGCATGCGCTGCGCTACTCCTGGCCCGCCGCCGCCCGCCAGTTCCTTGATGCGTTGGCGCTGATCCGGGAGGAAGCGCGGGCATAGCAGACGCGCAGATTAGAATGATTGCAAACTAACGCAGCCCTGCTATAGTTACGCAATCATGACGCAGATTGTTGCCCCCTCGAACGCCGCGCAGCCCCTCGATACCGATGTGTCGGAGGAAGCGATGGCCGCCAACCCCGCCGAAGCCGCGCTGATCGAACGGCTGCGCACGGTTGGCCTGCGCCCGACGCGGCAGCGGTTGGCCCTCGGCGGGTTGCTGTTCCACGGTGAGGATCGGCACGTGACGGCGGAGCAATTGCACGGCGAGGCGCTAACGGCGGGCATCCGCGTGTCTGTCGCTACCGTCTATAATACGCTGCACCAGTTTACCGAAGCGGGGCTGCTGCGCGAAGTGGTGGTCGAAGCCGGGCGCTGCTATTTCGATACCAATACCAGCGAACATTTTCACTTCTTCTTCGAAGATGATGCGCGCCTGATGGATATCCACGGCCCCAGCGCCAATGTGCTGGCCGATGCCATTCCCGGCCTACCCGATGCGCCAGACGGCACGCGGGTGGAACGGGTGGATGTGATTATCCGGCTGAAGCGGGCTTAATCCTCAGGCTTCCTGATTTCGCGGGCGCAAAAAGCGGGGCGACGCGCTATATAAGCGGGGTCTCTTGCTTAACCCTGGGGAAGCCTATGTCCAGCTTACGCGGCACTAAGACCGAAGCCAATCTGAAGGCGGCTTTCGCAACCGAAAGCCAGGCCAACCGCCGCTATCTCTATTTCGCCCAGCAGGCCGATATCGAAGGCTATAACGATGTCGCCGCCGTCTTCCGCTCGACGGCGGAAGGGGAAACCGGCCATGCGCACGGGCATCTTGAGTTTCTCGAGGCCGTGGGCGACCCGATCACCGGCCTGCCCATCGGCTCGACGGAGAATAACCTGCGCTCGGCCATCGCTAGCGAAACCTATGAGCATAGCGAAATGTACCCATCGATGGCCAAAATGGCGCGCGACGAGGGGTTTGAGGAAATCGCCCAATGGTTCGAAACCCTGGCGAAGGCCGAGAAATCCCACGCCGGGCGCTTCCAGAAAGCCCTAGAGACGATGGGCTGATAAACCTGGGGGCTAATAAACCACGGGGGCCGATTGGCCCCCGTTGCTGATTTATGCGGGTGGAAATCCGCCGCGGCTGAGCGCCAGCCGCACATCGGCTTCCGGCAGTTGACTGAGGATGGCGACCTTCTGGGTCGGCAAATCAATCTCCACCTTTGCCTCGGGGTCGAGCTTGGTGACGATGCGCGTGACGGCCTTAGCGCAGCCGCCGCAGGTCATATCTTTCAATACTAGGTCCATCGAACACTCTCCTTCTTGGGTTTGGTGTAGGGTGCACCTTCCCCCAATGGCAAGGTCAATCGAAAACCCCCGCCCGCCGCGCGGGTCGGATCCGCGCAGAAATCCGCTTGACCTTCCAATGATGGGAGGCTGGATGCTCTGCGCAGTCGGTTTCTGAACGAGGGAGGCGGGCGCTATGACGGCCCCCATGACATTAGCGATTTCGGGCATGACCTGCGCGTCCTGCGTTGGGCGGGTCGAGCGGGCCTTGCAAGCGGTTCCGGGCGTAGCCCAGGCGGCGGTCAACCTTGCCACCGAACGGGCGGAGGTGCGGGCGGCGCCTGGGGTGACGCTGGCGGCCTTGGTCGAGGCGGTCGATAGTGCGGGGTTCGAAGCGGCGCCGCTCCTTGACCGCGCCCCGCCGGAAGACCTGAGCGCCAAGCGCCGTGCCGAAGCGGCGGACCTGCGGCGCGATGCCGTCCGCGCGGCGATCCTATCGGTGCCGGTCATTGTGCTGGGGATGGGCGCCCATGTGATCCCGGCCTTTCATCATTGGCTGATGGCGACGCTCGGGCTGGGCTGGAACGCCGCGCTGCAAGGGGCGCTGACGCTGTTGGTGATGTTGGGGCCGGGGCGGCGGATTTATCGCATTGGTTTTACCACCCTGCGCCATGCCGCGCCGGATATGAATGCGCTCGTTGCTGTCGGCACATTGGCCGCCTTTGGCTTTTCCGCCCTCGTTGCCCTGGCGCCGGGGCTGATCCCCGAAGCGGCGGCGCATCTCTATTTCGAAGCGGCGGCGACGATCATCACCTTGGTGCTGGTCGGGCGGTCGCTGGAAGCGCGCGCCAAGGGCCGGGCCAGCGACGCCATCGCCAAACTGGTCGGCCTGACCCCGAAAACCGCGCGGGTGCGCACCGCTTCTGGCGTCGAAGAACGGCCCGTCGCCAGCCTCGCGCTTGGGGCGCAGATTGAGGTGCGGCCCGGCGAGCGGGTGCCGGTCGATGGCATTGTTCGCGAGGGCACCAGCCTGATCGACGAATCGATGCTGACCGGCGAACCGTTGCCGGTGGCCAAACACCTCGGCGACCGCATCACCGGCGGCACCGTCAATCAATCCGGCGCCCTGGTGATTGAAGCGGTGGCGGTCGGGGCGGATACGGTGCTGGCCCAGATCGTTCGGTCGGTCGAAGCGGCGCAGGGCGGCAAACTGCCGATCCAGGCTTTGGCCGATCAGGTGGCGCGTTGGTTCGTTCCGGCGATCCTGACGATTGCGCTGCTGACCTTCGCGGGCACGCTCGCGCTGGGCGGCGGGTTAACCGCGGCGCTGGTAAACGCGGTGGCGGTGCTGATTGTCGCCTGCCCTTGCGCCCTGGGCCTCGCGACCCCCGCAGCGATCATGGTCGGCATCGGGCGCGGCGCGCAACTCGGGCTGCTGGTCCGGCGCGGCGAAGCCTTGCAGCAAATGACCGACACCAAACTGGTCGCCTTCGATAAAACCGGCACCCTGACCCAGGGTAAGCCCGTGCTGACCGATTTGATCCTGCAACCGGGCTTCCGGCGCGATCAGATTTTGGCGGCGGCAGCGGCGGTCGAAGCCCAGTCGGAACATCCGCTGGCCCGGGCGATTGTGGTTGCGGCGGACGGGCTAACCCTGCCCCCGGTCGCCGGTGTCACGGCCCATCCTGGGCGCGGGGTCGTCGGCCTCGTGGCGGGCGCGACGGTTTTGCTCGGGACCGAGGCGTTTCTGGTCGCAGAAGGCATTGATCCGTCGCCGCTGAGCGGGGAGGCGGCCAACTTGAGCGCGGCGGGCAAGGGCGTGCTGTTCATCGCCCACGGCGGGCAATTGGCCGGGCTGGTCGCGGTCGCCGATCCGATCAAGCCGGGCGCAGCGGCGGCTTTGGCCGCGTTGAAGGCCGACGGCTTGGCGCTCGCCATGATCACCGGCGACCGGGAGGCGACGGCGCGGGCGATTGCGGCAGAGCTTGGCATCGACACGGTGATTGCCGGGGTCTTGCCGACCGGCAAAACGGCGGCCTTGCAACGCCTGCGCGCCGATCATGGGCCGGTGATCTTTGTTGGCGATGGCATCAACGACGCGCCCGCATTGGCCGAGGCGGATGTCGGCCTTGCCTTGGGGACGGGGACGGATATTGCCATCGACTCCGCCGATCTGGTGCTGATGGGCGGCGCGCTGGCCGGGGTACCGGTAGCGCTGCGGCTGGCGCGGGCAACCCTGCGGACGATCCGGCAGAACTTGTTTTGGGCCTTCGCCTATAATGTCGCGCTGATCCCCTTGGCGGCCCTCGGCTATCTGTCGCCGATGCTGGCGGCGGGGGCGATGGCGGGATCGAGCCTGTTCGTATTAGGCAATGCTCTGCGGTTACGGAGGTTTTCGGCATGATCATCGGGCAAGCTGCGGCGGCGACGGGCGTGTCCGCCAAAATGATCCGCTATTACGAAAGCATTGGTCTCCTCCCGGCGGCCCAGCGGACGGAGGCGGGGTACCGCGTCTATTCCACCGCCGATCTGCACACGCTGCGCTTCATCCGCCGCGCCCGTGACCTTGGCTTTAGTATGGAGGCAATTGCCGAACTGCTGGCGCTGTGGCGCGACCGTTCCCGCCATAGTGCCGATGTGAAGCGGTTGGCGGAGGCGCAGATATCAGCCCTGACCGATAAGATCGCGGCGATGCAGGCGATGGTCGGCACCCTGTCCCACCTCGCCCAGTGCTGCCATGGCGACGCGCGGCCCGATTGCCCGATCTTGGAGGAACTGGCTACATCCCCAGCGACGCCTTCCCAAATGCCAGAACCAGCGGCAGCACGGCAGCGGCCAGCACCGTCTGGGCGGAAATGATCACCGCCATCAGCGGCGCATCGCCGCCCATCTGACGAGCGAGGATATAGGAGGCGGAGGCGGTGGGCAGCGTTTGATACAGCAGCACGATCCCCGCCGAGGGGCCGGTCAGCCCGAGCGCCAGTCCAAGACCTACGGCGGTAAGCGGCAGCAGGGCGAATTTCGCCGCCATGGACAGCAGCGTCGGCGCCAATAGGGTTTTCGGGGACGCAAAGGTCAGCGCCGCCCCGACGCACAGCAAGCCGATGGGCAGCGATGCTTGCCCGAGGGCCTTCAGCACCGGCTCGATCCCCGGCGGCAGCCCGAGGCCGGAGAGGTTGAGAAAAAGCCCGATCAGGCTGGCGACCAGCAGCGGGTTTCTTGCCAATTGCAGCAGCACGCCGCGAAAATTGGGGCGGGCGTGGCCGTAGCGGGCGAACATCAGCACGCAGAGGATATTCGCGGTTGGGACGATAGCGGCGGAGGCCAGCGCCCCCAACGCCAGCCCCTCCGGCCCATAGAGCGCGGCGGCGGCGGGCAGGCCGACGTAATTGTTGAACCGCACCCCGCCCTGAAAAACAGAGGAAAAAGCGGCATCGCTGACCGGCATCCAGCGCCGCAGCGCCACCAGCAGCAGGGCAACCAGGATCGTGGAGAGCGTGAGGGTGAGCATCAACCGCCCGACCGGGGCATTGCCCCAATTGGCGGTTGCCAGCGTATGGACGATCAGCCCCGGCAGAAGCAGATAATAACCCAGCCGCTCGGTTTCCCGCCAAAACACATCCGCCGTAAACACCCGGCCGCGCAGCAGCTTCCCCAAAGCGATCAGCAGCATGACGGGCAGCAGTGCCAACACGATCGGTCCAACCATTCCAACCCCTTTCGGTGAAACCGGGGTCAGACTAGCGGTGGTCCGCTTGTCTGACCTCTACGGAATTACACAGCCGGGGGTGCGTAAATTACATATGGGCGCTCACAGGATCAGCAGCGCGCGGAAATCATTCACATTGGTGCGCGTTGGGCCGGTGATCAGCAGATCGCCCAAGGCTTGGAAGAAGCTGTAGCTATCGTTGCGCGCCAGGAAATCGGCTGCTGATAGGGTGGCGGCGCGGGCGCGGGCCAATGTCTCCGGCGTTACGAAGGCCCCGGCGTTATCCTCCGTCCCGTCGATCCCATCGGTATCGGCGGCTAGGGCATAGACCCCATCAAGGCCTTTCAGGGCGTGGGCGAGACCCAGGGCGAATTCGGCATTGCGCCCGCCGCGCCCGCCCTTGGCTCGCACCGTGACGGTGGTTTCGCCGCCCGACAGGATGACGCACGGCGGCGTTAGCGGCAGACCGTGCTGACGGATCGACCGGGCAATTCCGGCGTGGACCTTCGCCACCTCCCGCGCTTCGCCTTCAATCGCATCGCCCAAGACCAACGCCGGCAGGCCGAGCGCCGTGGCGGCGGCTTCGGCGGCGCGCAGGCTGTGCAGCGGGCTGGCGATGACATGCACCCGCTTGTTTGCGAAAGCAGGACTATCGGGCGCGGGCGTATCGGCGGCGGGGGCGGCGAGCCAGTCGGTCAGCGCCGGGCCGGGGTCGATGCCGTAGGCGGTCAGGATCGCTTGCGCTTCCGCCCGGTTCGACACATCGGGCACCGTTGGGCCAGAGGCAATCACCCCCGGCTCGTCTCCCGGCACGTCAGAAATCACTAAGCTGACCATCGGTGTGCGTGGGGCGGCGGCGGCCAGCCGTCCGCCGAGAATGCGCGAGACATGCTTGCGCACCCGGTTCATCTGGGCGATATCAGCGCCCGACGCCAGCAAAGCGCGGTAGAGCGCCTGAATTTCGGGTAGGCTCACCCCATCCGGCGGTAAGGCGAGCAGGGCAGACCCGCCGCCGGAGACCAGTGCCAAGATGAGATCATCCGGCCCGGCAGTGGCGGCAAGGTCGAGCAACCGTTGCGCCGCAACCTGCCCAGCAGCATCCGGCACTGGGTGAGCGGCCTCGACTACCTCGATAAACCGCGTCGGCGCGCTATGGCCGTAGCGGGTAACGACCAGCCCGGTCAGCGGACCGGGCCAAATCCCTTCCAGTGCGGCGGCCATTTCGGCAGCGGCTTTCCCGGCCCCGACGACAATCGTGCGGCCTTTCGGCGGTGGCGGCAGAAAGCGCGCGAGGGCTTCTGCCGGTTGGGCAGCGGTGACGGCGGCATCGAACAGGCGGCGGAGCAGATCGCGCGGGGGTAGGGACGTCATGCGGTTTCCTCGGGCCGGGCCGGGGGATGGTCGATCAGCCCCTGACCTTTGCGGATTTCGATCCGCCTTGTAAATTTGTCGGACATGCTACGGCGGTGAGAAATAAGAAGCAAGGTCCGGCCCTGCCAAATCTCGCGCAAGCCCGCCGTCACGGCATGTTCGGAGGGTTCATCGAGCGAGTTCAGTGCTTCATCCAGCAGTAGGATCGGCGCGTCGGTCAGCAGCGCGCGGGCGAGGGAGAGGCGCTGGCCTTCCCCCTGGCTGAACGGCTCGCCGCGCGCGCCCATCTTGGTCGCCAGCCCCTGCGGGGCGGCGGCAATGCGCCCGGCAAGGCCGCAAGCGGTCAGCAGTTTTTCCCAATCGGCGGCGGAAAGATCGCGCCCCAGGGCGATATTCTCCGCCACCGTGCCAGGGAAGAAAACGCCGTTCGACCGGTGCAGCAGAAACAGCCGCTTGCGGTCGGCCAGCGAGAGCGTGTCGAACGGTCGCCCGTCCAGCAGCAGGCGCCCTTCGGTCGGCGTCAGTACCCCCAGCATCAGACCGAACAGGGTGGATTTGCCCGCGCCGCTTTCGCCGAAGATTGCCACTTGCTCCCCGGTGTGGATGGTCAGATTGACGTTACGCATCAGCCATTTGCCTTCCGCGTCCTGAAGCCCGAGGTTTTCGAGCGTTAGGGTTTGGAAGTGCAAAGGCGCAGGTGGATATGCGTTTTTCGGCGTGTCGCCGCCGAGGGTTAGCGACAGCCGCTCGTAGGCGTTGCGTCCGTCGATCAGCAACGGCGCGGCCTCACCGATCTTGGCGAGGCAGGGGAAGACCAGGGCAGCGTAATAGAGAAAGATCAAAACGGTGGCGAGGGCCTGCGACTCGCTTTCGGCATCCAAAAACAGCAGCACGAGGCAGGCGGCGGACGCAAGGGCAACGAAGAAATCGATAGCGGCAAAATAGAGCGATTGGCGCCGCCACAAGATCAGCCCGCGCCGGTTCATCGCGCGGATCAACTGGATCGTGCGCCGGAAAAACCAGCCGCGCGCGACGCCAAAGCGCAAATCCAGGCTGCGTTGCTGCAAGCCGGTTAGCCAGGTCAGGAAGTTTTCCTGATTCTTCATCTGCTCCAGAAAAGCGATCTTGCGCCAGCGGGCGTAGAGCGCGATCAGCCCGGAAAGCAGGGCGATTTCCAGCAGCAGCACTAGCCCCAGCGGGGGGTGCAGCCAGGTCAGCACGCCAATCATCAGCACCAGTTGCAGCAAGGCCAGCGTTGCGCCGATGATGACATCCTTGATTAGGCGCTGCACGGTTTCGACATCGCCGGTTGCGGCTGCGACCACGCGCCCAACGCCAATGTCCCCCACGGCCTGGGCGGGTCCGCGCAGCAGATGCCGGGCGATGCGGTTGCGCAGGGCGCGGATCAGCCGTTCCGACAGGCGGGTGGAGGCGTTTTCCTCCGTCACCCGCACGGCGAAGACGGTAAATTCCAACATCGCGATGAACAGCAGAAACAGCGCGAGCGCGCTCAAGCCGGGCAAAAGTGCGTGCGCCGTGCCGATCCACGCCGGCGTCGGGCTTGGCGGCAGCAGGATTTGCAGCGGCAGCGGGCGCAGGACGACCAGCAGCGTCTGACCGGCAGCGAGGGCGAGGCAGGCCAGCAGACGGCGCCGATAGGCGCGGTCGGTCTGGTGCAAAAGGCGGTCAATCGCAGCAAGGCTCATGGTGGTTCCGTCAGAAATCCTGAAAGGCCCGCCTTTATGCGGTTGCCGGGAGGGAGGCGGCAAGCCACTCTGTCGGCCATGGATGCGACGCACGCCCCGCTGTGGACCGATGATCTTGCCTGCCGACGCGGCGGGCGGCGGGTCTTTACGGGTTTGGGGTTCCGGCTCGAGGCCGGGGAAGGCCTGACGATTCTCGGCCCCAATGGCGCAGGCAAATCCAGCTTGCTGCGAATGTTGGCCGGGTTGGTCCGCCCGGCGGCGGGGGCGATCCATTGGGGCGAGGCCGATATTGCCGATGATCCCATCGCCCACCGAACGCGCACCGCCTACCTCGGTCATCTCGACGTCATCAAGCCGCGCGCCACCGTGCGCGATCACCTCGATCTTGCGGCGGTCCTGCACAGTGCCGACCGGGCCCAGGTGCCGGACGTCGCGGCGCGCGTCGGCCTTGGCGCGCTGCTCGAACGTCCCGGTCGGCTTTTATCGGCGGGGCAGCGGCGGCGGGTGGCGCTGGGGCGCTTGCTCCTGTCCGGGGCGGCCCTCTGGCTGCTGGATGAGCCGACCAATGCGCTGGATACCGCAGGGCAAGCGCTGCTCGCCGATCTGCTGCGCGATCATCTTGCGGGCGGCGGGCGCTTTGCCGTTGCAACCCATCAGCCGATTGCCGTCGAAACCCGCACGCTGACTTTGCAGGGCAGCTAGCGTCACGAAACTGTCATTCACCCTTTTCCCGCTAGGGGCATTCGTGTAGGCAACGGGGAGCCAGGGCTTTTAACGCCCAAGCCAGACCTTTCCCTGAATAAGAGTTGCCCCCATGACGTTCTGGCGCCACGCGAGCCTTAAGGCGAAAATCATCTTCAGCACCGCCCTGATGATCGCGGCCTGCGCCGGGGCGATTGCGGTAACGCTGATCCTGCTGGCCCGCCCGGCCGCAGAGGCAACGGCGATTAAAATGGTGCAGGGGATTGCCACGGCGCAGGAGGCGCGCATTCGCGAAGAATTGGGCGCCGCCCTGCGCGATGCTGCCTCCACCGCGCGCGCGATCCAGACGGAACTCAGCCAAGACAGCCCGCGCCGGACGGCGGTCAACCGGACCTTGCAGCAGATCATGCAGGCCAATCCCGCTTATGCGGGCGCGTGGGTGGATATGGCCGATAATGGGTTCGAGGGGCGCGATGCCGAGTTTAAGGCCAAGCAGAGCGGCGAAACCCTGGGGCTGCCGTCTACGGGCCGCATGAGCCTGCTGTGGCTGCCGGGCGAGAAGGGCGTGCCGAAGGCCGATGAGTCGGAAGGTCTCAGCTTCGCCGAAGTTCAGCAAAAGGAATATTATATTGCCGCCAGCAAGGCCCGCCGCCCGGCGGTGACCGAGCCTTACCTTGATGATTTCACCAAGGAATTGATGACCAGCGCCGTCGTGCCGGTGGTGGTCAAGGGCGATTTGAAGGGCGTTGCGGGCATCGATCTGTCGCTCGCCAATATCTCCAGCTTTCTCAATGCCCAGCGGCCCTATGGCGATGGGTATATCGCCCTGATCTCGGAAAAAGGCACCTATATCGCCCATCCGCAGGAAGGATTGCGCTCCCAGCCCAGCAGCGATTTGCCTGAAGCCGCGCGGACAGCGCTGGCGGCGGGTAAGAGTTTTGAAGGCCGGGCCATACTGGCCGACAAGGAATTTTTCCTGCGGCTGCAACCGATTGGCTTTGGCGAAACCCAAGGCACCTGGGGCTTGGCGGTCGCCGTGCCGATGAAGAATATTCTGGCCGAAGCCAATTGGCTGACCCTGCTGTGCGTGCTGGTCGGCGTTCTCTGTTCCATCATCGGCGGGATCATCGCGTGGCGCGTCGGTAAGGGTATCGCCCGTCCGGTGGTGGCGATGACCGGGGCGATGGAACAGCTTGCCGCCGGAACGCTGGATATTTCCCTGCCCGCCACGGGTCAGCGCGACGAATTGGGCGCGATGGCGCGGGCGGTCGAAGTCTTCCGCCGTTCGATGATCGAGGCGCGCGACCTGACCGAAGCGCAGCAGGCCGAATGGCGCAATAAGGAAGCGCGCGCCGCCCGGTTGGATGCGCTGCAATCCGCCTTCCAGCGCAAGGCGGGTGATCTCGTGACCATCCTCACTGGTTCGGCCCAGCAGTTGAAGGATACGGCGCGGGAACTGACCGGCATCGCCGATCTGACCAATAAGCAGGCCGTGGCGGTTTCGGCCAATGCCGAACAATCGACCGGCAATGTGCAGATGGTGGCGGTGGCGACGGAAGAACTGTCGGCCTCGGTCAATGAAATCCGCCGCCAAGTCGAACATTCCGCCGAAATCGCCGCGAAGGCCGTGGGCGATACCCGCGCGACAGATAGCACCGTCGAAGCCCTGTCGCAAAGCGCCGGGCGTATTGGCGAGGTGATCGGCCTGATCTCGGAAATCGCTTCGCAAACCAATCTTCTGGCGCTGAATGCCACCATCGAAGCGGCACGCGCCGGGGAAGCGGGCAAGGGCTTTGCGGTCGTCGCGTCGGAGGTAAAGAACCTCGCCGGGCAAACCTCCCGCGCGTCGGAAGAAATCGTTGCCCAGATCGGCAGCATCCAGGCCGCGACGGGCGACGTGGTGCGCGCGATCCGGGGGATTGGCGAAACCATTACCGAACTGCATCAAATCGCCCGCGATATTGCGATTGCTGTGGAAGGCCAGGAAGCCGCCACGCGGGAAATTGCCGGGAATGTTCAGCAGGCCGCCGCCGGCACGCGCGACGTTGCCGTCAGTACCACCCGCATTCAACAGGCATCGGGCGAAACCGGCGCGGCGGCGGAACAGGTGTTGGGGGCATC
The DNA here is from genome assembly GCF_002251735.1 of Elstera cyanobacteriorum. Taxonomy (NCBI): domain Bacteria; kingdom Pseudomonadati; phylum Pseudomonadota; class Alphaproteobacteria; order Rhodospirillales; family Rhodospirillaceae; genus Elstera; species Elstera cyanobacteriorum. The sequence goes on along the minus strand of NZ_NOXS01000035.1, from coordinate 126,119 downwards.
GGAAGCGGTGGCCAAGCAAACCGGTGATCTTGCCGGGGAAATTCGCGGCTTCATTACGGCGGTGCAGGCGGCCTAAATCTGGGGCCACGATACCCTTGGCCTTTCCACCGTGTCCGGTGTAGGGTCAGGCCCGATTGACGTTTTTCGGACGATAGGTTCCATGCGCCGCCTGTTTCTGCCTGCACTCTTGTTGCTGCCGCTCGCCGTCGCCGGGTGCGCCTCGTCGAGCGACGAGGATCCCAACGTCTATGTCGAAGCGCCGGTGGAGCAGCTTTACAATCAGGCGATGGATGCCATGCTGGCCGAACGCTACGAGCAGGCGGGCAAGCAGTTCGATGAAGTCGAACGCCAGCATCCCTATTCTGTCTGGGCGACCAAAGCGCAGTTGATGTCGGGCTATACCCATTATCTGCGCGACCAGTTCGATGATGCCATCATTGCGATGGATCGGTTCATCCAACTGCACCCGAGCCACCGCGATACGCCCTATGCCTATTACATTAAGGCGATCAGCTACTACGCCCAGATCGCCGATGTATCCCGCGACCAAAGCCTGACGGAACAGGCGATGAGCGCGCTGAACGAAGTGGTGCGGCGCTATCCCGATAGTTCCTACGCCCGCGATGCGCGCGTGAAGATCGACCTGACCCGCGACCATATGGCGGGCAAGGAAATGGAAATCGGGCGCTTCTATCTGCGCACCGAACAATATACGGCAGCGGTTAATCGCTTCCGCCGCGTGGTCGATCAATATCAGACCACCACCCATGTACCGGAAGCCTTGCTGCGCCTGACGGAAATCTATCTGGCGCTAGGGCTGAAGGATGAAGCCCAGGCGGCGGCAGCCGTGCTGGGGCATAATTACCCTGGCTCGCGCTGGTATGCCGAATCTTATGCGCTGATGACCGGCGGCAAGCGCCCGATGACCCAGGGGGAACCGGGGCGCGGTTGGTTCGGGCGCCAAATCGAATCCATCACGGATATTTTCTGACGCCATGCTGACCCGCCTCGGCATCCGCGATGTGGTGCTGATCGACCGGCTCGATCTCGAGGTTGCGCCGGGCCTGTCGGTCCTGACCGGGGAAACCGGGGCGGGGAAGTCGATCCTGCTGGATGCCTTGGGTCTCGCGCTGGGCGCGCGGGCCGATAGCAGCCTCATTCGCCACGGTGCCGGTCCCGCGATTGTTACCGCCGAATTCGACCTGCCGGACGGTCACCCCGGTTGGGCCTTGCTGCGCGAGCAGGGGATTGAGGCGGAAGACGGGCAGTTGATCCTGCGCCGTACCCTGGGGATGGATGGGCGCGGACGCGCCTCCGTCAACGATCAATCGGTCAGTGTCGGGTTTCTGCGCTCGCTTGGGGCGTCGCTGGTCGAAATCCAGGGGCAGTTCGATCAGCACGCGCTGATGGACCCGGCCAACCACCGCGCGATTCTAGATCAGTTCGGCGGGCTGCTCGATAGTCTCGGCGGCGTCCGCGCGGCCTATCGGCTGTGGCAGGCGGCGCGGGATGCGCGGCAGGCGGCGGAAGCGGCGCTCGACCGCGCCCGCAGCCAGGAAGAATACCTGCGCCATGTGGTCGCCGAACTAAAGCAACTCGCCCCAGAGCCGGGGGAGGAAAGCGAGCTGGCCGACCGGCGCGCCCGCCTGCAAAACCGCGCTAAACTTCTCTCAACCCTGCAATCAGCCTTGAGCGATCTCGCGGGCGAAAGCGGGGCGGAAGCGCGGCTGCTCGCGGCGTCCCGCACGCTGTCCCGCGCGCCGGGGGCCGATCCCGCTATCGATACCGTGCTGGCGGCGCTGGAGCGGGCGAGCACCGAACTGGCCGAGGCGACGGATGGTCTCGAAGCCCTGCTGCGCGCCGATGGTTGGTCGGAAGGCGAGTTGGAGCGGATCGAAGACCGGCTGTTCGCCCTGCGCGCCGCCGCCCGCAAGCATCAGGTGACGGCGGAAGCCTTGCCCGGTTTGGCGGAGAAGCTGGCGAGCGATCTGGCCGCGCTCGATGCCGGGGAAGACCGGCTGAAGCATCTCATCGCCGAAGAACGCCAGACCCGCGCCGCCTATTTGGAAGCCGCCACGGCCCTTAGCGCCTTCCGCCAGGAAGCCGCAGGGCGGTTGGCGGCGGCCGTAACGGCGGAACTCGTGCCGTTGAAGCTCGATAAAGCGCGGATCGAGGTGCAGGTCGAACCCCAGGCCGAAGGCTTCTGGGGGCCGGAGGGGCGCGATAAGGTCGCCTTCCTGATCGCGACCAATCCGGGGGCTGCGCCGGGACCGCTGGCGAAAGTGGCGTCGGGCGGCGAACTCTCGCGCTTTTTGTTGGCCCTCAAAGTCGTTCTCGCCGGAACCTCACCCGTGCCAACCCTGGTCTTCGACGAGGTGGATAGCGGCATTGGCGGCGCCGTTGCGGCGGCGGTTGGCGACCGGCTGAAGCGCTTGGGCGATCATCTGCAAGTGCTGGTGATTACCCATAGCCCGCAAGTCGCCGCGCTCGGCGGTCAGCATTGGCGCGTGCAGAAGCGCGCGGGCGGGGCCGAAGGGCGGGTCACGACGACGATTGACACCCTCAGCCGCGACGAGCGGCGGGAGGAAATTGCCCGGATGCTCTCCGGCGCCGATATTACCGATGAAGCCCGCGCGGCGGCGGCTCGGCTGCTGGGCTAGCGCGCTTCCCGCAGATACGAGGACCGCCACCATGACCGACACCCGCCGCCTTGCCGTCGAGGCCCTGACCGAAGCCGATGCGGCAGCGGAACTGGCGCGCCTCGCGTCGGAAATCGCCCGGCATGACCGGCTTTATCACGGTCAGGACGCGCCGGAGGTCGATGACGCGACCTATGACGCGCTGCGCCAGCGCAATCAGGCCATCGAGGCGCGCTTTCCGGCGCTGATGCGGCCCGATTCACCCAGTCTGAAGGTGGGGGCGGCGGCGAGCAGCGGTTTTGCTAAAGTACGGCACGCCCGGCCCATGCTGTCGCTGGATAATGCGTTTACCGACGGCGATGTTGGCGATTTTTTCGATGGGGTTCGGCGGTTTCTCGACCGCGATTTTGCCGCCGATCCGGCGCTGACCCTGGCCGTGGTGGCGGAACCGAAGATCGACGGTCTCTCCCTCTCCCTCCGTTACGAAAACCGCCAGTTGGTACAGGCGGCAACGCGCGGCGACGGGACGGAGGGCGAGGATGTGACCGCCAATGTGCGCACGATCGCCGAGGTGCCGCAGCGGCTGTCCGACGCGGCGCCCACGAGCAGTATGGAAATTCGTGGCGAAGTCTACATGCGCCGGGCGGATTTTCAGCGGCTCAACGAAACCCAGGCGGCGGCGGGGGAGAAGATTTTCGCCAATCCGCGCAATGCGGCGGCGGGGTCTTTGCGGCAGCTCGACCCGCGCATTACCGCCAGCCGTCCGCTGGCCTTTTTCGCCTATGCCTCCGGCGAAAGCGACGCGCCCTTGGCCGATAGCCATTGGCATTTTTTAGAAAACCTCAAAGCTTGGGGGTTCCAAGTCAACCCGCTCTCGAAACGCTGCGAGGGGCTGGATGCGGTGCTGGCGTTCTACCGCGATATCGGCAATCACCGCGCCGACCTGCCCTATGACATCGACGGCGTGGTCTACAAGGTGGACCGCTACGATTGGCAGGTGCGGCTTGGCTTCGTCGCCCGCGCGCCGCGCTGGGCCATCGCCCATAAATTCCCGGCGGAGCAGGCGCGCACGCGCCTCAACGCCATTTCCATCCAAGTAGGGCGGACGGGGGTGCTGACGCCGGTGGCGGAGCTTGAGCCGATTACGGTCGGCGGCGTCACCGTCTCCCGCGCGACCCTGCATAACGAGGATGAAATCGCCCGGAAGGATGTGCGCATCGGCGATCTCGTGATCATCCAGCGCGCGGGCGATGTGATCCCGCAGGTGCTAGGGCCGGTCGACAGCGAACGCCCCGAAGGTGCCGCGCCCTTCGCGTTTCCGCACGTCTGCCCGGCTTGCGGGTCGGTCGCCGTGCGGCGGGAGGGGGAGGTGGCGCGGCGCTGCACCGGCGGGTTGATCTGCCCGGCGCAGGCGGTGGAACGCTTACGCCACTTCGTCTCCCGCGATGGGTTCGATATCGAAGGTTTGGGCGAAAAGCATATTCAGGCGTTCTACGACGACGGCTTGGTGCGCACCCCGGCTGATCTGTTCCGCCTCGAAGCAAAACATACCGACCTGCGGGAGCGGGAGGGCTGGGGCGCGCAATCCCTGCGCAACCTCTATACGGCGCTGACGGCGCGGCGGCAGATTGCCTTTGAACGGTTCCTCTTCGCCCTCGGCATCCCGCAGATTGGGCAGGCGACGGCGAAACTGCTGGCCCATCATTACGGCGATTTCGCCAGCCTGCGCGCGGCCTTGCTGGCGGCGCGGGAGCCAGAAACCGCCGCGCTGCAAGAACTGCTGGCGATCAACGGTATCGGCGCCAGCATGGCCGCCGACCTGATCGCCTTCTTCGCCGAACCCCATAACGAGGCGGTGCTGGACGATCTTCTGTCGCTGATCACCATTCTGCCTGCCGAGCGGGTGGAGGTGGCCGAGAGCAGCGCAATTGCCGGGAAGACCGTGGTGTTCACCGGCGAACTCACCCGCATCACCCGGCGCGAGGCGAAGGCCCAGGCCGAACGGCTGGGGGCGAAAGTGGCGGGGTCTGTCTCCGCCAAGACTGATTACGTCATCGTCGGGGCCGACGCGGGGTCAAAAGCGAAAAAAGCTGCCGAACTCGGTATCCAGATGTTGACCGAAGACGAATGGTTAACGCTTATTGGGTAGCATTATGCGAAGTTTATAAGCGCGAGGGGCGGAATGGCGGTACAGGGCGGTCAGGTCTCGCTGACAGATCTCGATCCGGGGGTCTACCTCGTCACGCCCAGCGGCGCCTTCGACCTTGTGTTCCCCTATGACGAGGGGGATTTCCACCTTTCGGATATTTTCGACTATTTCGAACTGGGCGAAGTGCTGGAAGAGGACGGCGCGCCGGGCATCGAACTCGACGCGCGCGAGGTTAAACAGTTAAAGCGCATGGCGCGCGAGTATGCCGACGACCATCCGCCCGAATTCATCGCCATGTGCCGGGCGATGGTGCAGGCCGTGGCCGACACCGCACCGGACGAGGATGTTGTGTGTTTTTATGAGAATTTCGGGTAGGCCGCTCCTAAACACCAAGCGGCTTTGACGCCTCCCCCCGGATCGCCTACAACCCCGGCAGGCCGTTTTCTAGGGATATGCGATGAACCTGCCCTTTTCCGACGCCGATCATCGCCGTTTGGCGGAACTGCGCCGTCGCCGCCCGGCCGCGGAAGACCAAGCGAAAGCGCCGCGCCTGGGGGATCGCATTGCCGATGCCGTGGCGCTGACGGTCGGCTCCTGGCGGTTCATCATCATTCAATCGGCCCTGCTGTGCGCCTGGATTCTGCTGAATGTGACGGGCGTGATCGACTGGGATCCGTACCCCTTCATTCTGCTAAACCTGATGCTGTCGTTCCAGGCGGCCTATACCGCGCCGATCATCATGATGAGCCAGAACCGTCAGGCCGAAATCGACCGGCGCGAGGCCGAGCATGATTACGCCGTGAACGTGAAGGCCGAGCTTGAGATTGAACTCCTGCACGCCAAAATCGACGCCCTCCGCGAACAGGAAATCGCCCGGCTGACGGCGATTATCGAAAAACTCTCGGATCAATTGGCGGCGGAGCGGCAGGGTTCGTAGAGACTATCAGGGCGTTGCCCGGTTGGACTTCAAAGCATAGGGATGGATGAGCACATCGGCAGGAATCTGCCACTCCCGGTGCAGCTTCCACGCCTGTTCCAGCGTCAGGTGACGGCGGCGGTTTAGGACCTCGGAGGCACGGGATTTCGACCCCAGAACCTCGGCGAGGTCCTTCTGGGTAAGGCCCTTGGCTTCCATGCGCTCGCGTAGCGCATCTGGCGCATCGACGGCTTCGATGGGCCAATGTTTCTGTTCATAGGCTTCGATGACCAAGGCTAGAAGGTCGAACCGGTCGGCGGCCTCGCTGCCAATCTCGGGTTCATTCTCGAAATAGCCTTCGATTTCCGCCAGCGCGGCTTCGTAATCGGCTTCGGTCTTCAGGGGGCGAATCGGTTCCATTACACGCTCTCCGCTTTGGTTGCGTCATAATATTTTTGCATTCAGCGACGCGATATTATTTATTTATTATATATTCATCTATAAATTTCTCAGGATTTTCAATGGAAAGTTTACATTTTTCACCGTATCGTAAAAGTATAGATGATATGTTTATGTAATTGTTATTCATAATGTCGTTTATATTATTGATTGATAATTCTAAGCGCGATGATATTGCGTCTGAACTCATATTGATCTTCTTTCCAATGAGAATTGCTCTTTTAATAAAAATTTCAGATAATCCTTCTAAATTTTCTCGTAATTGTCTATCCTTTTCTGATGAAAAACACAGGGAGGATATGTGATAGTATGCAGCGCAGTTTGCATATTCACTTTGTAAATTTTTCATTATTATCAAATTTTTATCTTCTTCTCCAAAAGAAGGATTTGAGAGTGAAATAAATATAAAAATTAATTTCTTGTTGAGCATTCTGACCTCTAATAATAAAGTGATAGCGTATTTTTGCAAATTACTCTGTAAAATGCAAAGGTTTGCAATTCTCAGTAACTTACCCTCGCAGCCACCCCGAGAACTCCCCGGCCAGCGCGATGATCCGCCGTCCGGTTTCCGCCACCCGGTCCGCCGTCATCCGGGCAGCGAGGCCGGAGACGGAGAGGGCACAGACGGCTTCTCCCTGCGGGCCGAGCACTGCAGCGGCGACGCAGCGCAGGCCGGGGACATATTCTTCATCGTCTACCGCATAGCCGCGCGCGCGGATGTCGGCGATTTCCGCCAGCACGGCCGCACGGTCCCCCAGGCTGCGGGGGGTTTTGCGTTCGAAGCGATGGGCGGCGAGAAACCCGTCGATGGCGGCATCGTCCCAAGTCGCCAGCATCGCCTTTCCCATGCCGGAGTTGAGCATCGGCACGCGCCCGCCGGGCGGGGAGATGGCGCGGGTAATCTCCCGGCTTTCCACTTGGCTGAGGGTCAGCACCTCGCCGTCCTCGAGAATGCCGAGGTTGGCCGTTTCCCGCGTGGCATCGCGCAAGCGCCGCAGGTAGGGCAGGGCGGGGGCGACGAAGTGGCGCTGGCGCACGAAGGCCGCGCCGACGGCAAAGGCGCTGCGCCCAACGTGCCAGCGTTTGCTGCTGGGATCGGCATGGACAAAGCCGCGCTGCTCTAGCGTGGTCAGTAGGCGATGGACGGTTGAAACTGTCAGACCAACCTCCGTCGCAAGGTCGGACAGGCGCATCCCTTCGTCCTGGGCCGCCAGCTTTTCCAGCAGGCTCAAGGCCCGTTCCACCGATTGTACGCCGCCGGTTTTGTCGGTCATGGTTTTCTCCCCCCGGTTCCGGTGTAGGCGGGATGGCGATAATTTTCCATTCTGGCAAAAGTGATTTCCGTATCGTGGAAAAACTTTGCGTCCCCTCTGGTCCCGCAGCGCAAAACGGCCCAAGCTCCGGGAAAATCTTTTCGGGGGAGTGGGGCGATGACCGAGTATGTGACGCGCGCAGGGTTACAGGTGGCGAAATGCTTGGCGGATTTGGTGGAAAGCCAAATTCTGCCCGGCCTGCCCGTGACGGCTGACGCCCTGTGGTCGGGCTATGCAAAACTGTTGGCTGATCTAGCGCCGGAGAATAAGCGCCTGTTGCAGGTGCGCGATGACCTTCAGGCGAAGATTGATGCTTGGCTGCTCGCCCGTCGCGGTCAGGCCTGGGATAGCGCCGCCTATCAGGCTTTTCTGAGGGAGATCGGCTACCTCGTCCCGCAGGGGCCGGACTTCACGGTCGGCACCCAGAATGTCGATGCGGAAATCGCCACCCTCGCCGGGCCGCAGTTGGTGGTGCCGGTGATGAATGCGCGCTTCGCCCTCAATGCCGCCAATGCCCGCTGGGGGTCGCTCTATGATGCGCTCTACGGCACCGATGCCCTGCCCGGTAAACCGGAAGGCAAGGGCTACGACCCGAAACGCGGTGCGGCAGCGGTGGCCTGGGCGGCCGACTTCCTCGATAGTGCCGTGCCGCTGGCCGGGGCATCCCATAAGGAAGTGACGGCGTATCGCCGCGACGGGGCGGCGCTGGTCGCGGTCGTCGGGGGGCAGACGGTTGGCTTTAAAGACCCTGCGGCCTTCGTCGGGTACACGGAAGACGGCCAAAAAGCCTCCTACGTCTTGCGCCACAACGGATTGCATATCGAACTGCTGATCGATCCGTCGCATCCGGTCGGCGCTGCCAGCCCGGCGGGCCTGCGCGATGTGGTGCTGGAAAGCGCCCTGACCGCCATTCAAGACTGCGAAGATTCGGTGGCCGCCGTGGATGCCGAGGATAAAACCGCCGTCTATGTCAATTGGCTGGGCCTGATGACGGGCGATCTGACGGAAACCTTCGAGAAGGGCGGCACGACGCTCACCCGCCGCCTGAACCCGGATAAGGTTTTCACGGCCCCCAATGGCGGCACGCTGACTCTGCCGGGCCGCGCCCTGCTGCTGGTGCGCAACGTCGGCCATCTGATGACCACCGACGCCGTGCTGCTGGACGGGGCCGAAACCCCGGAAGGGATGCTGGATGCGCTGATGACCGTCACCGCCGCAATGCACGATCTCAAGCGCACGGACGGCCCGCGCAACTCGCGCGCCGGGTCAGTCTATGTGGTGAAGCCGAAGATGCACGGGCCGGAAGAGGTTGCGTTTGCCGATACCCTCTATGCCCGCGTCGAAGCTATTCTCGGCCTGCCGCGCAACACCGTGAAGCTGGGGGTGATGGACGAGGAACGCCGCACCTCGGCGAACCTGCGCGAATGTATCCGCGCGGTGAAGGACCGGCTGGTCTTCATCAATACCGGCTTCCTGGATCGCACGGGCGACGAAATCCATACCTCCATGCAGGCGGGGGCGTTCGTCCCGAAGGCGGAGATGAAGGACGCTGCGTGGCTCTCGACCTATGAAAACGGCAATGTCGATAGCGGGCTTGCCACCGGCATGCAGGGCAAGGGCCAGATCGGCAAGGGCATGTGGGCCAAGCCCGACGCGATGGCGGAAATGCTGACCGTGAAGATCGGCCATCCGAAAGCCGGGGCGAATACCGCCTGGGTGCCGTCGCCGACCGCTGCCACCCTGCACGCGACGCACTATCATCAGCTCGACGTTTTCGCCCGCCAGAACGAGTTGAAGACCCGCACCGCCGCCAGCTCCGATCTGCTGCTCACCCCGCCGCTGCTGACGGGCCGCAACCTGTCGGCGGAGGAAGTTCAGCGTGAGGTTGATAATAACTGCCAAGGGATCCTTGGGTATGTGGTGCGCTGGATCGATCAGGGCATTGGCTGCTCGAAGGTTCCGGATATCAACGATGTCGGGCTGATGGAAGACCGGGCGACCTTGCGCATTTCCTCCCAATACCTCGCCAATTGGCTGCTGCACGGGCTGATTTCGGAGGCGCAGGTGGAGGAAAGCCTGCGCCGCATGGCGGTGAAGGTCGATGCGCAAAACGCGGGCGATCCGCTCTATACGCCGATGGCTCCGGCGTTCGACGGGGTGGCGTTCGCCGCCGCCCGCGATTTGATCTTTACCGGGGTGCAGCAGCCCTCCGGCTATACCGAACCCGTGCTGCACGCCCGCCGCCGGGAAGCCAAAGCGAAGAAGGCCGCCTGACCATGATGACTGTCTCCCGCCTCGACCTTGCCGATGCGCATTTGATGCTAACGGCGGCGCGCGCCCGCGCCACCGCGATTGGCGTGCCGATGTGCATCGCCATCACCGACGATTGCGGTCAATTGATCGCCTTCGACCGGATGGACGGCGGCAAGGTCACCTCCATCACCATTGCCATCGACAAGAGCTTTACCGCCTCGGCGGCCAAGAAGGCGACGCACGAATATGGCTCCGCCTCTCAGCCGGGCGCCCCGGCCTATGGTATTGCCTCCGCCATCGGCGGGCGGTTGATGGTGGTCGGCGGGGGTCTCCCGGTGATCGTCGATGGCGCGGTCGTCGGCGGGATCGGCGTTAGCTCCGGCACCCCAGCGCAGGATCAGGACGTTGCCCAAGCCGGGATCGATGCGTTCCTAGCGGCGCAGAAGTAACCGCTATTCGGGGGCGATAACGTGGAAGAAGCTGCCGGAAACCCTATTCCGGCGGCTTCCCATCGCCTGCGGCGGGCTGCCGTAAGCATCCTCCCCCGTCGCGAAGGGCGGATCGCCGCCGAGATCGCGCACGGTCGCGTAATGAAACTCGTGACCGCGCAGACGTGTTCCCGCTGCCCCCAGCGGACCATCGGCGCTTAGGGTGACCCGGCGATACCCCAAGGTCATGCGGCGGGTGGCAAAGGAACTCTGAAGCCCCAGCAGCCCGGCCATCGGGTGGGTAACCCCCGCCGCGTCGATCAAACTCTCTCCTAAGACCATATAGCCGCCGCACTCCCCGTGGACGGGCCCTCGGTCCGCAGCCCGCCGCAGCCCGGTCAGGAACGCGGCATTCTGGGCCAAGCGCCCAGCGTGGAGTTCGGGATAGCCCCCCGGCAGCCAAACGCAATCGGCATGCGCGGGGGGCGGTTCGTCGGCAAGCGGGGAGAAGGGCAAAACCTCCGCCCCCGCCGCGCGCCATTGCATCAGCAGATGTGGATAGAGAAAGCTGAAGGCGGCATCCCACGCCAGGGCGATGCGCTGGCCCGGCGGCCGTACGGCGCGGGCGGGGGCAGCCGCCGCGCGCGTTGGCGCGGCAAGCGACCTGAGGGCGGCGAGATCGATATGGGTTTCGGCTAGATCGGCCAGGGCATCGAGCTTCGCGGCTAGATCGGCGGTTTCCCCGGCTTGAACGAGGCCCAAGTGCCGTTCCGGTAACGCGATGCTGGCGGTCCGGGGCACGGCGCCGAGGATCGGCAGACCAAGGGGCGCCATCGCCGCGCGGATCAAGCGTTCGTGCCGGGGGCTGCCGAGACGGTTGAGGATCACCCCCGCCACCTGTAGGCGCGGATCGAACCGCTGAAAGCCAAGCGCGACGGCAGCGGCAGTTTGCGATTGGCCGCTGACGTCCAGCACCAGCACCACCGGCCAGCCGAGGGACGCGGCAATATCGGCGGATGATCCCATGCGCCCGATTGGGCCGGGCACGCCGTCGAAGAGGCCCATCAAAGCCTCCCCCACCGCAAGATCGGCCCCGGTCAGTGCTTGCGTGGCCAGGGCAGCGCGCTGAGTATCGTCCATCGCCCAAGAATCGAGGTTGACCCCCGCCCGTCCGCAGGCGGCGGTATGGAAGGCGGGATCGATATAGTCCGGCCCGCATTTCACCGGCGCGACGGCAACCCCCTGCCGGGTGAGCGCCCGCATAATCCCGAGGCTGATGGTGGTCTTTCCGGCGCCGGAGCGTGGGGCGGCGATCAGCAGGCCGGGCGGGATCATAGGGTGATTTGCCAGGGCGCCAGGGTGTCGCGCAGGGCGACGATGGACCCGATGGCGATCAGCGCTGGGGATTTTAGCCCGGCGGCCTTTGTCTCTGCCGCGATGCGGTTTAACGGCGCGACCAGCACCTGCTGCGTCGGTAGGGTGGCATTAGTGACAATGGCGGCAGGCGTTCCCGGGGGGCGGCCCGCCGCCAGTAGTTTTTCGGCAATCGCGGGCAGGGTCGATAACCCCATATACAGCACAATGGGCACGTCGCTCGCCCCCAGCACGCGCCAGTCCAAGCCGCCGGGGTTATCATCCGCCAGATGGCCGGTCGCCAGCACCAGCGCCGGGTTAGTGTCGCGCGTCGTCGCTGGGATGCCCGCATAGGCAAGGCCCGCGAGACCGGCGGTAACGCCAGGGATCACCCGAAAGCGCACCCCGGCGGCGGCGAGGGTGGCGGCTTCCTCTCCCCCACGCCCGAAGACGAAAGGGTCGCCGCCCTTCAGGCGCACAATGCGCTTGCCCGCGTGGGCGAGGTCGATCAACCGGGCAGAAATATCGGCCTGCTGGGGGGAAGGTTTGCCGCCGCGTTTGCCCGCATATTCGCGCGGGATGCCGGGCGGGATAAGGTCGAGAATCGCGGGAGAAACCAGCGCGTCATAGATCACAATCTCCGCCGCTTTCAGGGCGTTCAGCGCATGCAGTGTCAACAGGCCAGGGTCGCCCGGCCCGGCCCCCACCAGCCAAACGGTGCCGGGGGCGAAGTCGGGCGTTTCAATCACAGCATTTGCCTCTTTGAAGGAAGGGGGCGGCGGCGCTATGCCTGTCCGCATGGAAGATGATCTGCCCGATCCCGCGACCCTGCGCCCCGGCTGGACGACCGGCGCCTGCGCCACGGCGGCGGCGCGCGCGGCAGTAGAAGGGCTGCTGACGGGCGCGTTCCCCGATCCGGTTAGCATCACCCTGCCGGGCGGACAAACCCCCGCCTTCGCCTTGGCCTGCGCCGAGCGGACGGGGGGCGGGGCGCGCGTTGGGATTATTAAGGACGCGGGCGACGATCCCGATGTCACCCACGGCGCCTTGATCCTGGCCACCGTGACCCGGCGCCCCCTCGGAAGCGGGATCAGCTTTATCGCCGGGCCGGGGGTTGGTACGGTCACTCGCCCCGGTCTGCCGCTGCCGCCGGGCGAACCCGCCATCAACCCCGTACCGCGCAAAATGATGGTCGCCGAACTGACGGCCTTCGCCACCCGCTGCGGGGTTGCGGCTGATTTTGCCATCGAGATTGCCATTCCCGATGGGGAGAAACTGGCACAGCGCACGATGAACGGGCGCCTCGGGATCCTCGGCGGCCTGTCGATCCTGGGAACGACCGGCATCGTCGTGCCCTATTCCTGCGCCGCCTGGATCCACGCCATCCATCGCGGCGTCGATGTGGCGCGCGCTGCCGGGCTCACCCATGTGATCGGCGCGACGGGCGATACCTCCGAAAAAGCCGCGCAGGCTTTCTATGGCGTGCCGGAGATTGCTTTGATCGATATGGGCGATTTCGTCGGCGGGCTGCTGAAATATCTGCGCGGCCATCCGGTGCCCGATGTGACGATTGCGGGCGGTTTCGCCAAGATGACCAAGCTCGGGCAAGGGCTGCTCGACCTGCATTCGAAACGCGGGAGCGTCGATCTCGATTGGCTGGCCGGGTTGGTACCGGAGGCGCTGCGCCCCGGCATACGGGCGGCGAATAGCGCGCTCGATGCATTGGAACAGGCCGATGCGGCGGGCGTTGATCTGGCGGCGGCGGTAGCCGAGGCGGCGTGGCGTGCGGCGGCGCCCGTACTGACAGCGGGGCGGCTGGAGATCATGATCGTTGACCGGCAAGGCATTCTTCGCGCTGCGACCGGTTTGCGGGCGCTGCCTCATTCTGACGCCCGCTGAGGCCGAAAGCGCCGGTCGTAGTCGGCGCTATAGAGTGCGCTGGGGCGGAAATCGCGCGCACCCAAGCCGGGGCCGACGAGGATCAAGGCCGTGCGCTCCATCGGCGTTGCGGCGGCTTGGGCGTCCAGCGTTTCCAGGGTGCCGCGCAGAATGATTTCATCGGGCCAGGAGGCACGGAAGACGATGGCCGCCGGGCAGTTGGGGCCGTAATAGGGCGTTAGCTCCGCCACCACCTGCGACAACACATGGATCGACAGATGGATGGCCAGCGTCGCCCCCGTTTGGGCGAAATTGCTGAGGGTTTCGCCCGGCGGCATGGCGGAGGCGCGGCCCGAGGTACGGGTGAGCACAAGGGATTGCGCCACTTCCGGCACCGTCAACTCCCGCCCCAAAGCTGCTGCTGCGGCGGCGAAGGACGGCACCCCGGGGGTGATGCTATAGGGGATGCCGCGCGCGTCGAGTTCGCGCAATTGCTCCCCCATCGCGCTCCAGACCGACAGGTCGCCCGAATGCAGCCGGGCGACATCCTGCCCTTGGGCGGTCGCCTCGGCGCAAGCGTCGATGATCGCGGCGAGATCGAGCGGCGCGGTATTGATGACCCTTGCCCCCGGCGGGCAATAGGCCAGCAGGGCTGCCGGCACCAGCGACCCGGCATAGAGGCAAACGGGGCAGCGGGCGATCAGGTCGCGCCCGCGCAGGGTAATCAGATCCGGCGCCCCCGGCCCGGCCCCAATGAAATGAACGGTCATGGACGATCCTCCGCAACGGCGCCGGTTACGCCATCGAGACTAAAGCGCGGCAGAATGAGGGTTCCCAGTGGCCCGACCGCGGCCAGCGCCGCCGCTTCGGCGATCCCTGGCAGGCCGGTCACGGCTTCGACCCGCGCCGAAAGGGTCACCAGCCGCGCCCGCTCTGCCGCCAAAACATCGGGCGGGAACCCGTGCAGCGGCAGGCCCAAGCGGCGCGCGGCTTGCACGATCCCCGGTTCGCTGAGTTTGGCCACGCTGGTGCAAATCATCAGCGGGCCGCGCCCTGGTGATAGCCCGGCAATCGCTTGGGCAATGACTGCCAGCACCGCCTCTGCCGGGCGCCCGGCGCGGCAACCGATCCCGATCGCTCTCATGCTAAACACCAATGCAGCAGCGGGCGGGCGGGGGTGAAGCCGCGATAAGGGCCGAGCGGCGCGCTCTCCGCCAGCGCGATCTGCATCAACTGCCCGCCATGCTGACGGTGCAGATCAATCAGTGCCGCTTGGCTTTCCAGGGTGACGGCATTGGCGACCAGCCGCGCGCCGGGCAGGCGGTGGGCGAGGGCGGCGGCAATCACCTCCGGCCCGCCCCCACCGACGAAGATGGCATCGGCGGGCGGCAGGCCGATCAGGGCATCCGGCGCGCGGCCTGTAATGATCTCGATTTCCGGTGTGCCGAAGCGCGCGACATTGTCCCGAATGAAGGCCGCCCGGTCGGCGCGCGGTTCAATGGCGATCACCCGGCCCGTGGGCGCCGCCAGCAACCATTCGATCCCGATAGACCCGCTGCCCGCGCCGATATCCCACAGCACATCCCCCGGTTTCGGGGCGAGGGCGGCGAGGGTCAGCGCCCGAACCGCCCGCTTGGAGATCTGCCCATCGTGGGCGAACCAAGCGTCGGGCAGGCCGGGGCTGCGCGGCAGGATGCGGGCGTCGGGGGTTGCAGCAACGTCCAGGGCGATCAGGTTAAGGGCGGCGAAAGCGCGTTCCGGCACCGCATCGGCGCGCGCTTCGGTGATGCGCTCCTCTGGCCCGCCCAGATTTTCCAGCACCCAAAGCCGCGAGGGGCCGAAGCCGCGCGCGGTGAGCAATGCTCCCAGGTTGGCGGGGGTTGTACCGTCCCAGGACAGCACCAGCAGCCGGGCTTTCGGGGTCAGATGCGGGATGATCCGGTGCAGCGGGCGCCCGTGCAGGGAAACGGCGGTAGCCTCCTGCTGCGCCCACCCCAGGCGCGCGGCAGCCAACGCGAGGGAGGAAGGGGCGGGTAGACAGCGATATTCCCCCGGCGCCAACCGCTCGGCAATCACACTGCCGACGCCGAAATAGAAGGGATCGCCGGAGGCCAGCACGCAGACCTTCCGCCCGCGCAAGGTTGGCAGCACTGGATAAAACTCCTCGAACGGGCGGGGCCAGGGGCGTTTCTCCCCTGGCACGTCCGGCAGCATCGCCAGATGCCGGGGTCCGCCGTAAATCACCGCCGCCTCGGTCAGTAATTGGCGGGCGGCGGGCGATAATCCCGCTTCCCCGTCTGCCCCGATCCCGATAAGGGAAAGCCACGCGGCTTCAGTCATGGGAAAGGCCCTTCGCATGCGTATTCTGCTGCTGGGTGGCACGACGGAGGCGATGGCCCTGCTGGTTGCCCTCGCCTCGGTGCCGCACGTGACGCCGATCCTGTCGCTGGCCGGGCGCACCCGCGCGCCCGACCTGCCGCCGACCGCCTATCGCCTGGGCGGCTTCGGCGGGGTCGATGGCTTGCGCGCTTATCTGCGGGCCGAGGCCATCGACCGGGTGATCGACGCCACCCATCCGTTCGCCGAGCAGATGACCCGCAATGCCGTCGCGGCGTGCGAGGGCGCGGGGATACCGCTCGCCCGCTTCACCCGCCCGCCGTGGTCGGCGCAACCGGGGGATATTTGGCAGCGCGTCGCGACCATGCCGGACGCCGCCCGTGCCCTGGGGACGCCGCCCCGCCGGGTGTTTCTGACCATCGGGCGCTTGCAGGTCGCCGCCTTCGAAGCCGCCCCGCAGCACGCCTATCTGCTGCGGATCATCGATCCGCCCGACCCGCTGCCCGCCCTGCCGCATCTGCGGTTGCTGCCCGCGCGCGGCCCTTTCACCGAGGCGGCAGACCGCGACCTGATGCAGCGGGAGCGGATCGAGGTTCTGGTCAGCAAGAATAGCGGCGGGGCCGCGACTTACGGCAAAATCGCCGCCGCACGGTCCTTGGGGCTGACGGTGATCATGGTGGCGGCACCACCCGATCCATCGCTGCGGCAGTTCCACGATCTTGCGGCGGTGCTGGACTGGCTTCATCGTCCGGCCCCATAGGTGCGCGGAGTATAGAGCCAGCCGCCACCCGGCGTTGCGATCCAGCGGGTTTCGCTGGAGCCGATCAGCACCAAGGTTGCCATATCGGCGCGCGCCGCGTCGGCCTCGGCGAGGGTGGTGATGAACAGGCTTTCATCGGCGCGCCCGATGGCCCGGGCGAAGGCAACGGGCGTCTCCCGGGCTTTGAGAGTTCGCAGCCGCGCGAAAGCCTGGTGCAGCCGGTCCGGCCGGGCCTTGGAGGCGGGGTTATAGAGCGCTAGGACAAAATCCCCGGCGGCAACAGCGTCGAGCCGTTTTTCGAGGATGGTCCAGGGTTTGAGGTTGTCGGAGAGCGAGATCACGCAGAAATCATGCCCCAAGGGTGCCCCCAAGCGGGCGGCGGCGGCCTGCATGGCAGATACGCCGGGATGGACGGCGATGTCGATAGCCCGCCACGCCAGAGGCCCGGCCTCCAGCGCTTCGAAAACGGCGGCGGCCATCGCAAAAATCCCCGGATCGCCGCCCGACACCACCGCGACCCGCTGCCCGGCGGCAGCCATCGCCAACGCCAGCCGCGCCCGGTCTATCTCCACCCGATTATCGCTGCCGTGGGCGATTTGACCGAGCCTCAGGCGCAGGCGCGCAAGATAGGGGGCGTAGCCGATCACATCCGTCGCCTCGGCAAGCAAGGCTGTGGTTTCCGGCGTAATCCAGGCGGGATTGCCGGGGCCAAGGCCGAGGATGCGCAGCCAGCCGCTCATGGTCGCCGCCCGTTGCCGGGAACCAGCACTAGTGAGAAATAGGGGGCGGTATCGTCCGTCTTGGCGGTCAGCGGGCACACTTCCTGCCCCGCCATCGTCCCGCGCGCGACATAGACCGCCGCCGCCAACCGCCCGGCGTCGGCCAGTGCCGCCCGGATTTTCGGCAGGTTGCGCCCGACCTTCATGATGACCGCCGCCTCGCTGGTCTGCAATTTTGCCGTGAGATCGCTCTGTGGCTGGGTACCCGCGAGAATGGTCAGCGTATCGTCGCCCCAGGTCATCGGCAGCCCGGCGGCGGCCCAGCAGCCCGCCATGCTGGGGACGCCAGGGATGATCTGCGTCGGAAAACGATCTCTGAGGCGCACGTAGAGGTGCATGAAGGAGCCGTAGAAAAGCGGGTCGCCCTCGGACGCCAGGGCCACATCGCGCCCGGCGCTTAGATGGGCGGCCAGCCGCTCCGCAGCCTCGGCATAGAACCCGCGCAGGGCCTCGGTATAGGCATCCTCTCCGACGGGGATTTCGGTGGTGACGGGATAGTACAGCGGCTCTTCCGTCTGGACCGGCGTCAACCAACCGTCGAGGATCGCCCGTGCATTGCCGCGCCGCCCCGCCTTAGCAAAGAAGCTGACGACCGGCACCGCTTGCAGCACGCGCACGGCTTTGACGGTCAAAAGCTCGGGATCGCCGGGGCCGAGGCCGACGCCATAGAGGGTGCCGCTCATTCCGCCGTACTCGCCAAAGCATTCACGGCCGCCGCCGCCATCGCGCTGCCGCCGCGCCGCCCGCGCACCACAAGGGCGGGCAGACCGCTTGCCAGCAGCGCTTCTTTCGATTCTGCCGCGCCGATAAAGCCGACCGGCATGCCGAGGATGACGGCGGGGCGGGGCGCGCCTGCCGCAATCCGATCCAACAGATGAAACAGCGCGGTCGGCGCATTGCCGATGGCGACCACGGCCCCGTCGAGATGCGGCAGCCACAGATCGACGGCGGCGGCGCTGCGCGTCGTCCCCGCTTGCGCGGCGAGACCGGGCACCTGCGGATCGTCGAGCAAACAGAGCACCTGGTTTTGCGCCGGAAGCCGGGCGCGGGTGACGCCATAGGCGACCATCTTGGCATCGCAGAGGATCGGCTTGCCTGCCGCCAACGCCGCCCGCCCCGCCGCGACCGCACCGGTGGTGAAGGCGAGCGCCTCGGTAATCTCCACCATGCCGCAGGCGTGGATAATGCGCACGGCGACGCCTTCTTCGTCGGCAGAGAAGGCCGAGAGATCGGCTTCGCGGCGGATAGTGGCGAAGGATTGCCGGTAAATCTCGGCGCCATCGCGGATATAGGCGGTCGGGTCAGGCATGGGGGATCGAAAACCGATGGGAGAGGAAGGCGCGGAGGCGCGGTAGATCAAGGCCGGTGGCGGCGGGCGGATCGGCGGCGGTGCCGTTCAACACCACATCATAGGCGCCATCCCGGGCAACGAGTGTAACGGGGGCGCGGCGCGGATGGGCACAGCCTTTGGCGCAGCCGGAAACATGCAGCAGGGTTTCCGCAACGGGATTGGGCGGCAGTAGATCGGCGAGTGCCGTTGCGTCGGCCTGGGTCGGCGTCGTGCCGCTGGCGCAGGCCGGCGCCCCTGGGCAGGCGGCGACGGCATAAAGCGGCGCGTCGGGCGTCAGCAGAAAGCCCGCATCGGCCAGCCGGTCGGCGGCGGTAAGGGCATGGGGCAGTGCTAGGCAGCGCCAGGGGGTGAGGCGAATCTCGGGCGCAAGGTCTGCCAAGAGCCGGGCCTGCGCGCTGGACATCCGCCCGAACGGCACGCCGACGAGCAGGAAGGGTAAGGCCTGCAACGGCCAAGCGCCAAGACGTGGCAGGGACGGGCTGCCAGGTATCGCTGGGGCGATACCATCGGCGGTCACCCCCGCCGCCGCAAGCAGACCGGAGGCGCCGATCCGCGCCACCAGCGCCCGCATCCGTTTCCCCGGAGCGGCATGGCGCAGAAAGGCGGTCGTTAGGGCGGCCAGGGCGGGTAGAAAATCCCTTTGGTCGAGGGTCGTCAGCCAAACCCCGCCCGCAAAAACCGCGATGCGCGTGCCGTCGCGGTGGCGGATCGCCTGCCCGTGCAGGTCGGAGGCGTCGGGGGAAAGGCGCAGCAGCCCGCCCTCGTCTAGCCCGAAGCCGAATTTTCCGGGCAAAGCCGAGAGTTCCGCCGTTTCGGCCAGCCAGAAATCCAGCGCGGCGTGCAGGGCGCGCAGGTCCAATACGGCGGTCGGGTCGAGGCCCGCCAGTGGCGAGAGAAGGATATTGCGCCGCGCTTCCCGCGCTTCGGACGGGTCGAGCAGCCCCAGCGCGCCGAGGGCGGCTTGCAGCGGGGCGAGTGCCGTCGCCGCCACGCCGCGCAGTTGCAGATTGGCGCGACTGGTCAGATCGAGACACCCGCTGCCGTAGCGGTCGGCCAAATCGGCCAAGCAGGCCAGCAGCGCCCCCGGCAGGGCGGGGCCACGCGGGCGCAGGCGCAGAATATAGCCGTCGCCGCTTTGCATCGGGCGCAATGCGCCAGGACACCAGCCGCGCCGCATTACAGGCGGTCCCCCAGAGTGGCGTTGCGGCGCGGGTGCCAGAGGCCGAGCCGCTGGGCGCGGGCGAAGGCGCGGCGCAGGGCTTCGGCGGCGCCTGGGTTTTCGGTTTCTAAGAACCTCGCAAGCTCGGCATCCCCCAGCGTCGCGTCATAGGCGCGGTCGATCTGGTCGCTGCGCACCGCATCGGTCAGCCGGGCGAAGGCGATAAGATTGTCGATGCTTTCCGCGATTTCTGCCGCGCCGCGATGCCCGTGCCGCCGTTGCCCAGCGAGCCAACGGGGATTGGTCAGCCGCCCGCGCAGCACGCGCGCCACCTCCTCCCGCAAGGACCGGGGGACGGGCCGGTCCGGGGTAGTGGTATCGAGGTGATAGAGCACCGCCCGTCCACCGAGGGCGGCATTGGCCGCCGCAAACCCGCCCTCGTGATCGGCAAAAGCGTCCGAGTCGAGCAAATCTTGTCCCGGTAGGTCTTGGGTATGGATATAGGCATCGGCGGCGCGCACCCGGTCGGCGAAAGCCGCGCTTGGGCGCGGTGCTGTGATGCCATAGGCGTGGCTGGTTGCCGCCAGATAGGTTTCCCCCAGCGCGTCGGCTTCCGCATCTTCCGCCTGCCAGTGCCGCAACACGCCGGTGCCGTAAGCCCCAGGGGCGGCGCCGAAGATACGGTCTTGCGGTCCTTCGGCGGCGGCGAGTGGGTTGAGCGCTGGCGCTTCGTCGCGGGCAGCGATTTGCGCCACGAGATCGGCGAAGATGGCGATCTGTTGGGGAAAAACGTCGCGGAACAGGCCGGAGATGCGCAAGGTTACGTCGATGCGCGGGCGGTCCAGCACGGCAGGCGGCAGGATGGTAACGCCGATCAGGCGGCCCGACGCTTCCTCCCACTCCGGTTGGGCGCCGAGCAAGGCGATGGCTTGGGCGAAATCTTCGCCGCCCGTGCGCAGGGTGGCCGATCCCCACAGGTCGAGCAGGATACTTTTCGGCCAATCGCCATGGTCTTGCAAATAGCGGGCGATCAGCGCGTCCGCCGCCCGCTGCCCCAGGGTCCAGGCCGTGCGGGTCGGCACTTGGCGCGGGTCGAGCGCTGTTAGATTGCGCCCGGTCGGGAAGACATCCACCCGCCCGCGCGCCGGGGCGCCTGCGGGGCCGGGCGGGACGAAGCGCCCATCGAGGGCGGCGAGCAGCGCGGCTTTCTCCGCCGCGCCGGAGGCCAGCAGGGCGGGGCGGGCCGCTTCCGGCACCTCCGGCCATAGGGCGGGATCGGGGGCTGCGCCGAAGATATGCAGCCCGTCCGCGATGCGCATCTCTTTGACGTCACAGAGGAAGTTATCGAGCCGGGTTAATGCCTCTTCAGCCGATAGATCGTCCGTCACGCCGCAGTCGGCGGCAAGGCCGGTTGCGCGTGCATCGTCTAGGATCGCTTGAGCGAGCAGGCCCGCCCGCTTGGGATCAAGGCTGACGGCGGCGGCATATTCATCCATTAAGGCTTCGATGCCGCCAGGGCTTCCCGCTGCGACTAAGGGCGGGGTGAGATGACCGAGGGTGACGGCGCTGGTCCGGCGTTTTGCTTGCGCCGCCTCGCCGGGGTTATTGACGATGAAGGGGTAGATCACCGGCACGGCGCCCAGTACGGCGCGCGGCGCGCAGTCCGGCGCCAAGGCCGCCGCTTTGCCCGGTAGCCATTCCAAGGTGCCGTGGGTGCCGAGGTGAACCAGCGCGTCTACCCGTCCGCGCAGCCACAGGTAGAAGGCGATATAGGCATGGCTTGGGGGTTCCGTGCCGTCGTGATAGCACTGCTGCCGCGTTTCGGCGCGACCCCGGTCGGGTTGCAGCGCGATAGTGAGGTGCCCGGCAGTCAGGTGGCGGAAGCGGAAACCGTCTGGCGGCGGCGATCCCCAAGCAGCTTCTACCTGCGCCCGGAACCCGGCGGGCAGGGAAGCGAAGGCGGCGCGATAGGCGGCAGCGGAGAGGTTTTCGTCGGGCGCCGGGGCGGTGAGCGCGGCCATTAGCGCCCCCGGCAACGGGCCGATTGTATAGCTGCTGTCGCCCAACAAACGAACGATCTGGCGCAGGCTTTCCGGCGTATCGAGGCCGACGGCATAGGCTTCCCGCCCCAGTTTGCCGGGATAATCGGACAGGATAATACCGATCCGCCGGTCGGCGCGCGGCGCGCGGGCGAGGCGAACCCAGGCGGCGGCAAGATCGGCGATATGGGCGGTTTGCTCGGGCTCGGCGATCAAGCGCGCCGGGGCGAATTCCAGCCCCGCCACCCGTTCGGTCAGGTTTTTGAACGCGAGGGCGGTGGTGCCGATGCGCCCATCCAGTTCGGGCAGCACGATACTCATGGCAAGATCGGTCGCGCTAACGCCCTGGCCGCCCGCCGCCCAAGCGTCGCGGCTGCCGTTCGCTAGGATGACTTGCAGCACCGGCACCCCTGCCGCATCCAGCGGGCTGCCGTCCGCCCCCTGCCGGGCCGAAAAATTGGTGGCGTTGAGGATGATTGCGGGGGCGCTCTCGGTGAGGTGGTGGCGTAGGGCGGCCGCAGCCTCCGGCGCCTTCAAACTGCTGACGAAAAGGGTTTCGACGCCAAAGCCCCGGTGGGCCAGCGCTGCCGCCAAGGCCAGGATCGGCTGAGTATCGCCCGCCGTCGCGTGCGAGCGGTAGAAGACTAAGGCGGCCCGCGCCGCGCCCGGCGGGGCGGGGTGGCAGGCCGGATCGAAGCGCCCGAAATCGGGCAGGGGGGCGGGCGGTAGCAGGGGCAGGGTTTCGCCCCGGCACCCGGCGTCGATCCAGTCCAGTACCTGTTCCATGTTCACAGGCCCGCCGGTCTGGAAATAGTCCCACAGGCGCGCCGTCACTGTGGGCGGGACGGTCGAGAGCGCGGTCAAGCGCGGGTCGGCGATGGCATCGCCGGGTAGGATCGCCAGTGCAATCCCCTGCCGTCGCGCCATTTGGGCCAGTTCTTCCGCCCCATACCGCCAATAGTCGAGGCCCCCGAGCAGGCGGACGAGGATCACCTTGGCGTGGCGGGCGGTTTTTTCGAGATAGAGATCGACCGAATAGGGATGCCGAAGCTGGGCCAGCGGCGCCAGCCTGCCCGCCACCCGCGCCGGACCGTCCGCATAGGCGGCGGCGAGGGCCGTTAGGTCGCTGTCGGAGAAGGACAGAAACAGCCAATCCGCCGGGGTCTGGTCAAGGTCCACCGCCGCCGATAGATCGTCGAGGCTGCGGGAGACAGTGGCGAGCAGGTGCATGGTTTAGCGCAGGGCGGCTTCGATCGCGGCCCGATCCAGCCCCTTCTGACCGATGACGACAAGCCGGGTGCCGCGCGCCTCCCCGGCTTTCCAGGGCCGGTCGAACCCCTGCTGAAGCCGGGTGCCGACGCCTTGGACCAGCAGGCGCATCGGTTTACCCGTTACCTCGGCAAAGCCCTTGAGGCGGATAATGTCGAACTGGTCCGCCAAGGCCGCGAGTTTGGCGACGAAGGGGCCGGGGGCGTCGATGGCCGGAAGATCAAGGACAAAACTGTCCCAATCGTCGTGATCATGGCCGTCTTCGGCGTCATGGTGCGACGGGCGGGCGGCGAGATCGTCTTCTGCCGCTGCGTGCAGCCCCAGCAGAACCGCCGGATCGATCTTACCGCCACTGGTGAGCAGGATTTTTACGGCACGCGGCACCGTGGCGGCGATGTCGGCGGCAACGGTTTCCTGCGCTGCCGGGTCCATCAGGTCAGTCTTGTTCAGCAGAATCAGATCGGCGCAGAGAAGCTGGTCTTCGTAGACCTCTTCCAGCGGGTTATCGTGATCTAGGGACGGGTCGGCGGCGCGCTGGGCGGCTAGTTTGTCGGGATCGTCGGCAAAGCGCCCCTCCGCCACAGCGGCGCCGTCGATGACCGCGACCACGCCGTCAACGGTCAGGCGGGCACGCAGCTCTGGCCAATCGAAGGCTTTTACCAGCGGTTTCGGCAAAGCGAGGCCGGAGGTTTCGATGACGATATGCTCCGGCGCGTCCGGGCGGGCCAGCAGCGCTTCGATGGCCGGGGCGAAATCATCGGCGACCGTGCAGCATAGGCAGCCGTTGGCAAGTTCGACGATATTGTCCTCGGGGCAGCTTTCAATGCCGCAGCCCTTCAGAATTTCGGCATCGATGCCAAGATCGCCGAACTCGTTGATGATCAGCGCAAGGCGGCGATTGCCCGCGTTCTCCAGCAAGTGCCGGATCAGCGTGGTTTTGCCGGCGCCCAGGAAGCCGGTGACGATGGTAACAGGCGTTTTACGAAGAGAGGTCATAGGATCGGGTCGCAAACCAAAAAGCGGGTGCCCGACAAAACCGCACGCCGGACGATGCCCGGACGCTCCCGGTGGACAGATCCTCCGGGCTTGCCATCGGGACACCCCGCCCGCGGCAAACGGTTGCTTCGACGGCAGGTCTCCTGGCTTGCGGGTCGCTGCGGTGCTTCCGCCTTCCCGGGGGGCGACCCCAGTGGCTGTGTGGAAGACCGCTCGCCGCTTACAGTTGCGGGGGCAGCTCGGGCCTTGGGCCTTTCGGCCCGCACCCGGATTCCCTATTGTGCGGCTCGCGCCGCACCGTCTTGGGCCTAGGAGTGACACCGGCCCCGGAGCTTGTCAAATCTTTGCGGGGGGAGCCTTGCCATGAGCCTCGATACGGCGGACGCCGAGCGTCACACGCTGAAAATGCAAAAGCGCAAAGCGGTGCAAGACGCCGAGGTGGCGTCGAAGACCATCGAAAAGGGCCTTATTATGGTCCATACCGGCGCCGGGAAAGGCAAATCCACGGCGGCGTTCGGGTTGATCCTGCGTGCCCTTGGCCACGGTTGGAAGATCGGCGTCGTTCAGTTCATCAAGGGCGCCTGGGATACGGGCGAACAGCGGGCGCTGGCGGTGGCCTTCCCCGATCACGTGACGTGGCGCGCGATGGGGGAGGGGTTTACTTGGGAAACCCAGGATAAGGCGCGCGATATGGCGGCGGCGGCGGCGGCCTGGGCGGAAGCGCAAGCGCTGATGGCTGATCCCGCCTATCGGTTGATCGTGCTGGACGAAATCAATATCGCCCTGCGCTACGATTACCTTGATCTCGCCGCCGTGCTGGCCGCGCTGGCCGCAAAACGCCCGGACCTCACCGTGGTGCTGACCGGGCGCAATGCCAAACCGGAGTTGATCGACGTGGCTGATCTTGTGACGGAAATGACGCTGGTGAAGCATCCTTTCAAAGCCGGGGTGAAGGCCCAGGCGGGGATTGAGTTTTAGGGAAAAGTCAAGTTTTTTGTTATTTTATATGCAAACTGACATGGCGATAACTCTGAAGGCTGGGCCATCGATGTAAAACTGGCATCCTTTTTCTGCTACTTCTTTCATTTTCGCCATACTTTCACGATATTTTATGCCGCTTGAACTTTCTCCGAGTAATTTTTCCAGTGTAATTTGAATTGTTGATATTATTGTTCTTTGAACTATACTTAATTTATCCCCCTCTGGGATATGTCTGTAGACGCGACCTATTATCTTAAAGTGTCCGTCTGTTAATTTTGCTTTTATAGAGCGTGCATCGGCATCACTTACATCAATATCTACAACGCCTATTTGTCTTCCATCTATAGGGGATACCATTATCATTTCTAAGAGGCCGGACCTTAAGTAATCTTCTTCAATCTCAGATAGTATTTTTAGAATAATTTCTTCGTATTTGGGTAGTTCTTTCATCATATTCGGGTCAAAAAAATTCTTATTCAATTTTGTTCCAAAATTTTTAATTATCTGAGCTATTATTGGTGCGGAAACTTTTGTTATTTCTATTATATTAAAAAAATCTATTGGCTTTAAGATGGCGTCAAGCTGAACAAAATGATCTCTCGGGAAATCACTGCTTAAAACAGTGGATTTGTGTATGTGCTTTTCTTCCTCTAAAGCATCTATTAGTGCCATGTGTAATCCACCGAGTGTATATCGTCTGGCTGTTTTCTCCAGAACAGACTTATTTCGTTCTGCTTCTAATGAAGATGATACTGGGGAAATAAAATCTTGGAGGAATTTAAATCCCAATGAAATGCTTCCCTTTCCTTTTGATGAAGTAGTCTCTTCAGTAGTTTTCTCTAGAGAGACACCCTTAAAGACGTATGCAGCACAGTTTAAAACCATTTTCTCATTAAGATAAACTGGTTCCATGTAAAAACTCATCTTCGCCCCCTCTCTTTAGTGTATGTTTAAGATGTCTACCATTAATTGTGGAGATAATATTCACTAACATCAATTTTTGTGTGTTTCAACTATAAATATTAATCTAATATTTTTGCAATTTAGACGCATCTTCCTTCTTAAGATGTGTCGGATAGATGGCGCCGCATGCAATACGCGTTCTGGCAATGTTATCAACAGGGTAGTAAAAATGTATCCCATGTGCCGCTGGTGTCGAAACCCAGGCGCGGATTGAGTTTTAAGCGCCCACCAACCGCGCCACGAAGCGGTTTACCTGCTGGTGCAGCCCGGCGAAATTTTCTTCAAGACTGCGGATACCGCTATTGAGATTGGTCGCGGCATCGCCGTTGCGCTGGGCCGATTGGGCGACCCCCTGGACATTCTCGCGCAGCCGTTCGGTGCCGCGCGCCGCTTCCTGAACCGCCCGGCTGATGTCGTTGGTGGCGGAGCTTTGCTCTTCGACGGCGGCGGCGATGGAGGTGCTAATCTCGTTGAGGCTTAGAATAGTCTTGGCGATATCGTCGATCTCGGCGGCGGCGGTGCCGGTTGAATT
This sequence comes from Elstera cyanobacteriorum, assembly GCF_002251735.1. Lineage (NCBI taxonomy): Bacteria > Pseudomonadati > Pseudomonadota > Alphaproteobacteria > Rhodospirillales > Rhodospirillaceae > Elstera > Elstera cyanobacteriorum. The sequence continues at coordinate 99,565 of NZ_NOXS01000035.1, read as the reverse complement.
CTGGATCGTGTTGATGAGGGCAGAGATTTCTTCGGTCGCTTTGGCCGTTTGCCCGGCAAGGTTTTTGACCTCGTTGGCGACGACGGCAAAACCGCGCCCGGCTTCCCCGGCGCGCGCGGCTTCAATCGTGGCATTCAGCGCCAATAGATTGGTCTGTCCGGCGATGTTGGAAATCAGGGTCAGCACATCGCCGATGCGCGTTGCGTCCTGCACCAGCTTGGTCATCATCGCCACCGTCTCTTCGATGCGGCGATTGGCGTCGCCCGAAACGCGGTTGGAACTGGCGGCTTGCCCGGCGATCTCGCGGATCGAGGCAGCAAGCTCTTCGACAGCGGCGGCAACGGTCTGCACATTCGCCGTGACCTGATCGGCCGCGCGGGAGGCTTCGTGGCTGATCGTGACATTGTCATTGGCGCTAACGGCGACTGCGCCGACCGATTCGGTCATCACGTCTGCCGTTCCGCTGACGGCGTTCAAGACCTGACCGACGTCGGCATCAAAATCGGCGGCGACCGACTTTAGGGCCGCGAGGCGCAGGCGTTCGGCTTCGTCGCGCAGGTGGACCTGTTCTTGCTCTAGCCGCAGCTTATCGAGGGCGTTTTCCTTGAAGGTTTGAACAGCGGCAGCCATATCGCCGACCTCGTCCTGGCGGTCGCGGGCGGGCACCGAAACCTCTAACTTCCCAGCAGCAAGCTCGCCCATCACCCGCGTCATACGCGTGATCGGCTTGGTGACGCCGCGCACGATCATCCACAATACGGCGGAGACCAGCAGCAGTGTTGCCAGCCCGATCAAGGCGGTGGTCCAGACGGTTTTCTGGGCCTCTGCCTCCATCCGGGCGGTGCTGAGGCGGACTTCGACCTGACCGATGATGCTAGTTTTCTTCCCCTCCGTCCGCGTTACCGGGCTGGACTCAACGACCAGCTTCGGATCGACCGGGCCAAGCGCGCCATGTTCGGCAAAGCGCTTGCCGTTAGCGTCGAAAATCACGCTGCCGACATAATCCGGGTCTTGGGTCAGCGACGCCAGCACCTTACCCGCCGCATCGGCATCGATATTCCACAGCGCTTCCCCGGCGCCGCCGGACAGTACAACGCTGACCATCTGCGCGCGTTCCTGCAAAGCCGACCGCGCCGAGCGCAGGGTGACGAACGATAGGGCGGCGCTGGCCAGAACGGCGATGACGGTCAAGAGCAGCGCAATGGGGGCCAGAACCCGGATCGTCAGGCTGCTGCGGAAAAGGGTCAGCATGGGAAAACCTCCAGGGCGCAGAATCAGACCGAGGGCGATAGCCGCCGCAGCACAAGCAGCGAGGCATCGTCGGGAAGCGGGGTCGGGCCGGTGAAATGGGTTAGGGCGGTGCGGGCCGCTGCGGCCAAAGCCCGGGGGTCACTGGTTTCGGCATCGCTTAGGCAGCGTTTCAGCCGCTGGTCACCAAAGCTCATGCCGCCCGCGTCTTGCGCGTCGGCCACCCCAGCCGAGGTGAGGACCAGCGCGGTGTCGGGCGATAAGACCCCAGGGAAAGCGCTATAGATCGCATCGGCTCGGCGGGCGAGCGGGCGCCCCCGATCGACGGGCAACGGCATCAGACCCCGGTGCAGATCGATCAGCAGCGGATCAAGCCCGCCCGCGCTGGCGAGGGTGAAGGCCCCGGTTTCCGGCGTGAGCGCCAGCAGCGTTAACGCGATGGGGGGGCAGGTCCAGCCATTGGCGGATTGGCTCAACTGGCGGTTTAGCCGCGTCAAGACCGCTTCGGGGGCGGTTTCTTGATCCAGCAGGCTGCGCAAGTGCAGCAGCCCATACGCGGCGGCGAGGGGGGCCGTCGCCCCCGTTGCGGCGACGGAGCCGAGGGCGGCCCATAGCAGGCCCGAGCTTGTGCGCGTGATCAACGAAAGATCGCCGCCGCCCTGGGGGGCTGGCAGCGATAGGCAGGCGCTGTCAACGCCAAGGCGGGCGGGGTCGCCCCCCTCCGGTGCGGCTTGCAGCAGAGTGTGCAGAGCCTTGATCGCCTGCTGGTCCTGCTGGCGCCGGTCGATCTGGGCCAGCGCCTCGCGCTTTAAACGGCGCAGTTCTAGGCAGGCACTAACCCTTTCGTCCAGCAAGCGGACGTTGAAAGGCTTTGGCAGGTAGCCATCGGCCCCAAGGTCGAGGCATTGCACGATTTCGTCCATATTGGTCATGGACGAAATAACGATCACCGGCGTATCGGTCAGCAGCCCGTCGCGCTTTAAGCGCCGCAGCACATCGACCCCGCTGACGCGCGGCAGGTTGAGATCGAGCAGCACGAGATCAAAACGCTCGGTCTTCGCCAGATCGAGCGCGGCGCGCCCATCGTGAGCGGCGGTCAGCTCGCTGAACCCCGCCCGGCGCAGGTAGAGGTCGATCAACTGCTGGCTAAACCCATCGTCCTCGACGATCAGCAACCGTTCCAGCCGGGGAACCGGCGGCGCTTCGGCGACGGGCGCGAGGGGGGAGGCGAGGGCCGACATCATCTTCTTCCTGTCAATCAGGGGCGCTTCTGCCCCTGGGAACAAAGGCGTGCAGTGGCAGGGTGGTCAAAACCGGATCGGTTGACCCGTATCGTCGCGCCCCCTTCTAGCAAGAGAGGGTTTTTAAGACAATTTACAATAATATGACGGCCTAAAGTGCCGAGTTAGAGTCGGAAAACCGTCATTTGTTTGTGATGAAATCGCCAATAGCATCGATAATTGTGGGTTATCCTGATTATTTTTGATTTATACTGATAAATATCTCGTATAAATCTTAACAATTGGAAGGCCTGCCTAATCGAGAGCGCTAACCGTTAAAAGCGTGAGGGGCATTGATGCAGGCGTATGAATTAGAAAAACAAACGCTTCTTTACACTATTCTCAATACGCCGGGCCGCGTTTGGCCGCACCGGCATTCCTATTGTCGCGCCGTCTTTTCTGATCCGTTTTATACACGGTTGCAGGACCATCTACCGCCCGCCGAGGCCTATACCCCGCTGGGGGCGACCGGCAAGGCGTCGGCGGCGGATTACGGCATGCGGTCGGGGTTTCTGCTTGATGCCCCGCACAAGGCGCGTGTCAGCCCTGCGGTCGCGACCTTCTGGCAAGACCTGTTCGATAAGATTTTCGACGCTGATTTTGCGGCGACTTTGGTGCATCACTTCCAGGACCAAATTGCCGCGCGGCTTAAGGCCGAAGGCGCCGCGTGGCCGACCGACATCAAGCGCGACATGATCCTCGTGCGCGATACAAGCTCGGACGGGGTGAAAATCCATACCTCCGACCCGAAAAACCTGATCACCCTCTTGTTCTATCTGCCGCGGGACGAGCGCTATGCCCCTTGCGGGACGACGCTCTATGTACCGAAAGCGCGGGGGTTTCGCTGCTGGGGCGGGCCGCACCATGCGTTCGAGGATTTCGATAAGGTCTGGACGGCGCCGTTTCTGCCCAACAGCCTGTTTCTATTCGTGAAAACCGACGATAGTTTCCACGGGGTCGAACCGATTGAGATCGAGGGCATGCGCCGCGATTTGCTGCTGTTCTACATCCACCGGTAAACACAAAAGGGGCCGGATCATCCCCGGCCCCTTCCGTATCCCGATACTCGGCGGTTTAGCTTTCCAGCGCCGCTTCGGCGGGCGGGGTGATGCCGTGCTTCTTGGCGGCAGCGTCGGAGATGAAGAGCTGCGGCTTCGGTAGCACGACCGGCAGTGTCGCCGGATCAGCCCCATTCAGAACCTTGATCGCCTGTTCGGCGGCGGCCTGACCCATCGCGTCGTTCGACGGCACATAGGCCGCCAGCCAGCCCGCAAGCGTATAGGTTTGGGTGCCGCCATAGAGGCGCACCTTGTCGCCGACTGCGGCCTGAACTTCCTTCGCGACGGAGGCAAGATAGTTATCGGCCCCGGCATAAAGCGAATCGACGGCGATTTTGCCGCTCTTCACCTCTTCCAGAACATCCTTCAGCGACGTTGTATCGGGCGTCACCCGGCGGGAAATCACGTTCACCCCGGCCGCTTGCGCCCACTCGCGCACCTCCCGTTCGATGATATTCGAATTGGGCTCGCGGGAGTTGAACAGCACCAGCAGGTCTTTAATCGGCTTCAGTTTGGTGAAGACATCGAACTGCATCTTGATCGGCACGCCGTTGGTGACGCCGGTAATATTGGCGCCCGGCGCTTCCTTCGAGGCGACCAGATTGGCCCCAACCGGATCGAAGACGATGTTGAAGACGACCGGCGTATTATTCTTTACGGTCGCCTTGGTAACCTGGGTTGATACTGTGCCGTAGCTATAGATCATATCGAATTTCTTGGCAGCAATATCGCCTTCGACCTCGCGAATCGCCGTTGCTAGCTTGGAGCGGTCTTGATCGGCATTCACTTCTGAATAATTGACCTTAACCCCAGCGTCTTTCAATTTCTGGGCGAAGGCCTTGTCGGCAGGCATCCAGCTTTTCCACAGCACCATCAGCACATTTTTTTCTTGGGCCAGGGCCGAAGATGCTGATAGGGCGGCAATAATGCTACCGGAAATCAAGGCGGACTTAACGATTTTTGCGAACATGATTAAGCCTCGTCGCAGTCTTGTGGCAGCGAATGGGGTGTTTCTACTGTGAGGATATAGGGGGGCGGATCGTTAATCACAATTTACAATTTTATGACTATTGATTTTCTCCCTTGCGCGGTGAGGTGGAATCCTTGAAAACCAACATTGATATTGCGGGGCGGTACTGATCGTCCCGACCTTTAAAACACGCGATAAGGTCTAGGTCCGGGATGCCCCCTGGCGCGCTGCGGCTATGGCCGATCTCTCTGGCGTTTCTCGCTCTGGTCGCGGCGGATGCTGTGGGAACCTCTTTCCTACCGGTTCACGCGCGCGGCCTGGCGGTGCTCTGGCCGGGCTTGGGTCCGGCGGCGGCGGCGAGCCTGTCCGTTGCCTGCTTCTGGCTTGCCGTAGCGGCGGCGCAACTGACCGTACCACGCTGGCTGCCGGAGCGGGAGCACGATGGGCTGATGCGCGCGGCGCTGTCGGCGGTTTCCCTCGCCCTAGCCGCGTCGGCGGTTGTCCCTTGGGCGGAGTTGCTGATTGTATGCCGGATGGTGGCCGGGTTCGGCTATGGCGTCGCGATGATCTTGGCGCAAGATACCCTGCTGCGCGCCTATCCGGCCTCCGCCCGGACTCAGGCGTCGGCTTTTTATCTCAGCCTCTTTTTTGGCGGATCGGTGACGGGAACCGTTGCAGGCGGCCTATTGGCCAGCGCGATCGGCGCCGGGCCGACCTTGGCCGTCGGCGCCGGGCTTGCCGCCGTGGCGCTGGTGCCGGTCGCCTGGATGCCGTCATTCCGCGAGGCCCGCCGTCCGCCGGGGAATTTGGCGCCGCTGCTGCGCAATCCCGGGTTCATCGGCTTGGTCGGCTTGGCGGCGATCCCGTCGCGGCTGCTGATTAGCGCCTTCCTCTATTACCTTTTGCCGCTTTATCTCCACGACCAAGGGGTTGGCTCGGGGCAGGCGGGATGGGTGTTGATGGTCTATGGGGTGACCTTGGCGGCCTTGGCGACGCCCCTGGGCCGAATGATCGACCGGCGCGGCCAGCCGTTCACCTTCACGCTGCTCGGGCTGATCGGGTCTGGCGTCGCGCTGGCAGCGCTGCTGCTGGGCGGCGGCGGGATCGGCGCGGCGGTGACTGCCGTGGCGCTGCTCGGGCTGGCCCAAGCGCTGGGCATGGCGCCGCAGGTGACGCTGTTGTTCGCCGCCACCCAACGCGAGATGGCGCAGGCCGGGCGGGCGCGGCTGCTGGGGCTGTTCCGGGTGGGGGAGCGTTTGGGGCTGTTCCTGGGGCCGCTGCTGGCGGGGGGGCTGCTGCCCTGGGCGGGGTATGCCGGAACGCTTCAGGCTTTAACGATTTTCATTCTATTGGCCGCCGGGGGGTTCGCCGCCGTTTACGCGGCCAGCCGCAAGCCCGCAGTCGAGACGGAGGCGTAAGATGGCCCTTGTTGAAACCCCGTTGATCCCTGGCGCCGAAGTTTTCTCCTGGGGCGATGCCATGACCTGGGAAGAATATGAGCTGTTGGTTCGGGGGACGCTGGCCCCCTTCGACGGTCAGTTCGAGCTGCGCAGTTTCGCCTACCGGCATCCCGTGCGTCTGCAAGGCCATTGGCCGGAGCATCAACGCAAGGAAACCCGCATTCAGCTTGCCTATACCCAATGGGGCGACCCAGATGCGCCCCTGGTCATCTGCCTTGGCGGTATCGCCAATACGGCCCGACGCTGGGATTATCTGGCGCTCGATTTAGCCGACCGGTTCAACGTCGTCTGCTTTGATTGGCCGGGGCGCGGAATGAGCGGCTGGTTGGCGAAGGAGGGCGATTATACCCTCGATACCAACGTCGAAACCCTGGTGCAGCTTCTCGATCACCTCGACCGCCCCAGCGCCAGCATCATCGGATCGTCGCTCGGTGGCAGTACGGCGATGGCGTTCGCAGCGCAGCACCCTGGGCGGGTGGAGCGGCTGGTGCTGAACGACATCGGCCCCTACATGCCCGCCGAACGCCGCCGCCGCCGCGCCCAGGCCGTGGCGCATCATTATATCTTCAAGCGCCCGTCCGACCTGTTTCGCCGCTTAGGGGCCTCCGCCAAGAACGAAGGGCCGGTGACGGAAGCCGAACTGCTGCACAATACCTATTTTCAAACCCAATGGTCCGACGAGCACGGTGGCCGCGTCTATCGGCACGACCCGCGCGCCCTTCAGGCCTATGCCGCCAGCGCGACCGACAGTATCGATCAATGGGCCGAGTGGCAGGCGCTCGATATGCCGATCCTCGTCATTCACGGGCTGGTGTCGGACGCGCTCTTGCTCGAAACAGTGCAGGAGATGGTGCAGAAGCCTGGGGTGATCGCCATGCATGTGCCGGAGACCGGCCATACCCCCGCCCTTAGCGATGCCTATCAGATCCACTTTGTGCGCACCTGGTTGTTAGGGGCGGGGGCGTCGGGCAGTTTCACCTGTCTGCTGCCGCCCCCGACCCCCCGGCATCTCTTCACCGCCGCCAAACCGGCAGCCTAGGCGATGCTGGAGGCCGAAATCGCGCCGCCGCTGTCGATCCGCGATCGGCTGCGCCTGTCGCTGGAAGCCTGGGTGCGGACCGAGGACGATCTGGCGCTAACCCTGGGCGATCTGCCGATGCATTCCGCCCGGGTGTCGCGCCGGACGACGGGGCTGGAGGTCAGCCGCTTATTCGCCGAAACGCCGGACCTGCCGGGCGTGATCGTGCATGACGACCGCAAGACCCTGGGCTTGCTCACCCGTCGCCGCTTTCTCGAAAACCTCTCAAAGCCGCTGGGGCGCGATGTCTATCTGAGCCGTGCCATTTTGGTGATGCGGGAGGATATTGATCCGGCGGTGCTGACCCTGGCCGCTGCCGATCCCATCGAGGATGCGGCGCAACGGGCGCTGGAACGCGGGGCGGAGCAAATCTACGATCCGCTTCTGGTGACGCTGCCCGGCGGTGGATCGGCGATCCTCGATACGCCGATCTTGATGATGGCGCTGGCCGAGGTTCACCGGATTGCCAGTCGCCGGAACCGGGAACTGTTGAAAGAATCGCAGGGAAATTCCGACCGGCTGCAAATCACGCTCGAAAGCCTCAGCCGCACTCAGGAACAGCTCGTTACCGATATTCAGGTGCGGCAGGAGACGGAGCGGCAGTTGCGTGACAATCGCGCCCGTATGATGCGCCAGACCACTGCCTTGCAGGAAATTGCTACCCTGCGCGCGGTTCGTCTGGCCGATGCCGACGCGGCGCTGCCCGATATTCTGCGTATCATCGCCCTAACCTTGCAGGTGGATCGGGTCAGCCTTTGGGCGGTGCGGCCCCAGGTCGATGGCGGGGAAAGTCTCGAACAAACGGCGGTGATCATCCCCAATCCGGCGGTTCTGCCGCCGGGCGGACCGGTCGCCGTGCCGCTGGCCGCCTGCCCGATCTACCGGCAGGCGCTGGCGCGCGATTTGGCGCTGATCGTCCCGAATGTCGCCGCCGATATTCGTGTTGCCGAGCTTCAGGCCGCCGATTTGCAGCCCGCTGGGATTGTTGCGCTGATGCATGTGCTGGTGCAAGCCGAGCAACGCGACGTAGGGATTCTGCGCTGCGAACAGGCCGATGCACCGCGCGCCTGGACGGAAGACGAGGTTAACTTCCTCAAAGCCGCCGCCAATTTCATCTCGCTCGTCACCATCGGGCAGGCGCGGCGGCAGGCGGAACAGGCGGCGCGCGAAAGCCAGACCCTGTCCCGTCTTTTGCTGGAAACCAGCCCGGTCAGCGTATGTTTGGTCGATAGCGCCGGGCAGATTCTGTTTACCAATCCCAGTTTTAGCCGCTTGGTTGGTCAAACGGCGGAGGCCTTAGGCCGCGTTCACATTGAAAGCCTCTACGCCGATCCGGGGCGCCATGCGGCGGACCGGGCACTGTTCGCGCGGCGGGGCAGCCTCAGCGGGTCGGAAACCGCAATCCAATCGGCCCACGCCGGGGTGCGCTGGACCTTGGCTTCGTGGGCCGAAGCGCGGTTCGAGGGCCAGGATGTAACGGTTATCTGGCTGTTTGAGATTTCGGACCTTAAGGACGCTCAGGAAAGTCTTCAGTTGGCCAAAGATCAGGCCGAAGCGGCGACCCAGGCGAAATCGGCCTTCCTTGCCACAATGAGCCACGAAATCCGCACGCCGATGAACGGCGTCCTTGGCATGCTCGATATTCTAACCCAGACTCCCCTGTCGGGCGAGCAGGAGCACGCGGTCGGCCTGATCCGCGAAAGCGCCTTTTCGCTGTTGCGGATCATCGACGATATTCTCGATTTTTCGAAGATCGAAGCCGGGCGGCTCGATCTCGAACAGGTGCCCGTATCGTTGGCCGATCTTGCGGAGGGGGTGACGGCGACCCTGCTACCGCTGGCCCAGAAAAAAGGCCTGACCCTAACAACGGCGCTCGACCCAGCATTACCCGCCAATGTGATCGGCGATCCCGTGCGGCTCAGGCAAATTTTGTTCAATCTTCTGGGCAATGCGGTGAAATTTACGGCGAGCGGCAGCGTCACCCTGCGACTGGAGGCGCTAGCGCAGGGGGGCGTGCGGGTGATGGTGACGGATACCGGCATTGGGATTGCGCCGGATCAGGTGGCCCGCTTGTTCGAACCCTTCACCCAGGCCGACCGGTCAACGGCGCGGCGGTTCGGTGGGTCAGGCCTAGGCCTATCGATCTGTCGGCTGCTGGTAACGCTAATGGGCGGGGCAATTGGGGTGGAGAGTACCCCCGGTCACGGTAGCCGGTTTTGGGTGACGTTGCCGCTGCCCCCGGCTGCTGCTGCGGCGACCGGCACGCTCGACATTCCGCGCCCGCCCGTCAGCCTGCCCGATCTCAGCGGGCGCGGCGCGGTGTTGGTTGCCGACGATCACCCGATCAACCGCGAGGTTATTCTGCGCCAGTTGCAGCGGCTCAACTGCATTGCCGAAGCGGTGCAGGATGGGGAGGAAGCTTTTGCCCGCCTGACCCACGGCACTTTCGCCCTGTTGCTGACCGACTGCGATATGCCGCTAATCGACGGCTATCGGCTGACGCGCTTGATCCGAGAGCGGGAAGCCGCCAACCCGGCGCGCCCGCGCCTACCCATCCTCGGCATTACCGCCAATGCCCAGGCCGATGCTGCCGACCTGTGCCGCGAGAGCGGGATGGACGATTGCCTTGTGAAACCGGTCGATACCGCCCGCCTGGGGGCCTGCCTCGCCCAATGGCTACCGCAGTACACGCCGAATGTTGCGCTACCGCCCGCGCCGGTCATCGATACGCGCAGTTTCGAAGCCTTGCTGGACGGTGATCGGGCGGGTATCCGGGGCTTATTAACGCGCTACCGCGATTCCAGCGCGCCGATTTACGCCGATCTGGCGCGGGCGCTGGCCGAGGGCGCGGCGACGGAGACGATCCGCCAGCTTGCCCATAAGCTCAAAGGCGCCTCGGGCATGGTCGGCGCGGGCGCGCTGGCCGATGTCTGTCTCGCCGTCGAACGGGCGGCCCAGGCGGATGAAAGTGCCGAGGCGGCGGCCTACCGACCGGCCTTGGCAGCCGCGTGGGCGGCCGTCGAGACATTCATTGCATCTTACTGAAACGAGGGGCCAATGCTTGATGCCTTCCTGTTCATCCGTCACGGCGAAACCGACTATAACCGCCAAGGCCTACGCTGTGGCGGCGATGTGGATATTCCGCTGACGGCGGTGGGGGAAGCGCAAGCGCGCGCGGCGGGCGACCAGATGCGGGCCGAAGGGCTAATGCCCGACGCGATTTTCGTCAGCCCGCTTCAGCGCACCCGGCAGACAGCGGAAATTTTGGCGGAAACGCTGGGGTTCACCGATCCGCTCATCCCGCACGAGGGGCTGCGCGAGCGGCGACTGGGGGAGTGGAACGGCAAGCCCGTCGCCGAAACGCAGCCGTGGTTTGATGCCAAGCTGACGCCGCCGGGCGGCGAGAGCGAGGCGGCGTTCCGCACCCGGTTGGAACGGGCGTTGGTCGATATTCTCGTGCGCCCGCACCGGCTGCCGCTTCTGGTTGGCAGCAAGGGGGTTGCGCGGATTTTCGTCTCATTGACCGGCGGGGCGCGCACGACCCCGGTGGGGAACGCCGAGGTCGTGCGCTTTCCGCGCGCCGTTCTGCCGATGGCCGAACCGGGGCAGGTCGCCTGACCTGCCCGCCCTACTAAGGGAAACTATCATCGGCAGGCCGACCCCGAGGGGGGAGACGCTGGGGGCCGGCAGCACGCGAACGGGGTTACGCCACCGTTTCGGGGGCCAAATAGACCCATAGCGCCTCTTCAGGATAGCGCAGATGCACCTGTCGGTTGGCGGCGGGTTCATTGTGGCTATAGGCGCGCAGCAGCGTTTCGCCGACGCGGCAGACGATTTCCAACCGTTCGCCGAGGAACAGTGAGTCGACGATCTGCGCCGGAATGCCGCTATCGGCGCTGCCCGGCAGCAGGTCGATAGCTTCCGTGCGCAGAATGCCGACGACGGGCTGACCGATGTTTAACGGTTGTTGCGCCGCGCCGGTAAAGCGTTGCCCCCCGGCTTCGAACGTCACGCGGTTCCCCTCAACTTGGACGACCCGTCCGGCGATCCGGTTGTTCGATCCCATGAATTCTGCCGCGAATAGGCTGGCCGGGCGCTGGTAGATGTCGCGCGGGCTGCCGTCCTGATCGACCTTGCCGCCATTTAGCAGCAGCACGCGGTCGGCCAGTGCCATCGCTTCCGTCTGATCATGGGTAACGCAGATCGCCGACAGGCCGCGTTCGTTGATCAACCGGCGCAGCCAGATGCGCGCTTCTTCGCGCAGTTTGGCGTCGAGGTTGGACAAAGGCTCGTCGAGCAGAATAACCTTCGGCGCATAGACGAGCGCGCGGGCCAGGGCGACGCGCTGTTGCTGTCCGCCGGAAAGTTGATGCGGGTAACGGTCGGCCAGCTTGCCGAGGCCGACCCCGCCCAAGGCGTCGCTAACCCGCTGATCGGCTTCCGCCCGGCCAACGCCGCGCAGTTTCAGCGGATAGCCGACATTTTCTGTGACGGTCTTATGGGGCCAGAGCGCATAGGATTGGAAGACGAGACCAAGGCCGCGCGCTTCCGGCGCGAGGTTGATTCCGGCGGCGGAGTCGTAGAGCACCGAGCCCGAGAGGGCGATTTTGCCCGCCGAGGGGGATTCGAGACCGGCAATCGCCCGCAGCAGGGTGGTCTTGCCAGAGCCGGAGGCCCCGAGCAACGCAATGATATTGCCCGCGTCCGCCGTAAAGGAAACGCCCTTCAGCACTTCCACCATGCCGTAGCGCAGGCGGAGTTGATCGATAATGATGTCAGTCATTGAGTTTGACTCCGAAACGCAGGGCCAGCGCGAGGCCCGCGACGATAATCACGGTATTGACCACGGCCAACGCCGACACGAGGTCGATGGCGCCGGTACCCCAGAGCGAGACCATCAGCGAACCGATGACTTCGGTTCCCGGCCCCAGCAGATACACGCCGGTCGAATATTCACGGGCGAAGATCAGGAAGATCAGCAGCCAAGCGGCGAACAGCCCGTGGCGGGCCAACGGAAGGGTTATGTCGCGGGCAACCCGCCCGGCGGTGGCGCCGACCGTGCGCCCGGCTTCTTCCAATTCCGGCGCCAACTGCATCAGCGTCCCGGAGATAATGCGCAGCCCATAGGCGAACCACACTACGGAATAGGCCAGCCAGACCGACACCAACGTATCGCGCAGCGGGCTGAGCGGCTTCACGAACAGGAAGATCCACAGCATCGCAAGACCGGCGACGATCCCTGGCATAGCGCGCGGGATCATGGCGACGGCATCGACCAGCCGGGCCAGCGGCGACGGCCAGCGGTGCATGGCAATCGCCACCGCCCCATAGGCGGCAACGGCGGCGGCCCCGCCGACGGCAGCCAGCAACAGCGTGTTAATGATAGCGCGGGCGACGTTCGGATGTTCGAAGAGTTCGCGGAAATGATCGAGGGTTAGGACTGTCAGCAGATTGACGCCCTCGCCCCAGCTCGATACCAGCGAGCGCAGCAGGATACCGGCTACCGGCACGACCACCGTGGCGGTGAACCACAGGAGCACGACGCCAAGGGCGGCCCAGCGCCACGGTCCCAGGTTGATCGGCTGATGGCGGCTGGCTTTCCCGCGCACCGAGACATAACGGGCGGCATGGCGTAGCAACCAGCGCTGCAATAGGATCAGCGGAATGGCGATAATGATGATCGCTACGACGACAACGGCCATCAATTGATAGGACGGCACGCCTAGCTTGTTGGTCAGCTTATAAAGATACGTCGCCATAACCAGCACGCCCTGGGGATCACCCAAAACGAGCGGCAGGCCGAACAGCTCGAACCCCAGGAAGAAGATCAGCACGGCGGCATACAGCACGACCGGCATGATCATCGGCAGGCTGACCGACCGGGCGACTTGCCAGGGGCTGGCGCCGGAAATCCGCGCGGCTTCTTCGAGATCGGAGCCAAGGTTACGCAGGGCGGCGGCGGCATAGAGATAGACATGCGGCACATGGGTCAGCCCGGCGACGATACCGATGGCTGGGATCGAATAGATATTCCACGGCACGGTGCCAAAAATCTGCTTGGCGATCACCGACACGAAACCGACCGGCCCCAGCGTCACCACATAGCCAAAGGCCAGCACGACCGAGGACATGAAGATCGGCACCAGCACCAGTGGCTCCAGAAATTTGCGGCCGGGGATATTGGTGCGGGTTAGAAGGAAGGCGAGGATAACGCCGAGCGGCACGGCGATAGCGGCCATCAACCCAGCCAGCAGGGCGGAAACGCGCAGGGCTTCCCAAAAATCCTCGTCATCGAGGATGAATTCATAGGCAGATAAGGTGAAATGGACGCGGGGCGCGAAAAATGGATCGCTGAGAAAGCTTTGGTACAGGATCAGCGCCACCGGGGCGAGAACCACCAAAGCGGTCAGCCCCAGCGTCGACAAGCGAAAGAGACGCATGGCGGGTTCTTTCCGGCGCGGTAGGGGGAGGGCTAAGGCCCAAGGAGGGGGACCGGGGACACGCCCCGGTCCGATAGGCTGAAGGGAAGGGGCTTATTGGCCCTTCATGGCGTTTTGCCACTGCTTCAGGAACTTCAGGCGCTTGGTTTGATCGAGACCATCGAGCAGCGAATCATCGAGCGCGATCGGCTTCACGGTGGCGCCGAACATTTCCTTCACGGTCTGTAGAGTCAGCCCGTCCTTCACATCGTCGCGCACGCCGAACAGTTTGGCGTCGCCTGCAATGATCTTCTGGGCGCGCGCCGACAGCAGATAATCGAGGAAGACCTTACCCGCGTTCGGGTTCTTGGCCTTTTCCGGCACGAAAGCGGCGCGGGTGGTGATCAGCGTATAGTCGCGCGGCATGACGATGCCGAGGTTTTCGTCCTTCGCCTGGGTCGCCAGCGCGTAGGAGCCGAAAATACCATAGGCCATCACATGCTCGCCCGACCGGACCTTTTCCACCATCGCGCCCGCTGAGGTATAGAGCTTCAGCGAGGCCTTGCCGAAGGCGCGGTTGAGATCCCAGGCGCTCTTCCAGTTCAGCTCGTCCTGGTTGAAGAAATAGAAACCGACGCCCGACCGTTCGGGGTCATAGGCGGCGACCTTATCCTTCAGGGCGGCGCCCTTCGTCGTCATCAGCTTCAGCAGGTCTTCGTGCGAGGTCGGCACATCCCCCGGCTCCAGCAGGCGCTTATTGTAAATGATCGTCACCGGCTCGGCCGTGGTGCCATAGACCGTATTCTTATAATTCGCCCAGGTAGGAAGATGCGAGGCTTCCGGCGAGGTATAGGCCATCGCATAGCCGCCCGATGCCAACTTGATTTGCAAATCGGGGGCCGACGACCAAGTTAGATCGGCTGTGCCTTGGCCCGATGCGACTTCGGCGATGAAGCGGTTATAGAGTTCGGTCGAATTAAGATCGCTATAATCGACCTTAATGCCCGGGAATGCCGCTTCAAAGTCTTTTAGAAGCGAAGAAACGATGGCCGAATCGGTGGTCGAATAAATCGAAACTTTACCTTCTTTCACGGCGGCATCGACGATTTTACTATAGTCAGCCGGATAGCCCGCGGGTAGATTGGCAGCCAGAACGGCGCCACTGCTGAGGGTAAGCAGCAGACCAACGGCGGTGGCGGACATCAGCGAACGGCGCGACAGTGAGCGCATGTTTCTCTCCCTAAGGTTGATCGTGGGCATTCTTACGGCCCTCGCGGAACCTTAGTCGGGGAAACTGTCGCCAACCTGTCGCGACCGACAGAAAGCACGAGGGACGGAATGCGGCTGCTGGTGGTGGAGGATACGGAGGATTTGGCCCGCGCCATCCGGCGCTATCTGGCCGACCAGGGGCATGCCGTCGATCTGGCGATGAACGCCGCCGAAGCGCGTGATTATCTGGCCGTCACCGTCTATGACGCCGTGCTTCTCGACCTTGGGTTACCTGACGATAGCGGTAGCCGGGTGCTGGAAGATTTGCGCCGTCATGATCCGGCACCGCCGGTGCTGATCATCAGCGCCCGGTCGGGCCTTGACGATAAGCTGCGCCATTTTGCCTTAGGCGCCGATGATTATCTGACCAAGCCCTTCGACCTTCGCGAGTTGGATGCCCGGCTGCACGCGCTCTTGCGCCGCCACGGCGGGTTGGGCGGTGGGGTGCAGCGGATGGGGAATTTCACCTTCGACGGCACCGCGAAACGGGCGATGGTCAAGGATGTGCCGCTCGACCTCGGGCGGCGGGAGTTTGCGTTGCTGGCCTATTTCGTCGCCAGCCGGAACCGTATCGTCAGCAAGGAACAGATTCTGGAGCAATTGTTCAGCCACGAGGAGGAAGTGGGGCTGAACGCGGTGGAGCTTTACGTCTCTCGCCTGCGCCGCAAGCTGGAGGACAGCGATTTTTCGATCCGCACGATCCGGGGGCTGGGCTATGTGGCCGAAGTGGCGCCGCAGCGTTAAGCCCGGCTCGCTCCGGCGGCGGCTCTATCGCCGGGTCGGCGCGGCCTTTGCCGTGCTGCTGGTGCTGCTCGGCACCCTAGCGCTGCGCTATGCCGATACCGCGAGTGAACGCGCGTTCGATCATCTGCTATCGGCGGCGGCGCTGACCCTAGCGGGCAGCTTGCGGCTGGAGGGGGAGGCGATCCGCGCCGATATTCCCGCAGCGGCCTTCGCGATGTTAGCGCAAGCGCCCGATGACCGGGTGTTCTACCGGCTGATTGGCGACGATGGCCGCACCCTGACCGGCTATCCCGATCTGCCCGTCCCACCCGCTGTGGGGCGCGATCCGGCGGCGGCGCAATTCGCCTCCCTTACCTATAAAGGCTGGCCGGTGCGGCTGGTGGCGATCCGGCGGCTGCTGACGGTCGGCGAAAAGCCGCGCTGGGCGACCGTTCTGGTCGCGCAGACTTTGGAACAGCGCCGGGCTTTTGCCTGGGAGATGGGGAGCTATGCCGTCCTCGGTCTCGTGCTGCTGGCGGGGGTGGCCGCCGGAATTCTGGCGCTGGCTGTGCGTGAGGCGCTGCGCCCGGTGGCGGGCTTGAAGGAGGTTTTGGCCGACCGCGACCCCAGCGATTTCACCCCTTTGCGTCAGCCGGTACCGGAGGAAATCCAACCGCTGCAATGGGCGCTGAACAATCTGCTCGCCCGCTTCGAAGCTTCGCTGACCGATACGCGCAGTTTTTTGGCCGATGCGACCCATCAGGTGCGCACGCCGCTCGCCTCCGTCATTGCCCAGACCGAGATCACCTTGCGCGATGCCAGCGATGCCCAGCGCGAACAATTGCAGCGGATCTTGCGTAATGCCCGGGCGGCGGCGCGCATTGCCAATCAGTTGCTCGCCGATGCGACGATCAGCAACCGGCTGGAACTGGCGCCACGCGGGCCGGTCATTCTGGCGCGCCTCTGCGCCGATGTGTTGAACGACCGGGCGGCGGCGACCGAGGCGACCGCGTTGCGCCTCTATGTCGCCGACGATGCTAGCGCCGACGCCGCGATTATCGGCGATAGCGATGCCTTGGCCGATGCCCTACGCAACCTCATCGATAATGCGCTGAAATACGGCCCGCCGGAGGGGCCGGTGGATATTACGGTGCAAGCGGCAGCCGGGGCGGTTTCCATTACAGTGCGCGACTATGGCCCTGGGTTGGCGCCGGAGGATCGACCGCGCGTGCTGCGGCGGTTCGAACGCGGCTCCCGCCGATTGCCTGCTGACCGGATGGGCGGCAGCGGCCTGGGGCTTGCCATCGTGCAGCGCGTGGTGAAGGCGCATCGCGGGGAAATTTACTTGGCGGACGGGAAGGGCGGCGGGCTGAGCATCACCCTCCGCTTCCCGCAGCGGGAGGGGGCATGAGGCGGTTCGGGTGGGTCTTGACGCTGGCGATCCTGGCGGGCGCCGCGCGGGCGGAGGATCTGAGCATTTTAAGTTCGACCGACCGTGACGCCTTCGCCCCGGTCATCGCCGCCTTTCAGGCGCGGGAACCGGGTATCACCGTCAGCTATACCGAAATGGACACGTTGCCGCTTTACGATGCGATTATCGAGGACCGCCTGTCGGTTCAGCCCGATATCGTGATCAGTTCGGCCGTTGACCGGCAGTTTCGGCTGGCGAATGACGGTTACGCCCTGCCGCACCGGTCCCCCGTCACGGCCAAGCTGCCGGACTGGGCACGGTTTGCCGATGCGGCGTTCGGCTTTACCTACGAGCCGTTGATCTTCGTCGCCAGCCGCCGGGCGTTCGCGGGGCGGCCCCTGCCGAAAAGCCGGGCCGATTTACTGGCACTGATCGCCCGGGATGGCGCTGCGCTGGCGCCGGTCGCGACCTATGATCCCGTCACCAGCGGCGTCGGCAATCTGTTGGGCAAGATCGATTATGCGACGAATAGCCAATGGAGCCCCTTCATCGCCCGCCTGGCCCAGCACGGGCTGAAAACCTATTGCTGTTCGGGTGACATGCTGACGGCGATTGACCGGGGAGAGGTTAGCCTTGCCTTTAACGTCCTCGGTTCCTACGCGGAACTGCGGCGGGCCCAAGGCGCGGATATCGAGATCGTTTATCCCGCCGATTATACCCTGGTGATCAGCCGCGTTGCCCTGGCGCTGAAAACAACGCCCCGCCCGCGCGCGGCGAAAGCGTTTCTGGATTTCCTCTTGTCACCTGAGGCGCAAACCCTGTTGGCGCGGCAGACCCATCTCTCGGCCATTCTGCCGATTGCCGCCCCGGGCCTTAGCCCGGCAACGGTGAAGGATCAGGCGACCGGCCCGCTGCGCCCGATTGCGCTCGATGCCCAGTTGCTCGCCTATTCCGACCGAATGCACGACGAACAGTTTTTGACCTTATGGCGGTCCCTGGTGCCCTCGAAATAGCCATTCTTCAAATATTTCGTTTCGGGCGTTACGAAAGTTCAGAAGCTGCCAGAAAAACTACGTACACGAACGACAGAATCATATTGCGGCGCACTAAGGGCTAGCGTTTGATATTAACCATGCTGAAAGCCGCCCTGCACCATCTCACCCGTTACCGTTACAACCGCCCGATCCGGTTGGGCGCCCAGGTCATCCGCCTGCGCCCGGCCCCGCATAGCCGCACGAAAGTGCCGAACTATGCGCTGAAGATCGAACCATCGGGCCATTTCATCAATTGGCAGCAGGATCCGCACGGCAATTGGCTGGCGCGTATCGTCTTTCCCGATCCGGTCGATCATTTCAGCATCGAGGTGGATTTGCTCGCCGATCTCGCGGTGGTCAATCCCTTCGATTTCTTCGTCGAACCCTATGCCGAAGAACTGCCCTTCACCTACGATCCGGTGATCGCCACCGATCTTGCTGCTTATTGGGATCTCGAGCCGCAAGGCCCGCTGTTCGAAGCGCTGGTGACGGAGTTTGCGGGCAAGAAGACCGGGCGCACGATCGATTTCCTTGTAGCCCTCAATATGGCGATCCAGCAGCGCATCGGCTACGTCATCCGTATGGAACCGGGCGTGCAGGTGCCGGAAGACACGCTGACCCTCGGCACCGGCTCGTGCCGGGACAGCGCTTGGCTGCTGGTGCAGTTGCTGCGCCGCCTGGGGTTCGCGGCGCGCTTCGTCTCGGGCTATCTGATCCAGATGGTTGCCGATGTGGAGCCGGTGGAAGGCCCGAAGGGGCCGGAGGCCGATTTTACCGATCTGCACGCCTGGACCGAAGTCTATCTGCCCGGCGCAGGCTGGGTCGGTCTCGACTCGACCTCCGGCCTGTTTGCAGGCGAGGGGCATATTCCCCTGGCCGCGACGCCGCACTACCGGTCCGCCGCGCCGATCAGCGGCATGGCCGAACCGGCGGAGGTGGATTTCCATTTCGAGATGAGCGTTGCCCGCATTGCCGAGGCGGTACGCATCACGAAACCCTTCACCCCGGCGCGCTGGGCGGCGCTGATGGAATTGGGCCAACAGGTCGATGCCGATCTGACGGCCCAAGACGTGCGCCTGACCTTGGGTGGGGAGCCGACATTCGTCGCCGAAAACGCTGGCGACGCGCCGGAATGGAACGGCGATGCCGTCGGCCCCACCAAGGCGGGCTATGCGGATCGGCTGATCCGCAATCTGCGCGAGGTTTTTGCGCCCGGCGGGTTGCTGCATCACGGCCAAGGTAAATGGTACCCTGGGGAAAGCCTGCCGCGCTGGGGGTATTCGCTGTTTTGGCGCACCGATGGCGTGCCGATTTGGCGCGATGCCCGCCTAATCGCCGGAACGCCGGAGACGAAACCTGCGCGCGTTACCGACGCCGATGCCGGGGCGTTTCTGCGCACGATGGCCAAGGGGCTAGGGGTGTCGGAACATTTCGTCCGCCCCGCCTATGAAGACACGCTGCAATGGTCGATGAAAGAAGCGTCCCTGCCCGAGAACGTCTCGCCGGACGATCCGAAGTTCGACGATCCTGAAGAACGTTCGCGCATGGTCCGCACTTTCGAGCGCGGCCTCAGCAATCCCATTGGTTATGTGCTGCCGATCCAGCGTTGGAACTCGCTGGCCGCGCGCCCGTGGCAAAGCGAATATTGGCGGCTGCGGCGCGGCGCGATTTTCGCGGCGCCGGGCGACTCGGCGCTCGGGTATCGGCTGCCGCTGAGCTCGCTCGCCTATATTGCGCCGTCGGCCTACCCCTATATCATCCCGCAAGACCCGAGCGAGGACCGCGACCCGCTGCCGGATTTCCGTCAGCAGCGCTTGCAGCGCCCAGCGGCGGTGCAAAGCGTGGCACAGCCGTGGGTCGAACAGGTGGCGGCCATCGAAGGTTTCGTCCGCACTGCCCTGACGGTGGAGCCGCGCGGCGATTACCTGTCGATCTTCATCCCGCCGGTTTGGACGCTCGAAGATTACCTTGATCTGATCGCCGAAGCCGAAGCGACGGCGGAAGAATTGGGCCTGCCGGTGCGCATCGAAGGCTATCTGCCGCCGCCCGATCCGCGCCTAAAGGTGCTGAAGGTCACGCCCGATCCGGGGGTGATCGAGGTGAATATCCAGCCCGCCGCCTCTTGGGCGGAATCGGTCCATATCACCGAGGAACTCTATGCCAAGGCGCGCGAATGCCGCCTGACTGCCGATAAATTTATGGTCGATGGCCGGTCGGTCGGCACCGGGGGCGGCAATCATATCGTTCTCGGTGGGCCGTCGCTGAACGATTCGCCTTTCATCCGCCGCCCGGATTTGCTGAAGAGCTTCGTGCTTTATTGGCAGCGGCACCCGTCGCTCAGCTATCTTTTCTCGGGTCTCTTTATCGGGCCGACCAGCCAAGCGCCGCGCATCGATGAAGCGCGGCACGATAGCCTCTATGAGCTTGAAATCGCCCTTGCCCAGGTTCCGGCGCCGCACGAAGGCATGGCGCCGCCCGCTTGGATGGTGGACCGGCTGTTCCGCAACCTGCTGACCGATGTGACCGGCAATACCCATCGCACGGAAATCTGTATCGATAAGCTCTTCTCCCCCGATGGGCCGACCGGGCGCCTGGGGTTGGTGGAGTTCCGGGGCTTCGAAATGCCCCCCGATGCGCAGATGAGCCTGGCCCAGCAACTGCTGTTGCGGGCGATGACGGCGTGGTTCTGGCGCGAACCGCAGCGCGGGCGCCTCGTGCGCTGGGGGACCAGCCTGCACGATAAATTCTTCCTGCCGCATTTTGTTTGGCAGGATTTCCTCGATGTGCTCGGCGATCTGAACCGGGAGGGCTATGCCTTCGATCCGGCGTGGTTCGAAGCGCAGCGCCAGTTCCGCTTCCCGACCCACGGCACGGTCTATGCGGGCGGGGTGGAGCTTGAGATTACCCAGGCGCTCGAACCTTGGAACGTGCTGGGCGAAACCGGCGCCATCGGCGGCACCGTCCGCTATGTCGATAGCTCGACGGAACGCTTGCAGGTCAAGGCTAAGGGCCTTGTGGCAGGCCGTCATGTGATCGCTTGCAATGGCCGCCGGGTTCCGCTCGCCCCGACCGGGATTCCCGGCGAAGCCGTGGGCGGCGTGCGCTATAAGGCTTGGTCGCCGCCGAACTGTTTGCATCCGCGCTTGCCCAGCAATGCGCCGCTGACCTTTGATGTTCTGGACCTGTGGAACCAGCGCTCCCTCGGCGGCTGCGTCTATAACGTCGCCCATCCGGGCGGGCGGGCCTACGATGATACGCCGGTCAATTCCTATGAAGCCGAAGCACGGCGCAAGGCGCGCTTCCAGGACCACGGCCATTCGCCGGGCCGCGTTTTCATTCCGGGCGAAGAACTGCCAGACGAGTTTCCAATGACGCTCGATCTGCGTTTTAACCGGTCCGGGTTGTGACCGGCGTGGCGGAAAAGACCGTGGGACGGCGTATCCAGGCTTTGCTGGACGGTTGGTTGCGGGCCTATGGCAAGGCGGCAGCGCCGGGCGATATGTATGCGAACGCCGCGCCCGGCATGTCCGGCCCGTGGATGGCGATGCTGGAGCGGCTGGCGGAAATCGGCGGCGCCGATTTCGATGGTTTGAGCGATAAGGTCGCCCGGCAGGTCACCGATCTTGGCATGGCCTTCCGCATGGCGGGGGAGCAGGAGGAACGGGCCTGGCCGCTCAGCCCGGTGCCGATGCTGATCGGCGCTCAGGAATGGGCGGGGATCGAGCGCGGTCTGATCCAGCGTGCCGACCTGCTGGAAAAGGTCATCGACGATATTTACGGCAGCCAGTCGCTGATCGCTACCGGCAAGCTGCCCGCGACGGTCGTGACCGGCAGCACGCATTTTTGGCAGAATATGGTCGGGGTCACGCCCCCCGGCGGCCATCATCTGCATTTCTATGCCGCCGACCTGGGGCGCGGGCCGAACGGCGAATGGCGCGTTTTGTCCGACCGGACCCGCACGCCGGTCGGCGTCGGCTATGCGCTGGAAAACCGTCTGGCGCTGTCGCGGGCGACCGGCGATCTTTTAAGCTGGATGAATACCCGCCGTCTGGCGCCTTTCTTCTCCGACCTGCGGCGCGGCCTCGCGTCCCACTGTACCCGGGCGGAACCGCGTATCGGCCTGCTGACGCCCGGTCGCTATAACCAGAGCTATGCCGAACAGGGCCATCTCGCCCGCTACCTCGGCTTTCTGCTGGTGGAAGGGGACGATCTGGTCGTTTCCGACAATCAGCTCTACGTTCGCACCATCGAGGGGCTGAAGCGCATCGATGCGCTGTGGCGCTGGATGGATACGCGCTTTCTCGATCCGCTGGCCTTTGACAGCCGCTCCGGCATCGGCGTTGCCGACCTCTATGAAGCCTGCGCGGCGGGGCAATTGGTCCTCAGCAATTGGCCTGGGGTTGGGGTAATCGAATCGCGGGCGATGGCAGCCTTCCTGCCCGCCCTGGCGCAAAGCGTGCTGGGCGACGATTTGATCCTGCCGAATATCGCGACGTGGTGGTGCGGTCAGCCGTCGGAGCGGCAGATCGTCGAAGAAGCACTGGAGTCGATGGTCATTGCCGCCGCCTTCGACCGCGACGTGCCGGGGCTGCTTGGGGCGCGCTCCACGCCGGGATCGGCGCTTGATGCCGACCAGAAGGTGGCGCTGCTGGCGGCCTTGCGCCTGCGCCCGATGGATTACGTGGGGCAGGAAGTGGTGAAACTCTCCACCACTCCCGCCCTGGCCGATGGCAAGCTGGCGCCACATCCTTTCACCTTGCGCGTTTTCCTGGCCCGCGATGCCGATGGGGCTTGGAAAGTGATGCCCGGCGCTTTTGCTCGGCTGGCCGCCCACGGCGATATCCGCGCCGTCCTGATGGGTGACGGCGATAAATCCGCCGATGTGTGCATTATCGATACAGCCCCGGTCCCGGCGGAAACCCTGCTGGGGTCGGTCAGCAATCCGCCGATCCGCCGTATCGCCGGGATGCTGCCCAGCAAGGCCGCCGATAATCTCTTCTGGCTGGGGCGCTATCTGGAGCGGTCGGAGGCGACCGTCCGCGTCGTCCGCGCGATCCTTGGCAGTTCGATCGAGGTTGATAGCGGCCCGGCCCTGACCTCGCAAACTATGATCCGCCTGATTGACCTGCTGATCGCCTGGGGGGCGATACCCCGGGTTCAGCGCGATTGGCCGCTGGCGGCCCTATGCGCCACCGCGCTGGGTGATCGGGAGCAATTGGGCAGCGCCCGCATGCTGATGGGCAATGTCGGCGGTATCGGCAAAGGTCTGCGCGAACGGTTGGCGGTCGATTTCTGGCGCTTGGTCCGCAAGCCTTTCCCGAAGGTCGAGACGGCGGTGACGGAAAGCCTGCTGGAAGCCTGTTCGGAGCTTCTGGACCGCATCTCCTCCCTCACCGGGCTCGCCTCCGAAAATATGGGGCGCACGGATGGGTGGCGCTTCCACGATCTCGGGCGGCGGTTGGAGCGGGCGATCAACACCTGCCGCACCGCGCGCCAGTTTGCGGACGATGGCGCGTCGGTCGATGATCTGACCATCTTGCTCGAACTCTGCGACTGCCAGATCACCTATCGCACGCGCTATATGGCCGGGCCGTCGCGCCTGCCGGTGCGCGATATGGTGCTACTAGAAACCCAAAATCCGCGCTCGCTGGTTTATCAGGTCGATCTGCTCGCCGACCATTTGCGCCGTCTGCCCACCCTGCGCAGCGATGGTATGCCGGAAGCCCAAGTGATCCAGGCCAATGCGTTGCTGGTGTCGCTGGCACCGCTGACCGGGGAAACTTTGGCGATGGCCGATGTAGGGAAGCTGGAAACCCGGCTGCTCGCGCTATCGGACGCTATTGGCCAGCGCTATTTTCTGCAAAGCCGGAAGGCGGAAAAAGCCGCTGGGGCGGGGCTCTTGGCATGATCTACCACGTTCGCCACACCACGCTGGTGCGCTACGACGCTTTCGTGCGCCTGGCCCGCTTCAACCTGCGCCTGCGTCCGGCGCTGTGGCCGACGCAAACGGTGACGGATTTCAAACTGGAGGTAAAACCCGCCCCGGCGGTGATCCAGGAGCGCAAAAGCGCCTATCCGGTCAATGTCGCCCGCATGGTTATCGAGACGCCCCTAACCGAATTGCAGGTCGAAAGTCGCTTTAAGGTCGATGTGTCGGCGGAGGTTGCCGCGCCGGAGAGGGACGATCCCAGTGTCGCTGACGTGGCGGAGGCTGCCTTGCGCGTCGATGCCATTCACCCGACCGCCCCGTCCAACTATCTCTTCGCCTCGTCCTTCACGCCGATGGACCCGGTGATCGGCGCCTGGGGGGCGGAAACCTTAGGGCAGGGGCGGGGCATCGTCGACGCGGCGCTCGACCTGACCCAGCGGATCAGAGAGGAGTTTACCTATGATCCCGCTGCGACCGACACGGATACCCCGGCGGGCGAGGCCTTTGCCGCCAGGCACGGGGTTTGCCAGGATTTCGCCCATATCATGCTGATTGCCCTGCGCTGCGCCGGGCTGCCCGCGGCCTATGTCTCGGGCTACCTGCGCACCGATCCGCCGCCGGGCAAGCCCCGCTTGATCGGCGCCGATGCGACCCATGCGTGGGTGATGCTGTGGTGCGGGCCAGAGCGCGGCTGGATTGGTTTCGATCCCACCAATGGTATCCCGATGGGATCGGGCCACGTCTTTACGGCAATGGGCCGCGATTACGCCGATGTGGCGCCGATGGATGGCATTTTCGTCGGTCAAGGCGCCCAGAGCGTCGGCGTGCAGGTGGATGTTATCCCCGCCGAGGAACTGGCCCTGCGGGGATAAGCTGTTCGTTCAGACGATCTGCTCAAGCGCTGTCAGCAACTGATCGATCTCCGCCGGGCTGGTGTAATGGACGAAGGAGAGGCGCAGCACGCCGGTCGCGGGATCGAGCTTCAGGGCTTCCAGCAGCCGCACGGCATAGAAATGGCTGGCCCCGGCGATAATCCCACGTTCGGCCAGCTTCGCGGCAATCTCGCGCGGGGTGGCCGCGAGGGTTTCCAGCGCGACGGTGGCCGCCCGCTGGCTGGCCTGATCGGGGCCGACGATCCGCAGACGCGGATGCTCGCGGCAGAAATCCAGCAGTTTTTGCAGGGGGGCGAGTTCCGCCGTTCGTAGCAGGGTTCGCACGTCGGCGGCTTTCGTCGCGGTATCGCCAGCTTGGAAATGGTGGCGGTGCAGCGCGTCGAAATAATCAAAGATGCCATT
This sequence comes from Elstera cyanobacteriorum, assembly GCF_002251735.1. Classification (NCBI taxonomy): domain Bacteria; kingdom Pseudomonadati; phylum Pseudomonadota; class Alphaproteobacteria; order Rhodospirillales; family Rhodospirillaceae; genus Elstera; species Elstera cyanobacteriorum. The sequence goes on along the minus strand of NZ_NOXS01000035.1, from coordinate 74,391 downwards.
GGTGGCGGCGACCTGCGCATGGTCCGGCCCTGCCGGGACAAACCATTTGTGCGGAAAAGCCCCGTTAAAGTAATGGCCCTGATTGCCCAGCCATTCCATCACCTTGCGGTCGATGGCGAGGGCGCCCAGGTGCGGGCCGAAGGTTTTATAGAGCGAGAATAGATAGATATCCACCCCCAAGGCCCGCACGTCCGGCAGGCCGTGCCCGGCGTAGGAGACGCCATCGACGACCGCAATCGCCGGAACCCGATGGATTTTCGCACAAATCGCCGCCACCGGGTTGATCTCGCCCAGGATGTTGGAGCAATGGGGGAAGGCGACTACCCGCGTCCGCTCGGTCAGCAGCCCGTCAAGATCGTTAGGGTCGAGCGTGCCGGTCTGCGGGTTGATCCGCCATTCGCGGACCGTAAACCCGTGCTCGGCCAACCGCCGCCAGACGCCACTATTGGCCTCGTGATCCTGATTGGTGACGATAATCTCGTCCCCCGGCTGGAGTTTTTTCGCCACCGCCTGGGCCAGCACATAGGTATTTTGCGAGGTGGAGGGGCCGAGATGAACCTCCTCCGCACTCATGCCGAGATAGTCGGCTAGGCGCGCATGGGCCTGATCCATTTCCTCCCCCGCCCGGCGTGAGGCAGGATGAACGCCATAGGGTTGCAGCTTGGTTTCGCGATAATAGCGCGCCAGCCGCTCGATGACGGGGCCGCAGGCGTAGGAGCCGCCAGCATTCTCAAAATGCGCTTGCCCAGCCAGAGAAGGTTCAGCAAAGGCCGGAAACTGCCGCCGCACGAATTCAATATCGAGACCCGTCACCCTCATCTCCTCTGCTCGACCAAGACAACCAGTCTAACCGATTTTCGCGGCGAGGGCCTATCGTGGGCAGCGAAGCGACATAACGAGGCGCCACAGACAGGTTTTGTCTATGGTGATTCTGACGATTTATCGGATAAAATAGGAAATTGGCGCACCCGACAGAATTCGAATCTGTGACCTCTGCCTTCGGAGGGCAGCGCTCTATCCAGCTGAGCTACGGGTGCATTTCGGTGGAAACCGATCCGTGGGGCGGACCTTAGCGAAGGGGGCGGCTGGGTGCAACCCCCTTCGCGTCAGGGGTGCCGTTAAAAGGCGACGCGCAGGCGGCCAAGCACGCGATTGTCGCGACCATCGCCACCGAAGCTGGTGTCGCCGTCCAGGCTTACGGTGTAGCGGTCGCCGAACCCGGCCGCCACCCCGGCGGAGAGGCGCAGCACGGTGCTATCGGCGTCCTTGGTCTTCACGCTTTGGGTCACGCCCGGCTGGCTAACGATCCGGCTGGTGATAGTGCGGGAGCTATCGTTGAGTTCCTGTTCCACGACAGCGGAGGCGCGCGGCACGATGGTCGCGCCATCGGCGGTCAGCTTATAGCTGGCCTGCACCCCGGCGCGGGCGACGAGCGAGGTGAAGCGCTGCTTATCGATCTGCCGGGCGACCCCAGCGAACCCGCTTTCGGTGTACCCATCAAGGGAAACAACGCTGTAGCGCATCCCAGCCAGCGGACCGACGGCGAAATCACCGAACTTGAATAGATAGCCCGCTTCCAACCCGGCGGTCACGGTACGGCCTTCGGTATCGGCGCTGAGCGACGGGGCGCCGACGAAGCCGGTATTGCGGGTTAGCTTGTTGAAATCATTCATCCCGGCGGTGGCCGCCGCGTCGATGTACCAGGCGCCATCAAACAAGGAGGCGTAAAGGGCGCCGCGGAAGCTGTTGGCTTCCACCTTGCCGAGACCGCCGCTCAGCTTGCCGTCACTCATGCCATACCCAAGGGCGCCGCCGACCAGGAACATGCTGCCCAGGCGGTAATCGGCGCCAACGGTAAAGCTTGTATCCGTATAGTCGAGCCCAGCTTCAGTGGCATTCGCGTCGCGGTCGCCCCAGCCATAGTTGGCGGAGACGAAGACGGCGAAGGGCTTATCCTTGTCGCCGGTCTGGCTGCTGCCCGGCAGGGCCGAGCCGGTGAGGCTAGCGCCACCTGCGCCGCCGCGCCGGGCGTGCTGACGGGCGGAAATATCGGTATCAAAACCGCGCGCGGTCGCCTGCGCCAACCGCCCCGGGGCGGATTGGGTGGCGGGGCCGGTCAGGTTCGCCGCCACATAGGTTGCATAAATCTGATGAACGGCGGCGGTCGGATGCACGCCATCCCAGAAGAGATATTGCGCCTGGGTTGCCGCCGACCCGCCCACGCAGGCCGCCGTTTGGATGCATTGCGCCGTCACATTGCTCAGCCCGTATTTCGACGGGTTGGTCTGCATATCGGTAAACAGGGCCGCCGTGTCGATCACATAGATATTTGCGCCCAGGCCACGACCGACGGTGCCCATCGTTGTCGCGAGGTTGGCGTTATGATTGGTGGTGATCAGATTGGCCGTACCTACCCCCGTGGCGCCGGTGGCGGCAATGCTGGGGGTTGCACCCAAGAAGGGCAGGTTCGGCACAATGATTTCGCGGGCGCCCGCCCGGATCAGCGACTGCACTTCCCCGGCCAGATTGGTGATCGTGCTGGTGATCTGCGTCGATACCGTGCCCTGGGCTTGGGTGGGGGTTTGGGTGGCGATCTTAGTCAGGGTCGCGAAATAATCGTTCGCGCCGCCCCAAACCACCACAAGGTCGCGCGCGCTAAAGCTGCGACCCGACGCGAGGAAGCTATTCACCTGCGACTGCATACCAAGGTTCGGCAGGCCCGCGTTATGGCTGGTATCGGTCAGCGCACCGCCAACCGCGTAATTCGTGCTGGGGGTATAGGTGAACCCCAGCAGGCCCGGTAGCCGTTCGGCATAGGTCGGCCCGTTGGAGAACCGGCCCTGGAAATAGGGCGCGGGCGGCTGCCCGGTCAGCCGGAAAAGATTGCCGTTATCGCTCAGGCTGTCGCCGAACACATAAAGGCCGCTAAACGATTGACCGAACGCGGGCGCCGTGAGTGCCGTCGCCGCGATCAGGCCTGCCCCGATCCAAGTCCGCATTTTGCTTCCTCCGTTGTGCCGTTTTTGTAACGGCCTTCTGTGAAAGCAGAATGACGATGGGGTGACGTTAACGCAAGCTGGTTTTCTTACCCGTCAGGGCGCCCCGGAATGGCCGGGAAGGCGGCGGTCAGTCCGTTCGAAGCCGGAGGGCAGCGGCGCGGTCTGATCGAACACCCAGGCGGCAATATCGGCGGCCACCACCGGGCCTTGCAAATCGCGGGTTAGCAGGTGCCAGCCCTCCGGGTAATAGGCCAAGCGCCAGGGTGCGCCGTGGTGAAAGCGGGCATAGCGCGCGAGCAGCTTCGCAATAGGTGGCTTCGGGATGATCTCATCCTTGGCGCCATACAGAAACAGCGTCGGGATCGCATCGGTCCCGCCGCGCGCCAGGGCCGCGTCCATGAGATCGACGAGGCCATAGATCGTATCGGCGCGGGTGCCTTTTAGCACCAGCGGGTCGCGGCCAAGGGCGGCGAGAACCTCTTCATTATCTGATGGGCGGATGCCAAGACCGTGACCGGAGGGGCTGAAACCGGGAAACAGGGCTGCGGATAGATCGAGGGCGAAACTGGGGAACCACCCCAGCGCCTGCCGTCCCAGCACTGCGGGGGCGGAAAGAATGATACCGCTCACCCCTGGCAGTTGGTCGCGACTGGCGGCGAGCATCGTCACCGCGCCGCCCATGCTTTCCCCCAGCACATACAGCGGCACGCCGGGATAGCGCGCCGCCGCGAGCCGCACGAGGGTCTCGAGATCGGCCACCAGCCCATCTTCGCCCACCCAACGCCCAACAAGCGGCGACTGGCCGAAGCCGCGCTGATCATAGGCTAGGGTTTCGATACCTTGGCGCGCCCAATCCTGGGCGGCATCGGCGATGAAGGTGCCATAATCGTTCATGCCATGCAGGGCGATGATGACGGCTTTGCACGTGCCATGCGCCTTGGTTAGCCGCACGGCCAGCGTGCCGCCATCGGGCATGCGCGCGGCATGGTCCGACAGAACGGGCTCAACGATAGCCGGGCCGAGCTTGATTGGTTCGGGCGGTGTGCAGCCCGGCAGGCTGAGGCTGAGACTACCGAACATTAGAACGGCCCTTAGAAAACCTCGTGACACGGTTCATGCCGCCTGCTCCGCCGCCGAGGTGGCGCGGGTGAGTTGCAGGAAGACATCCTCCAGATCAGCCTCTGCCGTGCGCAGGTCGGCAATGGTTAGCCCGGTTTCGGTTAGGGCGGCCAGGACGCGCGGCACCATCCCATCAAGGCGGCGGTGGCGCAGCAGCAATGTATCGGGCGTGGGGCGCAGCAGCCCAAGGGCGGCCAGCGGCTCTGGCAGCGCTTCCGGGATCGGCGTCGAGAGGGTGATGTGCAGTTCTTTACCGTCAAGGCGTGCGAGTAGCGCTTCCTTCGTCTCGTTTGCGCGCAGTTCGCCATTGGCGATAATGGCGATCCGGTCGCAAAGTTCTTCGGCTTCTTCGAGGTAATGGGTGGTCAGCAGTACCGTCACGCCTTGGCGATTGAGATCGCGGACATTCGCCCAAAGCTGTTGGCGCAACTCGATATCGACCCCGGCGGTCGGCTCGTCCAACACCAGAATAGGCGGGCTGTGAACCATCGCCTTCGCCACCATCAACCGCCGCCGCATACCGCCCGACAGGGTGCGGGCGTAGGCATTGGCCTTATCGGTCAGCCCCATCGCCGCCAGCAAGGCTTCCGTCTGCCGCTTATCCTTGGGCACGCCGAACAGTCCGGCTTGTAGGTCCAGCAGCGCACGCGGGGTGAAGAACGCATCGATATTCAATTCTTGCGGCACGATCCCGATGGAGGCGCGGGCGCGGCGCGGGTCGGCATCGATATCGGTGCCCCAGATGCTCATTTGCCCGGCGCTTTTCAGCACCAGCCCGGCCATGATGTTGATCAGCGTCGATTTCCCGGCTCCGTTCGGGCCAAGCAGCGCGAAGAGCGAGCCTTGCGGAATATCGAGATCGATGCCCTTCAGCGCGTGTTTGGCGGGGCCTTTGCCGCGCTTCTGATAGATTTTTTGAAGTCCGCGAATGGAAATTGCCGCTGCTTGCGCCATGAAAATCGCCCGGTATCGAGTATCGCTTATCGCCGCATGCAGCGGCCTGAAACGCTTTTGCACCAGAGTGAGCTTTCCCGGTCAGCCTTGCAAGGGCTTTGCCGCGCGAAAATATCCCCGCTTCCCACGCGCGGAAAAAATGAATATCAATGCAGCGCTTCAGAAAGAAGAGTGGGTGATGGATTGATATTTCATTTTTGTTACAAGATTTGTGTCGATTAGTTTTGAGGGTTATTGTTTGAGTTATTGGTAATTTTTTCGCTTCTTTTTTAAAATATCATCATCCGTAACCTGATGTTGCGAAGAGTTGGGAGAAGGCTATGCGCGGTTTTTCTGTTGGATCGACCTTGTTGACTGCCGTTCTGCTGGCGGGGACGGCGCTGGCCCAGGCCCCATCGGGTAAGCTGGTGCTCTATACCTCGCAGCCGCAGAAGGACGCGCAGGAAACCATTGCGGCTTTCACCAAGGCGGTTCCGGGCGTGCAGGTGGATTTCGTCCGCGATGGCACGACCCAGTTGATGAGCAAGCTGCGGGCGGAGTTTGCGGCGGGCGCGCCACAGCCCGATCTGCTGTTGATCGCCGATGCGATGACGATGGAGCAGTTGAAGGCCGAAAACCGGTTGGCGGCGTATCAGCAGGCCCCGGTGGTGGGCTTGCCGGAGGGGGCTTTCGATAAGGATTTCACCTACTTCGGCACCAAGTTCATCACCACCGGCATCATTTACAATACCAAGGCCAAGAAGCCGGAAAGCTGGAAAGACCTGCTGGCTGCCGATGCAAAAGGCCAGGTCGTGCTGCCCAGCCCGCTGTATAGCGGCGCAGCGGCAATCCATATGGGCACGCTTGGCGGGTTGAAAGACATCGGTCTTGGGTATTTCGAGAGCCTTGCCCAGAATGGTGCCGTGGCCGTCCAGGGGAATGGTCAGGTCCGCACCCAGGTGGCGGGCGGTCAGAAACTCTATGGGATCATCGTGGATTTCATGGGCCTGAACGCCAAAAAGGACGGCTCGCCCGTCGATTTCGTCTTCCCGAAAGAAGGCGTGACGGTGGTGACGGAGCCTGTCGCCCTGCTGTCCACCGCCAAGAACCCGGCGGCGGCGAAAGCCTTCATCGATTTCATCCTATCTGCCGAGGGGCAAAAGTTTGCGGCCTCGCAGGGCTATCTGCCGATGCGCGCCGACGTACCCGCGCCGGAAGGCTTCCCCGCCCGCGACGCGATTAAGGTCTTGCCGGCCCCGGTGCAAAGCCTGCTAAAGGACGATCAGGCGAATAAGAAGCGTTTCGCCGACGCCTTCGGGGGATAAGGATTGCGCGTTCGCGCCGATACGCTGCTGGGTCTTGCAACCGTCGCCCTCGTGGCGGCGGTCAGCCTGCTGCCGATGGTGCGGCTGCTGGCCGAAGCGCTCGACCCGGCGTTGATGGCGCAATTGACCGCCAGCCCCGCCTTTGGGCGGGCGCTGGGTCGCTCGCTGGTCACCAGCATCGGCGGGGCGGCGGTGGCGCTGCTGCTCGGCACCGGTCTTGCCCTGGCGGTTGGCTTGACCGACTGCGGCGGGCGGCGCTGGGTCACAGCGATGGCTCTGCTGCCGCTGCTGATCCCCTCGCAGATCATCGCGCTGGCGTGGATCGAGCTTCTATCGCCGAATAATCCGCTGTTGATTCTGCTCGGCATTGCGCCCGAAGCCGGGTCGCCCAATCCGCTCTATTCCCCCGGCGGGATCATTCTGCTGCTGGGGGTCGAGCATGTGCCGCTGATCTTCCTGGCCGTCCGCGCGGCCCTGCGCAGCGTACCGGGGGAGTTGATTGAGGCGGCACAGGCGGAAGGGGCGGGGCCAGGGCCGCTGCTGCTGCGCATTCTGCTACCGCTGATCCTGCCCGCCTTGCTGGCGGCGGCGGCTTTGGCCTTCGTCGCCTGCCTCGGGAACTTCGGCATCCCCGCGTTGTTGGGCATTCCCGCGCGTTATCCCACGGTGCCGGTGCTCATCTATCAGCGCCTCGCGGGTTTCGGCCCGTCGATCCTGGCGGAAGCCGGGTTGATGGCCTTGGCCCTGGCGGCGATCTCGGCGGCGGTCGTTCTGGTGGCCCGCACGATGGCCCGCGCGCGCAGCCGGGTGCTGATCGGGGGCGGCGGGCAGCGCCCGGTGGGGCTGGTGCTGCCCCTGCGCCGCTGGCGGCGCCCGGTAACCCTGACGCTCGCCGCGCTCGGGCTGATGATGACGGTGCTGCCGCTGCTCTCGCTACTGGCGACCGCGCTGACCCGCGCCTATGGTCTGCCCTTGACGGCGGAGACGGTGACCCTCGCCCATTTCCTCCGGGTGCTGGCGGCGGCGCAAACGCTGCGCGGGCTGGTCAATTCCCTTTGGATGTCTGGGCTGGCGGCGGGGCTGCTGATCCTGCTGGCGCTACCCTTCGCGGTGATCGAGGCGCGCGCAGCGGCACCCTGGCTGCGGCGCTTGCTGCGGCTCTTCGATCCGATCATCGAAGCGCCCTATGCCCTGCCGGGGGTGGTGCTGGGGATCGCTATGATCCTCCTGTTGATCCGCCCCTTGCCGGTGCTCGACGTCTCGCTCTACGGCACGGCGGCGATCATTTTGCTGGCCTATCTGGCGCGGTTCTTTCCGCTGATCCTGCGCCCGGTGCAGGCGGCGGTGCGGCAGCTCGACCCGGTGTTGGACGAGGCCGCCCAGGCCCAAGGGGCGGGGTTCTGGCTGCGGCTGCGGCGCGTCCATGCGCCCTTGCTCTTGCCGACGGCAGCGGCGGGGGCCTTGCTGGTGTTCCTGACGGCTTTTAGCGAACTCACCGTTTCCGCCCTTCTCTGGGCGCGGGGAACGGAGACCATCGGCATCGTCATTTATTTTCTGGAGGAAGGCGGCGATGCCCCAGGGGCGGCGGCCCTCTCCATACTCTGTTTGCTGATCGTTTTCGGGCTGGCGGGCCTCAGCACCCGTCTACCGCCGCGCCTGCGGCATTTGCTGCCTTGGGGAGATGCATGACCGACTTCCGTGCCCCGCCCGTTTCGGTCACCATCGACCGCCTGACCCGTCGGTTGGGCGGGGTGACCGTGTTGGATAACCTCTCGCTCAGCATCGCACGTGGCGAGTTTATGGTCATTCTCGGCGAATCGGGCTGCGGCAAGACCACGCTCCTGCGCCAGATCGCCGGGTTCGACGCACCAGACAGCGGGACGATCCATTTCGGCGAGCGGCTGATGTCCGGTGCGGGGGCGACGGTGCCGCCGGAAAAGCGCAACCTTGGCATTGTCTTTCAATCCTACGCGCTGTGGCCGCACCTGAGTGTGGCGGAGAATGTGCGCTTCGGGCTGGAACTGGCGGGACTTCCGACGCAGGCGCAGGAGGCCCGTGTGGCGCAGGCGCTGGCGCAGGTTGGCCTATCCGGGCTTGCCGGGCGCAAGCCGTCCGACCTTTCTGGCGGGCAGCGGCAGCGCGTGGCTTTGGCGCGCTGCCTCGCCAAAGCCCCCGGCCTAGTGTTGCTCGACGAGCCGCTCGCGAACCTCGACCCGGCCCTGCGCCAATCGGTGCGGCAGGAGTTTGTGGCGATGCGCCGCGCCCTTGGCTCCACCTTTCTCTACGTCACCCACGATCAAAGCGAAGCCTTGGCCCTGGCCGACCGGATCGCCGTGCTGCATCAAGGGCGGCTCGCGCAATGCGGGGCGCCACAGACGCTCTATCGCACCCCGGCGACCGCCCATGTCGCGCGCTTCGTTGGCGATGGCATGCTGGTGCCCGCCGTGCTGCTGGGCGGCAAGGAAGCGGCGGGGTTTCCGACCGAAATCGGCGGCTTGCGGGTGTTTCTAAGGGCGAAGACCGGGCAGGAACCAGGGGTGGTGACGGTTTGCCTGCGCGCCCATGACCTTGAGATCACGCCGCCTGGAAGCCCCGGAACGCTGGCGGCGGTGGCGGGCGGCGCCATGTATCAGGGCAGCCATTGGCGCGTGTCGGTCAGCGTGCCCAGCCTCGGCGACCGTTGGTTGGAGCTTGAGCACCGGGTACCGCCGCCCGAACCCGGCAGCGCCATCGGTCTTGCCATTCGGGATGGTTGGATTATTCCGGGAGCGGAATAAACTCTGTCTCGCCTGGGATCTTAGGGAAGCTCTGGGCACGCCACTCGTCCTTGGCCTGTTCGATCCGCTCCTTGCGGGAGGAAACGAAGTTCCAGAACATCGTGCGCGGCCCATCCAGCGGCGCGCCACCCAGCAGCATCACACGGCTCGCCTCTTCCGCCAGCAGGCTATAATCGGTGTTGGGGTGCAGCACCGGCATTTGCCCGACGCTAAAGCGCTGGCCGTCGATGTAGACGGTACCATCCACCACATAAATTGCCCGTTCTTCGGCCAGATCGGCACCCAGCGTGTAGCAGGCCCCGGCGTCCAGGCTTAGGTCGGCGTAAAGGGTTTCGGTCTTGGTGGGGACGGGGGAGCGCAGAGCGCCGATGCGCCCGGCCAGCAGGCGCAGGGTTACGCCGTCCTGGCTGACAACCGGCAGATCGGCGGCGGGGTGGTGGTGGAAGGCGGGGTCGCATTCCTCATCGGCCTGGGGCAGGGCGACCCAGGCCTGCACCGCGTGCAACCGCTGACCGGAAGCGCGGACGGCATCGGTCACTCGTTCGGAATGGACGATGCCGCGCCCGGCGGTCATCCAGTTCATCGCCCCCGGCTGGATCGGTTGAACGATACCAAGGCTGTCTCGATGCAATATTTCGCCTTCGAAACAATAGGTGACCGTTTCAAGCCCGATATGCGGATGCGGGCGGACTTCTAGGGCCTCGCCCGGCGCAAAATCCACGGGGCCAATGTGATCATAAAAGACAAACGGGCCGACCGATCGGCGCACTGCTTGCGGCAGGATGCGCCGTACCATCATGCCGCCACCGAGATCGCGGGCTTTGCCGTCGAGAACAAGGGCGAGGTCGGTCATAGCGGTTTCTCCGGCGCAACTTCGGCGAGATAGGCGAGGCCCGGCACCGGTTCGCCCTTATTCAGGCGGGTGGTAACGGGGGTGAGCGCCAGAATCCGGTAAGAGTGCGCGTGCAGCAAGCGTTTTAAGGCGTCGGCCCCGTGGCGATAGCGGAAGCCATCGTGCAGGGAGAAGTTGGCGTCGGAGTCCGGATGGGCTTCGACGCTGGCCAGAATGCGCCCGCCAGGGCCGAGCACCCGCGCGGCGGCGGCGTGGAAGGGGGCGAGATCGCCGAGATAGACCAGCACATCAGCGGCCAGGATCAAATCGGCGCTGGCGGGCGGGCGGGCGGCTAGGGTAGCGACGGCCTCGCCTTCGATCACCTCCCGATAGAGGCCCCGCGCCGCCGCTTGCGCCAACATCGCGGGCGATAGGTCAATCCCAATTATTTCGGAAGCGATATTAGCGAAGGGAATTGCCGATAATCCGGTACCGCAGCCGACATCGAGAAGGCGTAAGCCGGGGCGCGGGGCGTGCTGATCGAGCAGGGCGCGCAACAGGTCCGGCCCGCGATACTGCAATGTCTCCGTCAATTCGGTATCGAAACGAGCTGCATACTCGTCGAAGAGGGCTTTCACATAGGGGGCGGGGAGGGCCGCCGGTCCCGTGTCGCCGAGCAGGGCCAAGGCGGGGCCAGCCCCTAGCCGATCCTCTGCCTCGAGCGCAAGCGTCCGCCGATAGGCGTCGCGCGCAGTGTCGATCTGCCCCGCCGCGCGGGCGGCTTCGCCCAGCAGAAACCAAGTGGCGGCATCGTCCAGTGCGGTGGCGGCCAGGGCCTCCAACATGGTTTGCGCATCGGCTGCCCGCCCGGCCTTGATCAGCGCTTCGGCATAGTCGCGGCTGAGACCTGCGTCCGGCGTTTCGGCCAAGAGGCTGGCGTAGAGCGGCAGCGCCGCCCCGGCCTGCCCAGCGCGGGTAAGGGCGAGGGCGTGGTTTCGCGTCAGCCCGGCATCGTCTGGGTGGCGCGCGCGGGCGGCGGCGAGATCGGCCAAAGCCTCCGCCGTTCGCCCAAGGTCGAGCAGCACGGCGGCGCGATTGGCCCAGGCGCGCGGTTGTTCCGGGTCTAGTTTTATAACAGTATCAAAACTATCCAGTGCTTCCGTAAGTTTCCCTGATTGCCGTTGGAGGATGCCGATCCGCTCCCAGGCAAGGGCATCCTCCGGCCGGGCGGCGGTCAGGTCGCGGAGCAGCGGCAGCGCGTCCGCCCCGCGCCCGCTGCGGAAGTAGAGATCGGACAGTGACCAGAGCGCGGCGGGTAGGCCGGGCACCAGGGTTAGGGCCGTGCGGAAATTTTCCTCCGCCTGGGCCTGGGCGCCGCCCATGGCATAGGCCCGGCCCAGGGCAAGGCGCAGGGCGGGCGAATCCGGCCCGTGCGTCAGCGCAAGGCGTAATGCTTGAACGGCCTTTCCCGCTTCGCCATCGCCCAGGCAGAGCAGGCCGGTTAGATAATGGGCGCCCGCCAGTTTCGGCTGTTTGCGGAGCAGCGTGCGCACGATCTGCCGCGCCGTGGCCGCATCGCCGCGTTCCCAGGCCGCAAACGCATCGGCAAGATTGAGTTGGATCACCACGCCCCGCCGACCTTCGCGAGATAAGGCGCCAGCCGATCGAGCGCGCCGGTTAGGGTGCTATCGTCCTTACAGAAGCAGAAGCGGACATAGGGCGTTTCCAGCCCCCCATCGTAGAAGGCCCCCACCGGAATGGCGGCCACGCCCGCTTCCAGCGTCAGGCGGCGGCAGAAATCAGCGTCTGACCCCGGATACCCCAGCGAGCGGATATCGACGGTTAAGAAATAAGTGCCCGCCGAAGCCTGGACGTCGAACCCCAGGCGGCGTAGCCCATCGCTCAGCAGATCGCGCTTGCGCTGCATCTCTTGGCCGAGCGTTTGGAAGAACCCATCCTCCTGCGCCAGCCCCCAGGCAACGGCGGCCTGAAGATTGGGGGGGGTGGTGAAGGTTAGAAATTGATGCGTTTTCGCAATGACCGGCATTAGCGCGGGGGCGGCGGTGATATAACCGACCTTCCAGCCGGTCAGCGAAAAGGTTTTACCCGCCGATCCAATGCGCACGGCGCGGTCGGCCATGCCCGGTTCCGCCATGATCGAGCGGTGTTTGGTCCCGTCGAAGGCCAGATGCTCATAAACTTCATCGCAGACGGCAATCGCATCATGGGCGCGGCAAAGTTCGGCGATTAGGCTCAGGTCCGCCGCCGAAAAGACCTTACCGGTCGGATTATGCGGCGTGTTGAACAGGATCAGCTTGGTTTTCGGCCCAAAGGCAGCCCGCAACTCGGCTTCCGGCACCGCCCAGGTCGGCGGTGCGAGGCGTACCAGCTTCGGCACACCGCCCGCCAGCCGCACGATGGGCAGGTACGAATCATACATCGGCTCGAACATCACCACCTCGTCGCCCGGCGCGATTAGCCCGAGCAGCGTGGCGGCCAGAGCCTCGGTCGCGCCAGAGGTGACGATCACTTGGCTCTGCCAATCGGCATCGACGCCAAAGAAGCGCGCACCGTGGGCGGCGACCGCTTGGCGCAGTTCGGGCAGGCCCAACATCGGCGGATATTGGTTCGGGCGGTCGGCCAGGGCTTCTTGCGCCTTGGCGACGATGGCCGGGCTGCCGTTCCCATCCGGGAACCCTTGGCCCAGGTTGATGGCCTGATGATCACGCGCGAGGCCGGACATGACCTCGAAAATCGTCGTGCCGAGATTGGCGAAAAGCGGGTTGAGCGGCTTCATTCTGACCCCTCTTGCAACAGGGGGTGCAGCATAGCGGCAACAGCGCCAAGCGCAATTCCCTGTTATTACACGTTTGCAGCTTTACGCCCGGGGGCGAATCGGGCTATTGAGGGATATGGGATTAGGTCCGGTTGTCCGGGGCGGGGTCGTTTGCAGGCTCGTCTCGGGTAACCCACAACAGGTAAAGGTGTTCTGATGCGCGCCATGATGAAGACTGTTGCCGCTGCTGCTTTGCTGGCCTCGGTTGCTTCGGGGGCTTTTGCCCAGTCGGCTGATTTCAACAAGATCCACGAAGGCGCTCAGGTGACCGGCGTGTGCAATGGTGCCCTGTCGCAGGCCCAGGAAAACAAGGTCGGTCTGATCGCGGCCGCTTCGGCCGGTGATCTGCTGGTCGGCGGTATCCTCTCGACGGAAACCAAGACCCGGGGCGATGCCCGTGTCCAGGCCTACTCGCTGGGCTGCAAGGATGCGAAGAACACGGCTGCGATCCAATACTATACCGATAAGGTGAAGTAAGCTTCGACCGTTCGGTTGACGAAAAACCCCCGGCCTAACGGTCGGGGGTTTTTGTTTAGGTTAGGCTTTCACCGAATCAAGCTGCGGCGTGCCCATCTTGAACCACGCGCGGGCGATCTTGCCGTCTTCGATTTCATACATCGCGATGGTTTCGATGGTGCCGGGGCCGTCCGGGAAGGTACGGGTGATGAACTCGTCATCAATCACCAGATTGCCAACGATCAGGCGGTTGCGAACAGTGGCGTGCAGGTTCGGCTCTTCAAACCGGGCGATATAACGGGCGCGAATTTCTGCCGTACCGCGCGCCAGCGGCTGATCGGGAAATAGGAAGCATTGGCAGTCTTTCGCCCACCATTCCATGAACGCGTCGATATCGCGGGCGTTATAGGCTTCAAGCTGCTTTTGCACGGGATATTCAATCGCGGCGCGACCGGTATGCTCGCTGTGGAGGCTCATGCGTTTTCCCCTTGGGTTTGCCCGACGAACCAAAGTTTCGCCGCGCCATAGGCCCGCGCCTCGTACAGCCGGAAGGCGGCGGGCAGGTTAATCGTTTCGCTGGCGGCGCTTTCCAGGATCAGCAATGCCGTCGGGGCCAGCCAGCCGCCCGCGCGTAAGGCGTCGAGCGCCGGGGCCAGCAGGTCGCGGCCATAAGGCGGATCGAGAAACACAAAATCCGCAGGGCGCGGCAAGGGGCAGGCAGGCAGGCGGGCGGCATCGGTTTGCAGCAGCGGCGGTACGGCGCCGAGCGCCGTGGCGTTCGACCGCGCGAAGCTGACGTCCTTATCGATGAACACGCAGGCTTCCGCCCCGCGCGATAACGCCTCTAGCCCAACCGCCCCGGTGCCGCAAAACACATCGACCCATAGCGACCCGCCAAGCGGGGCTTGCCCGAGCGGCGCATGGGCGAGGATGTTGAACAAAGCCTCCCGCGTGCGGTCTGCCGTTGGCCGCACGTCCTTCCCGGTCGGCGCGAGCAACCGCCGCCCGCGCCAGCGCCCGCCGATAATCCGCATCGGTTAGCGTCCCGAGGGACGGCGCGGCCCCGGCTTACCGCCTGCTGGTCGATCCCCCCCGGATCGCCCCGCCGAAGGTTTGCTGCCGCTGGGCTTTGCCCCTGGACGGGTGGCGGCTTTAGCCTTGGCGACCGCGCGCTTTTTGGCTTCCCAACCCATCCCGGGACCGTCTGGCTTTTCCGCAGCCTCGGGCCGCCGCTGCGGGCGCTTGGCGGGCGGCGCGTCGGGGGCTGCCGGGCGGCGGGCGATGGGCGCGCGCGGGGCCTTATCGCCCCGGCCCAATTGATCGCGCAGCACGCGCGGCGGCACTTCCTCGACCGCCCCTTCGTTGAGATACCCTAATTGGAACGGGCCGTAGGCAATGCGGATCAGCCGGGTGACGCGATAGCCAAGATGGGCCATGACGCGGCGGATTTCGCGATTCTTGCCCTCGGTAAGTCCAACGCTAATCCAGGCGTTCGCGGCGCCCTGGCGCTTTTCCAACACGGCATCGATGGGACCATAGCGCACGCCTTCCACCGTCACCCCTTGGGCGAGGGCGGCGAGGGCGGTTTCATCGACTTCGCCGTGCACGCGCACGCGGTAGCGGCGAATCCAGCCGGTGGCGGGCAGTTCCAGCCGCCGGGCAAGCTCGCCATCGTTGGTCAGCAGCAGCAGTCCTTCGGAGGTCAGATCGAGCCGCCCGACCGAAATGACGCGCGGCATATCTTCCGGCAGCTTTTCGAACAGGGTGGGGCGGCCCTGCGGGTCACGGTGCGTCGTCACCAGCCCGGCGGGTTTATAATACCGCCACAGGCGGGTCGGTTCCTTTTCCGGCAGCAGCGTGCCATCGACGCTGATCTTGTCGCCGGGAACAACCAGATGCGCCGGGGTCGTCAACACCTTGCCATTGACTGAGACGCGCCCGTCTTCGATTAATTTTTCGGCATCGCGGCGGGAGCAGATCCCCGCGCGGGCGATGCGTTTGGCGATACGCTCGCCGTCCTTCTCCGTCTCGCTCATGCCGCAGCCGCCGCGATCAGCGCATCGAAGATGGCGCGGTCAGCCGGGGAAATATGATATTCCGGGTGCCATTGCACGCCCAAGCAGAAGCGCCGGGCCGGGTCTTCGATGCCTTCGATCACCCCATCGGGGGCGGAAGCATTGACCGTGATATGCGCCGGAACCGCTTTCACCGCTTGATGATGGGCGCTGTTCACCGGAATGCGGACCTGCCCGACGATGCGGTGCAGCAGCGTATTTTCGCTCACGATCACCTCGTGCCCGGCTTCGGTGCGCGGATTGGGCTGTTCGTGCGGAATATCGGACGGAAGCTCGTCCGGGATGTGTTGGATCAGCGTGCCGCCGAGGGCGACCGCCAGCAGTTGCTGACCACCGCAAATGCCCAGGATCGGCAGGTCTTTCGCCAGCAGCCCCTTCATCAGCGCTAGTTCGAAGGCGGTGCGGCGGTCTTTGGTCGTCACGGTTGCGTGCTTGACGCTGGCCCCGAAGAGGCTGGGATCGACATCGAACGCCCCGCCGGTCACGACCACGCCGTCGATATGGTCTAGATACTGCAAAGCCAAGTCCGGTTCGTGCGGCAGGCAGACCGGCAAACCGCCCGCTGCGGCGATGGCATCGCAGTAATTTTGGCGGATGGCGTACCAGGGCTGCTTAGCCCAGCCGCCAGCGGGTTCGGAATCGAGCGTCAGGCCGATGAGCGGCCGGGAAGGGTTCTTCGTCATGGCGCAAGATTAGGCCGAACGCTATGCTGCGACAACTGCTTGATAGGGGAGTTCATTCAGCATGTTAAAAGGCAAAAATGCGCTTGTAACCGGATCGACCAGCGGCATCGGGCGCGGCATGGCCCTAAAACTGGCGGAAGCCGGGGCAAATATCATGCTGAACGGCTTTGGCGCGGCGGAGGAAATCGCCGATCTGCGCCGTCATATCGAAACCACCTATAAGGTCGGCGTCGACTATCATGGCGCCGATCTGTCGCGCGTTGCCGATATTGAAGATATGATGAAGACCGCCGCCGCCAAATTCGGCCTGGTCGATATTCTGATCAATAACGCCGGCATTCAGCACACGGCACCGACCGAAGCGTTTCCGGTCGATAAGTGGGATGCGGTGATCGCGATCAACCTGTCCAGCGCGTTCCACGCCTCGCGCCTCGCTATTCCGGCGATGAAGGCGGCGGGGTGGGGCCGGATCATCAATACCGCCTCCGTTCACGGGCTGGTCGGCTCCGTCCACAAGGTTGCCTATGTCGCGGCGAAGCACGGCATCGTCGGCATGACCAAGGTGGTTGCCCTCGAACTCGCGGGCAGCGGGGTCACCTGCAATGCCATCGCCCCCGGCTGGGTTGCGACGCCGCTGGTGCAGAAGCAGATCGACGCCCGCGCCGCCGCCGAAGGCATTTCGGTCGATGAAGCCCGCAAGAAACTGCTGGGCGAAAAGCAGCCGTCGATGGCGTTTGCCGAAACCGATCAACTGGGCGCCCTGGCCGTTTTCCTCAGCTCCCCCGCTGCGGATCAGATCACCGGGATCACCTTGCCGATGGATGGCGGCTGGACGGCCCAATAGTCCCGATGCCCGCCTCCCCCTATTGGGACCGTGCCTTTGCCGAGGCTGAGGCGGCGGCGGCGCGCGGCGAGGTGCCGGTGGGTGCCGTCGTCGTCGCGCCGGGCGGGGCGATTATCGCTGCGGCGGGTAATCGGACGGAGGAACTGGCCGATGCCTCCGCCCACGCCGAACTGCTGGCGCTGAGGGCCGCCGCTGCCGCCCTCGGCTCCCCCCGGCTGACCGGTTGCGATCTTTATGTGACGCTAGAGCCTTGCCCGATGTGTGCCGGGGCGATCAGCCATTTCCGCCTGCGCCGCGTTTATTTCGCCGCCTATGATCCGAAGGGCGGGGCGGTGGAGCATGGCGCGCGCCTCTTCGAGCAACCGACCTGCCTGCACCGACCGGAAGCCTACGGCGGCTTTCACGAACAGGCGGCGGCGGCGCAGTTGCGCCGTTTCTTTGCCGTGCGCCGATAGGAAAAGCACTTACGCGCGCGTATACTTGCCCAGGGCTTTGTAAAAGCAGGAGAGGGTGATGGCTCAGTCGGAAACACGGGTGCTAACCGCCGCGATCCCGGCGGCCTTGGCGGATAAGCTGGCGATCATGGCCGCCGAGCGGGACCAGTCGCCGGATGCCATCGTCCGACAGGCGCTCTCGGCCTGGGTTGAGGATGAGGAGGAGCGGTATCGCTTAACCTTGAAGGCTATTGCGCAGATTGATGCGGGGCAATATGTCGAGGATGCTGAGGTTCAGGCATGGCTGGCAAGTCTTGGGACCGATACGCCCCTGCCGCGTCCGAGGCCGAAATGATTGTTATTTGGACCGAGCAGGCTCTTGAGGACATCGAGCGGCTCAATGAATTTTTGAAATGGGATAATCCCGCCGTTGCCCGACGGGTCGTCCAGGCGTTGCGCGAAGCGCCCCAGCGGTTGCGGTCCATGCCGAGGTTGGGACAGAGGGTCGAGACAGTCTTGGCTCTTGAAGTCCGACGTCTTGTAATCGGGGCTTATGAAATCCGGTATGCTTTGCGGCAGGAGACTATCTATATTCTCCAAGTTTGGCACACCCGCGAACAGCGCTAACCCAAAACGATCCGCCGATACAGCACCAGCGGTTCCCCCGGCTTGGGTTCAATGAAAAGGCAAAGGTCCGCCAATAGCGCTGTGGGCGGCAAAAGCGGCGTCAGGGCTGCGCGCAGGCGGGCCAGGACATCCGCCCGGATGGGTTCCGCCAATGGCCCGGTCAGCGTGAGGTGCAAGCGGAAATCGTCGAACACATAGGGATAGCCCCAGCGCCGCAGATGCTCTTGCTGGCGTGGCGAGAGATTGGGGCCGCGTTTGGCGATCTCCGCTTCGGTCAAGGGCGCGCGGAAACGGTCCAGCGCCTCAACACAGCGCCCGGCCAGTGCGGCCAGCGCGTCTGGCGGATCGACGGGGCGTAGGGCCAGGAAAGCCCCCAGCGCCTCCACCGTTAGGGCGAGCGGCAGCGGCGACAGTTGGCGCGCTAAGACTTCTGCCGCGCGTTCGACGGCTTCCAGGCTCGCATTCTCTGCCAACCGAAACGGTGCTTTCAGGGTCGCATGGAACCCATAGCGGCGCGGTGCCTCCGTCATCGCTTCCCAAGCGGCGGGATCGAAGCCAAGGCGCAGCGGCGGCACCCAGCGACCCAAGGTATCGCGCCCTAGCCAGCGCGCGGCGAACTCCGCGAGCGGGCTGGCGTCGGGCGGGGTCCAATAGAGGGCGACGCGGTGGGGCGTCATGCCACCCGCCGCCCAGCGCGCCAGACACCTTGCACGAGGGGGAGGGCCGCCCCATCGCCGGTCCGATGCAGTCTAACGCGCAGCAGATCGGCCCGTTTACCGGGGGTCAGGCTGCCGCGATCATGTAACCCCACGGCCTCGGCGGGCGTGGCGGTCGCGGTGGCGACGGCGGCGGGCAAGTCGGCCTCGGTCGGGGCGAGCAGGAAGACCGCTTGCAGCAGGCTGACCGGCATATAGTCAGAGGACAGAATATCGAGCCATCCGCGCGCCGCAAGGTCCGCCGCCGCGATATTGCCGGAGTGAGAGCCGCCGCGCACGAGGTTCGGCGCGCCCATCAGCAGCTTCATTCCGGCCTTGCGCGACAGGTCGGCGGCCTCCAGCGTCGTCGGGAATTCGGCAATGCGCATTCCCTCCGCCGCCGCTTCGGCCACATGCTCCGGCTTGGCGTCGTCATGGCTGGCGAGCGGGAGACCCAGGCGCTGAGCGGTCGCCACCACGGCGGCGCGCTGCGGGGCGGCGTAGCGGGCCTGCCGTTCCACGGTCGCGGCTTCAAATTCCGCCATCTCAGCATCGCTGAGGCCGAATTTCTTCTTATAGAAACTGCGATAGCTGTCGAGGTTGGTGAACTGCCGTTGCCCCGGCGTATGGTCCATGATCGAGACCAGCTTCACCGCCTCCGGGATCGCCAATTGTTCTACCAATTCCATCAAATCGGGGTAGGAGATTTCGCAGCGCAAATGCAGAAAATGTTCGGCGCGGGTCAGATCGTCGGCGCGGGCGGCCAGGATCGCGTCGGCCATTGTCTTGAGGCTCCGAATTCGGTCCGACCCTTCGCGCACGTCCCCCAACGCCAGGGCATCCAGCACCGTTGTAATGCCGCTGCCCGCCATCTGGGCGTCGTGGCTCATCACAGCGGCCAGGGCGGGCCAGGTAACGCCGGGGCGGGGGGTGAAATGCTTTTCGAGATTATCGGTGTGCAACTCGATCAAGCCCGGCAGCAGGTAATCGCCACCGCAATCTTCCGCTGCCGCAAGCGAACTGCGGCCCGTATCGATGGCGGCGATGCGGCCATCTTCGATTGAAATTGTCCCAGAAACCACATCGGTCGGCAGGCAGAGGCGCAGATTGGTCAGGATCGTCGGACCGGCGATCCTGGATAAGCGTGTCATTTGTCGATAACCTCGGGTAACGGAACCGGCACGGGCCAGATCAATCCGGGGGGAGCGACCAGGGTGCGGCAGGCAGTATGGCAGAAGATCGCGGCAGCCTTGCAAGAGGATATTCGCGACGGCAGGTTTGCCCCCGCTGGACGGCTGCCGACCGAAGCCCAATTGGCAGCGCGGTTTGCCGTTAACCGCCATACGGTCCGTCAGGCCGTGGGGCATCTGGCCGATTTGGGCTTGGTCGTCTCGCACCAGGGCCGGGGTGTCTTTTTGCGCGATACGGGGCTTGAATATCGCGTTGGCCCGCGCACGCGCCTGACCGATAATCTGCGGCGCCAGGGCCATCATCCGCAGCGGGAGGCGATGACGGCCGACCGGGTTGCAGCCCCGCGCGCTGTAGTCAAGGCCTTGCGGTTGACCCAGGCGGCCGAGGTGTGGCGCCTAAACTACCTGACCCGGATTGACGGCAAGCCCGTGACCCTCAACGAACATTTCCTGCCCGCCGACCGCTTTCCCGATCTGGGGCCGGATTTTCTGCGTTTGGGATCGGTGACGCAGGCCCTGCGCGCGGGAGGGCTGGCTGATTATACCCGGGCGGAAACGCGGATCACCGCCCGCCTGACAACGCCGACTGAGGCCAAGGCCCTGGGGCTGCGACGGGGGCGCCCCCTCTTGGTAACCTGGGGGATCGACTGCGACCCGCTGGGCCGCCCGATCAGCGTCAATCATGCCCGGCTGTCGGCGGATACGGTGACCTTGACGGTCGAGCGCGACGAATAACCGCAGGCCTAGCCCGCGCCCCCTGCCGTTGATGCAGGTCAATGCCCCTAAAAAAAACAGGGATATGCTGCCCCCTATCGAGGCGCAGGTACGGGCGGCTCATAGGCTTTTAAAACACCAAAAGGGGTTCATAATGGCGACCAAATCGATTTTCGCCAAAACGGCTGCCGCTGCGCTCGGCGCGCTTCTGCTCGCATCGACTGCCCAGGCGCAGGATGCCCAGCCGGGCACCTTCAAGACGGGTGACTTCCTGGTGCGTGTGCGCGGCCTCGGCGTGCTGCCGGATGTATCGAGCAAGGTCAGCGCCCCCGTTGGCGGTAAGGTCGATATCAGCAATGACTTTATCCCGGAAGTCGATTTCTCTTATTTCTTCACGCCGAACTTTTCGCTGGAACTGATTGCCGGAACGACGCGCCATAGCGTGACCGATAAGAGCTCCATCGTCGGCGATACGCATCTCGGCACCGTGCGTCTGCTGCCGCCGACCCTGACGGCGCAATGGCACTTCCTGCCGACCGAGCGGATCAACCCCTATGTCGGCGCTGGGATCAACTACACGATCTTCTACGATGCCAAGAACGGCTCCCAGCATTCGGGCATCCGCTATGACGATAACTTCGGCTATGCGCTGCAGGCGGGGGTTGATGTCAATGTGGGCGGCAATTGGTACGCCAACCTCGATGTGAAGAAGATCTTCCTGAAGACCACCGCCCATGTCTCTGCCGCCAAGGCGATCCCGACGACCGCGAAGGTCGATATCGACCCGTGGATCGTTGGTATCGGGCTTGGCTATAAGTTCTAAGCGATTGAATACCCAGCCGATCTGATCCCTATCCCTAGGCAGGGTCGCTGCCCGTCCCCGAGACACTCGGGGGCGGGCTTTTTTATGGGGCGGATCATTTCAGTAGGCTTGGCAGGAAAACATATGGTATTAATATTGATATCGTTTGACTGAGGGCGTGGCTCAATGTCCAAAGCAATCCATGCTCTTGTCAGCCAAATGCGTCATACGCCGCAGGCTATTCGGTATGAGGATGTCAAAAAGGTTTGCGAGTATTATTTTGGGGCTCCGCGCCAAAATGGAACAGCCCATTGTGTCTTTAAAATGCCGTGGCAGGGGGATCCGCGCGTGAATATTCAACGGGGAAAAGATGGGAAGGCAAAGGCCTATCAGGTTAAACAGGTTCTTGCGGCACTAGAGCGATTATTGGCCCAGAGTAAGGAGCCGGATCATGGTGGCTGATCCTTATACCTATCGCATCGGTTGGTCGGCAGAAGACGCGGAATTTATCGGGACTTGTGTCGAGTTCCCTAGCCTTTCTTGGCTAGATGAGGATGAGGACGCGGCGTTTCGCGGCATCCGAAAACTGGTGCGGGAGACCGTGGCCGACATGACTGCAGCGGGGGAGGCGGTTCCGCAGCCGATCTCGTTACGGCCTTTTTCCGGCAAGTTCCAGGTTCGGACGACGCCCGAAATTCACCGTCGCCTGACGATTGAAGCGGCGGAAGCCCAGGTTTCCCTGAACCGCTTGGTGAACAGCAAGCTGCTGGGGTAGGGGCGCCCCTTACCCCTTCCACGCCCCGATCACTGCCGCCGTCTCGGTAATCCCAATCGGATTATCCTTCACGCTCATGTTCTCCCACACCCACAGGTGATGCTGACGGAGCGCGGCGGCGGACAGGTGCGGGCGGTTGCGGGTGGTTTGGGCGTCGGCAATGACCTTGACGCGAAACCCGTCGCTGGCGGCGCGGCGGATGCTGGTATCGAGGCAGAATTCGGTCGCATAACCACACACATAAAGATCGGTCACGCCCAGCTTGGCCAGCACGGCGGCAAGCTCGGTATCGCGGAAAGCGTCGCAGCTCTCCTTTGAAATTAGGTGATCGCCGGGTTGCGGGGCGATAGCGGCGGGCCACGCCCAGGTATCGGTGCCGCGTTCCCATTCGCCGCCTGCTTCTTCATGCTGAACCATGACGACCGGCACCCCAGCAGCGCGGGCGGCGGCTTGCAGGCGGGTGAGGTGGCCCAGAATCGCGTCGGCATCCTCAGCCTTCGCGGCGGGCGGTTCGAAAACGGCATTCTGAAAATCGATCAGCAGCAGGGCGGCGCGGGGCATGCAGGTCTCTCCAGCAGGGCGGGAACCCTACCAGAGCGCAAAGGCCGGTCGCGGGCAAGGCCTACCGTCCCGGTAGGGGCGGTGAACAATTGCTGCAAGTCCCTGGTAAATATCCCATCAGGGTTTTCCACAGTGAGGCAAGTTGTCTCCCAGTTCTGCGGATGTCCACAATAGAACTGTGCCTTAATCCTGCCAGAGTCGGGCCAATTTCGGGGTGCCAAGGATATTCCGGTGTCCCGATCATAAGCTTCGAGGATGGGAGAAACCTCAAATGGCTCTTGCAAATGCGCTTCCGGCGCGGAAACCTTTTTATCGTCAGCTTTACATTCAAGTGCTGTTCGCCATCCTGATCGGGGTGTTGGTCGGCATTGCCGCCCCCGATATCGCCCAGAACCCCTGGGTGAAGGCGATGGGCGACGGGTTCGTGAAGCTCATTAAAATGATGATCGCGCCGATCATTTTCTGCACCGTTGTTTCGGGCATTGCCCATGTGCAGGATTCGAGCAAGGTCGGCCGCGTCGGGGTGAAAGCCCTGATTTATTTCGAAATCGTCTCCACCTTCGCCCTCGTGCTCGGGCTGATCGTCGGCAATGTCGTCGCCCCCGGCGTTGGCTTTTCCGGTGGTAAGGCCGATGCGGCGGCGGTGGCGGGTTTTGCCAAGCAGGCCGGCGAAATGAAGACCATCGATTTCGTGATGGGCATTATCCCCGACTCGCTGATCGGCGCCTTCGCCAAGGGCGATGTGCTGCAAGTGCTGCTGGCCGCCATTCTGTTCGGCTTTGCGCTGATGTTCCTGGGCGAGCGCGGCAAGACGATGCGCGGCTTCATCGACGATGCGTCGCAGGCGGTCTTCGGCGTTATCGCCATCATCATGAAAGCCGCCCCCATCGGCGCTTTCGGCGCGATGGCCTTCACCATCGGCAAATACGGCCCGGCGGCGCTGGGTAATCTCTTGGGCTTGATTGCGACCTTCTATGTCACGGCGGCGCTGTTTGTCTTCGTCGTACTGGGGATCATCGCCCGCTTGCTCGGCTTCAGCATTTTCCGCTTCCTTGGCTACATCAAGGACGAGTTGCTGATCGTGCTCGGCACCTCCTCCTCCGAAAGCGCGCTGCCGCAGTTGATGGAAAAGCTGGAACGCCTCGGCTGCTCCAAATCGGTTGTCGGCCTCGTCGTGCCCACGGGTTATTCCTTCAACCTCGACGGCACGAATATCTATATGACGCTGGCGACCCTGTTTGTGGCGCAGGCGATGGGTGTTCACCTTAGCTTCGGCGAACAGCTCACCATTCTGGCGGTGGCGATGCTGACCTCCAAAGGCGCCAGCGGTATTACCGGCGCGGGCTTCATCACCCTGGCGGCAACCCTGGCCGCCGTGCGCCCGGAACTGGTGCCCGGCATGGCCATCGTCTTCGGCATCGATAAATTCATGAGCGAATGCCGCGCTATTACCAATCTCTGCGGCAATGGCATCGCCACGGTCGCCGTTGCCTGGTGGGAAGGCGAGTTGGACCGCGACAAGCTGAACAAAGCCCTGTCCCGGAACATCGACCCGTCGGACATCGAAACGGCCCTGACGACGGGGGCGGAGACCCCAGCGAAGGGCTGAACTTATCGCCACCAATCATCGGAAGGGGCGCCAGATCGGCGCCTCTTTTGTGTTGCTAGCGCAGCAGCCGCTCCGCATGCCACGCCAGATGGTCGGCGATAAAGCTGGCGATGAAGAAATAGGAATGGTCGTAGCCGTCCTGCCGCCGCAGGGTCAGCGGTTGGCCTGCGGTGGCGCAGGCGGCTTCCAGCAGTTCTGGCTTTAACTGTGTCGTTAGGAAACTGTCGGCGCTGCCTTGATCGACCAGAATATCCGGCACCCGCGCGCCATCCTCGATTAAGGCGCAGGCGTCGTAGGCGCGCCAAGCGGTGCGATCCGGGCCGAGGTAGCCGGTCAGGGCTTTCTCCCCCCACGGGCAATTCATCGGCGAGACGATGGGTGCGAAGGCAGAGACGGAACGGAAGCGGGCGGGCGAGCGCAAAGCGATTGTCAGCGCGCCGTGCCCGCCCATCGAATGGCCGGTAATGCCTTGGCGGGTCATATCGGCGGGCAGGGTCGAGCTGATTAAGGCGGGGAGTTCCTGTTCCAGATAGGTGCGCATGCGGTAGTGCTGCGCCCAAGGGGCTTCGGTCGCATCGACGTAGAAACCCGCGCCGAGGCCGAAGTCATAGGCCTTATCGGCATCGTCCGGCACGCCCTCGCCGCGCGGCGAGGTGTCGGGCGCGACCAGCATTACCCCAAGCTCGGCGGCGAGGCGCTGCGCCCCGGCCTTCACGGTAAAATTCTCCTCGGTACAGGTTAGGCCCGACAGAAACCAGAGGACCGGCACCGGGCCGTGCGCGGCTTGCGGCGGGGTGAAGACGGCGAGGCGCATCGCCGTCCCCGTCGCCGTGGAGGCGTGTTGATAGGTGGCCTGGGTGCCGCCGAAGCATTTGGCCTGGGAGACGATTTCTAAGGTCATTAGTAGACCACCACCGAGCGGATCGACTTGCCTTCATGCATCAGGTCGAAGGCGGTGTTGATGTCGTCGAGCGGCATGGTGTGGGTGATCAGACTGTCGATGTCGATCTTCCCGTCCATGTACCAATCGACGATCTTCGGCACATCGGTACGCCCGCGTGCGCCGCCGAAGGCCGAGCCTTTCCAGACGCGGCCCGTGACCAGTTGGAAGGGGCGGGTGGAAATTTCGGTGCCCGAC
The DNA here is from genome assembly GCF_002251735.1 of Elstera cyanobacteriorum. NCBI lineage: Bacteria > Pseudomonadati > Pseudomonadota > Alphaproteobacteria > Rhodospirillales > Rhodospirillaceae > Elstera > Elstera cyanobacteriorum. Next base: position 48,967 of record NZ_NOXS01000035.1, on the reverse strand, counting down.
GGGGCGACACCGATGATGATGCTTTCCCCCCAGCCGCGGTGGCAGCATTCCAGCGCTTGCCGCATGGTGTGGACATTGCCGATACATTCGAAGGAGAAATCGGCCCCGCCGCCGGTCAAATCGACGATGGCTTCCACCACCTTATCGCGGCCCACGTCGTCCGGGTTGATGAAATGGGTCATGCCGAACTTCTTGGCCATTTCGACTTTCGCCGGATTGAGATCAACGCCGATGATCTTATCCGCCCCGACCATACGCGCGGCCTGCAAGACGTTGAGGCCGATACCGCCCAAGCCGAAGACCACGACATTCGCCCCGGCCCACACTTTCGCCGTATAGATCACCGCGCCGATGCCGGTGGTGACCCCGCAACCGATGTAGCAAATCTTATCGAAGGGCGCGTCTTCCCGCACTTTCGCCACGGCGATCTCCGGCAGCACGGTGAAGTTGGAGAAGGTGGAACAGCCCATGTAATGGAAAATCTCGCTTTTCTCGCAGGAAAAGCGCGTCGTCCGGTCCGGCATCAGCCCTTGGCCCTGGGTTCCCCGGATCGAGGTACAGAGGTTGGAGCGCTGCGACAGGCAGGTTTTGCACTGGCGGCATTCCGGCGTATAGAGCGGGATGACGTGATCGCCGACTTTCACCGAGGTGACGCCCGCACCGATTTCCCGGACGATGCCCGCGCCCTCGTGCCCCAGGATCGCCGGGAACTTGCCTTCGGAGTCGAGGCCCGACAGGGTGTAAGCATCGGTATGGCAAACGCCGGTCGCCATGATTTCCACCAGCACTTCGCCCGGCTTCGGCCCGCCGATTTCGATGGTTTCGATGGTCAGCGGCTTATTGGCGGCCCAGGCAACGGCGGCACGGGATTTCATTGGCTCATATCCTTTGGCGAAACAAAAAATGCCCCGGCAGGGTAAAGGCGGCGTTTGGCTGCCGCAATGTCCGTTTAGCCGGGCGTCACGTACAGAGCGTTTTTGTCATATAAATCGTCGTGCCGCCCATGAAGGCCTCGCGCCCGGTAATGGCGTAGCCGACCTTTTCGTAGAGGGCGATGTTGGCTTTGAAGACGCCATTGGTCAGCAGGCGGATTTCCTCGCATCCTGCCGCGCCGGCCAAGGTTTCTGCCAGGGTGAGCCGCCGCCGCCCCAGACCGTGCCCCTGCTGGTCTGGGTGGATGGCGATATTTTCGATCCACAGGTGATCATCCCTGATCTCGGTTTCGAGAACCCCGAGGAGGGAGGCACCGTCAACGAGCAGATCGAAGCGATGGGCCTTTAGCGCCTGCGCGTAATCCACCCGCATCGGCATCGGTTCGCGCCCCAGCATCGGCACCCATTGCGCATAGGCGGCGCGCACCAGGGTTTGGATGGCGGCGGCATCGGCCGGTTCAGCGCACCGCAGGGCAGGAGCGATGAGGGACGTCATGATCGTATCTCCGCAGATAAAAAAAAACCCGCCGACCGGGAGGTGGCGGGGATTGATGCTTTGGGATCAGGCGGCTGACCCTTAAGGGGTCTCGCGCTGGGTGACCGTCAAATGCCTTCTATCGCCCCGCAGGTGATCGGAGCGTCGACGTCGTTGCGACGAAAGAAGACGAAGAAAGGTCATGCCGATAGTGCGGCCCAGGATCGCTCGATTGTCAATGGCAATCCCAGCCTGAGAGGTCTTCCGGGGAATAGAAAAAACCGCTTGATTCGGAAATGATCGTTTCCCATTGTGGGGCATGGTGGTTTCAACGCTTACCGCTGCCCCGCGTGGGCGCCCGCGCGAATTCGATATCGAAGCCGCCTTGGATAAGGCCGCGCGGGTTTTTAGTGCGCGGGGCTATCATGCAACCTCGATCACCGACCTTACGCGGGCGATGGGGGTAGCGCAGGGCAGCCTGTATAAAGCCTTCAAGGATAAGAAGGCCGTGTTCATCGCCGTGTTCGACCGCTTCAAGGCGCAGCGCCGCACGGCGTTCGAAGCCTTGGTGGCGGAAGGGGCGACGGGGCGGGAGCAGATGCGCAACGCGCTGCTGTTCTACGCCGAAAGCTCCCACGGGTTCGAAGGGCGGCAAGGTTGCCTGATTATCGGCTGCGCGGTGGAGCTTTCCACCTCCGAAGCCGATGTGGCGGACCGGGTGCGCTTTTCGATGGCGAATGACGAAGCCTTTCTGCGCCTGCTCATCCAGCGCGGGCAGGATGATGGGTCGGTCGCGCCCTCGGTTCCGGTCGAAGGGGTGGCGCGGGCGTTGCTGTGTCTGATGAAGGGAATGCGGATCGTCGGCAAGACCGGGCGAACGCGGGAGGAAATGGTCGCAGCGGTGGATGCCGCCTTGCGGATGTTGGACTGATTTTTTCGCTTAATTTGGAAACGACCGTTTCCTAAATACGGAGCCTGCCATGACCTCGCCTGACGCTGCGGCAACCGCCGATGATCCCCGGACGATTTCCGCCTGGATGACCTTTTTGCTGGCGGCAGCCTGCGGGCTGATCGCCGCCAACCTCTATTACGCTCAACCGCTCGCCGGGCCGATCCGCGCCAGTCTGGGCCTGTCGCCGGAAGCGACGGGGCTGATCGTCACCTTGACGCAGATCGGCTACGGCCTGGGGCTGCTGCTGATCGTGCCTTTGGGCGATCTGCTAGAAAACCGCCGCCTGATCCTAACGATGATCGGCATGGCGGCGCTCGCCCTGATCGCCGCCGGGTTAGCGCCGACGGCCAGCGCTTTTCTGGCAGCCGCGCTGCTGATCGGTTTGGCGTCGGTCGCCGTGCAGATCATCGTGCCCTTTGCCGCCCATATGGCGCCGGAAGCCGCGCGCGGGCAGGTGGTCGGCAATGTCATGAGCGGGCTGATGGCTGGGATCATGCTGGCCCGTCCGGTATCGAGCTTCATTGCCGATATTCTGTCGTGGCGGGCGGTTTTCTTCCTGTCGACCCTGGTGATGGGGCTGCTCGCTCTGGTTCTGGCGAAGGCGCTGCCGCAGCGGCGGCCACAATCGGCCCTGCGCTATGGCGATCTTCTCGCCTCCCTCGGGCATCTCGCGCTGCATACGCCGATCTTGCAGCGGCGGGCGCTGTATCAGGCGGCGCTGTTCGGGGCCTTCAGCCTGTTCTGGACGGTGACGCCGCTGGTGCTGGCCGGGCCTGCCTTCAGTCTATCGCAAAGCGGTATCGCCTTGTTTGCCCTCGCGGGGGCGGCGGGGACGGTGGCGGCACCGATTGCCGGGCGCCTTGCGGATCGGGGCTGGAGCCGCCCGGCGACCGCAGGGGCGATGATCCTCGGTGCTAGCGCGTTCCTCGTGACCCATCTGGTGCCGGAAGGCTCAACCCTTTCGCTCGGCCTATTCGTTGCGGCGGCGATCCTGCTGGATTTCGGGGCAACGGTGAACATCGTGCTGGGGCAGCGGGCGATTTTTGCGCTGGGGGCCGAATCGCGCAGCCGCTTGAACGGCCTTTATATGGCGACCTTCTTTGCGGGCGGCGCCATCGGGTCGGCGGCGGGCGGCTGGGCTTTTGCCCACGGCGGTTGGGCCTGGGCTTCCTGGGCCGGGATGGCTCTGCCGATTGCCGCGCTCCTGTATTGGATGACCGAACGCCGGGGCTAAACCCAAAGCCGATAGGCCCAGAAACTCTCGTCGGCAATAAAGCGGGCAGAAAATTCCCCTGGGGCGAAGCCGGTAATGCGTTTCACGGCGCGCGTCAGATGGGCTTGATCGGAAAAGCCTTCTTCCACCGCAAGGGCCGCCCAATCGGGCGGCTCGCCCCGGTCAAACCGCTCGCGGGCGGAAAAGAAAACGCCTTCTGTCCGCACCAAGCCTTGCCAATCGCGCAACGAGCGACCGCTGAGCGTTTTGATTCGGCGCTCCACTTGCCGGGGGCTGCACTGCCGCCGCCAGTCACGCGCTTGTATTGCTAGGCGGGCGACCCAATGGCGTCCCAACTGGCGCAGGGTTGGCGCGGTGGACGTGCGGCCCTGCACGGCGTGCCAGCGCGGGGCGAGATGGGTTGCCAGTGCCGCCAGAACCGCCGCGTCGTCGGGGGCGTTACGCAGGTCGGTCAGGAAAGGCATCCAATCCGGTCCAAGGACCGCGTCGGCAGGCAGAATGCGGTCCTGAAGGGCGGCACTGTCGATCCCGAACAGCGCCCTGGCGGTATCGGCGGTTAGGCAGGCAAAGCCGCCACGCCCGGTCTTTGGTGCCCAGGTGACTACGGGATGAAAATGGCTTCCGGCCAACAGCAGATCGGACGGAAAGCGGCGCCAGACAGGGCCGCGCTCGACCAGACCGGCATCGATCCCGTGGAACCAGCTTAGGGTAACCAGCGGCGTTGCCGGAAAATGGGTCAGGCGCTGTGCATCGCTCAAGGCCGCCGTCCGCGTATCGCGGCATAGGATCGCGACGATAGCCCCCTGCAAGGCGGGCGGCGTCGGATAGAGCCGCTCGACCACGCCTGTTGTTGCGCGCGGCGCGCGGGCTAGCGGATCGGGGCAGGTCGGCGGCATCACCATAAGCGCGGTATAGGTCAGCGCGCCGGGCCTGTCGATGTCGTTTCCGTTCAAGACAGGGGCCGCAGGATCGAGAAAGCTCCTGGCCATGGATAAGACCTCTCCGGCTGCCTGCCCCCGCCCCTCGGCGCCGAGTGCGCCCCCCGCCACCGGCCCCGTTAACACCGGTTGGCCCCCCGGGCCGCCGAGCGGTTTGACCGGCTGGGGGCTGATGGCGCGCATGGCCCGCGACCTCTTGGGCGCCTTGGCGGGCTGGCAGCAAACCTATGGCGATGTTTATCATCTGCGCCTATGGCCGGAGCATGAGATCGTCGTGACCGACCCCGAGTTGGTCCGCGCGCTATTGGTCACCCACCATGATCGTTTGATCCGCTGGGAGCGGGGAACGCGGGTTTTTGAGCAACTCCACGGCCAGAGCGTTTTCACGTCGGAAGGCGAAGCCTGGAAAGCCAAGCGGCAGGCCTTGCAGCCCAGCTTCTCCCCCCGCGCGGCACAGGATTTTGTTCCGACCATTGCAGCAACGGTTGCGGCGGGGGTGCAGGCTTGGCCGCAGCGGCAAGCGCTGTGGCCGATTGAGCGCGCTGTCACGGCGCTGACGATGGATGTGATCCTGCGCCTGATGTTTTCGAGCCCAGCGGGGGAGGAGACCGCCGCTGCCGCAGAGGCGGTTCACACTGTGTCGGCCGAAGCCAATAAGGAATTCTATTGGCCGGTCAGCCTGCCGGACTGGCTGCCGTGGAAAGCGGCCAAGCGCCGGGCGTTTAACGTGCTAACCGGCTTGATCGACCGTCATGTGCAGTCGCGGCTAACCCAGGCGCCCGACGCTTGGCCGCCCGATCTTCTGTCTCACCTATTGACCCTGCACCGCGACCAGCCGGGGGCTTGGCCGCTTCGGGCCGTGCGCGATGAATGTATGACGGCCTTTGTGGCGGGGCACGAAACGGTTGCCGCGACTCTGACCTGGTGGGCGTGGTGCCTCGCGGCGCATCCTGAGATCCAGGCCACGGCGCGGGCAGAGGTAGGGGCAGCCTTAGGCGATCAACCGCCCACGGCGGCAAAGCTGGCCAATCTACCCTTCTTGACGCAAACCCTGCACGAAACCCTGCGGCTTTATCCGGCGGCCCCTATGTTGTTGGCGCGGCGGGCGCGGGCGCCGATACCCCTCGGCACGTGGGTGTTTCCCGCGCGCACACTCTTTTTGATCCCCGTCCATGCGATGCAGCAGGATGCGCGCTGGTTCCCGGATCCTTTGGCCTTTAAGCCGGACCGCTTCGCCCCCGATGCGCCCGATATTCCGCGCGGCGCCTATCTGCCGTTTGGGGCAGGCCCGCGCGTGTGTTTGGGGCAGCGGCTTGCCGTGACCGAAATGACGGTGATCGCCGCGATGATCCTGCAGCGCTTCGACCTATCGGTCCCGACGGGGATGGCGCCGCCGCGCCCCATCTTTAACGTCTCGCTGCGCCCGCAAACGCCGCTTATGCTGTCGCTGACCCGCCGGGCCTAACCCGCGCGGCGCCGAACCCCAAGCCAGCCGCGCACTCTGTCCTTCAGGGACCGAAGTGTTCCACGGACCGATTGCCACCACGTCTGTCGGTCCAGCCAAGCGTGAACCCGCGCCTTCCAGGCCAGAATAATCCGATGGGCGCGGGCGATCAGGGTGAATTCCAGTAGCCGGTCGCGGCATTCCTGCCAGAGCGTGACGAGAATGACCCCGCCGATCATTTTCAACAGAACCAGAACGGCCAGGCCCAGCAGCAGCTTACCGGTGCCGATGAGGGCGAGGGCAGCGACCTTACTGCCTTCCGCCAGCGCCAGCAGAACCGAAAACAGCCCCAACGCCTGCCAGCGCGACCGCCGCCGCAGCCATGCCCGCAGGGTATCGAAGGGAACAACCGTTTCCACCGCCCGGCGCAGGGCATCGAGCAGCCCCCAGGCCAGTTCTTCCAGCAGAACCAGCACACCGATCAGAACGGCGGCTAGGCGGCGCAACACAGTTTTCATCAGGTACTATCTCATCCCAAGCCACTCGGGATAATAGCCTATTGGCAAGCCTGTGGCCTTACTATGGCATCGCTGATTTTGTATTTTAGGTAAGTGGCGGATGGGGAGGGATTTGAACCCCCGATACCCGTGAAGGTATGCCGCATTTCGAGTGCGGTGCAATCAACCGCTCTGCCACCCATCCGCATGACGCTACATCCCTGGCAGATGGGAAGCGCGTGTTGTGGCGCGGATGATTAGCGGGAACGGCGGGGGCGTGCAAGAGGGTTTTTTCGGGGGCGCGGGAGTGCCATGATTTTGCTGCCCCCGGCCCTTGCAGCGGACCCTTAGGAATAGAGTCGTTTTTTGCTTGACGGGGCGGGGCGCATGGGTAGAGTGCGCGTTCTCCGGCGGGCGCGGTTGCGTCCAGCGTTTCTATTGCGGTTGAGTTAGAGAGCCATGTACGCAGTCATTCAAACCGGCGGTAAGCAATACCGCGTCGCCCAAGACGATGTTATTACGGTCGAAAAGATCGAGGCTGCGGCTGGCGAAACCGTCACGCTCGACAAGGTGCTGCTGGTCGCCAATGGCGATACGCTGGCGCTCGGCGATGCCTTGACCGGCAAGACCGTTACGGCGGAAGTCGTGAAGCAAGCGCGTGGCCCGAAGGTCATCATCTTCAAGAAGCGTCGCCGCCAGAATTCGCGCCGTAAGAACGGCCATCGTCAGGACCTGACGGTTCTGAAGATCACGGCGCTGCCGGCGCTCTAAGCGACAGATCAGGTTAGAGGAGTCATACGAAATGGCCCATAAAAAAGCAGGCGGTAGCTCCCGCAACGGTCGCGATAGCGCCGGTCGTCGTCTGGGCGTGAAGAAGTTCGGGGGCGAAGTCGCCATTCCGGGCAACATCATCGTCCGTCAGCGCGGCACCAAGTACAAGCCGGGCAAGCATATCGGTATCGGTAAGGACCATACCCTGTTCGCGCTGGTCGAAGGCATCGTGCGGTTCCACAAGAACTCGCTCGGCACGACCGTGTACATCGAACAGCCGGAAATCGAAACCGCCCCGGTGGCGGCGTAACGACGCGCGGGTACGGCCTTTCTCTCCCCCGGCCTGCCGCGCGGTGAGAGCAAGCTGATAAAAGGGGGAATGGGTTACCATTCCCCCTTTGCGTTTTGGGGCGATGCAGACTGCTCCTAGGATATTCCGACGATGAAGTTTCTCGATCAGGCCAAGATTTATGTCCGCAGCGGCGACGGCGGGTCCGGGTGCGTCAGCTTCCGGCGCGAGAAGTTCATCGAATATGGTGGGCCGGACGGCGGCAACGGCGGGCGCGGCGGCGATATTTGGGTGGAGGCGGTGGCCAACCTCAATACGCTGATCGACTATCGCTACCAGCAGCATTTCAAGGCGCAAAACGGCATTCCCGGCATGGGGCGCCTCCGCTCCGGCCCCGGCGGCCGGTCGATCACCATGAAAGTGCCCGTAGGTACGCAGATCATGGACGAATTCAACGAAACCGTGCTGCACGATCTGACCGAACCGGGGCAGAAAGTGCTGCTGGCGCGCGGCGGCGACGGCGGTTTCGGCAACGATCATTTCAAATCTTCGACCAACCGCGCGCCGCGCCAATCGACCCCCGGCTGGCCCGGTGTGGAAATGTGGGTTTGGCTGCGGTTGAAGCTGATCGCCGATGCCGGGCTGGTCGGCATGCCGAACGCGGGTAAGAGCACCTTCCTAGCCGCGTCCTCTGCGGCGCGGCCGAAGATCGCCGATTATCCTTTCACCACGCTGAAGCCGCAGCTTGGCGTCGTCGGTGTCGATGAAAAGGAATTTGTGCTGGCCGATCTGCCGGGGCTGATCGAAGGCGCGTCGGAAGGCGTCGGCCTGGGCCATCGCTTCCTCGGGCATGTGGAGCGCACACGGGTTATTCTGCATTTCATCGACGGTACGGCGGAAGACGTGGCGGAAAACTACGCCGTCATCCGTCAGGAACTGGAAGATTATGGCGCGGATCTGACCGACAAGCCCGAAATCATCGTGTTGAATAAGATCGACGCGTTGATGGACGAAGACATCGACGAAAAGCGCGAAGCCTTGGCCGAAGTCAGTGGCCAGGATGCTTCGGAGATTCATCTCCTGTCCGGCGCGACCGGGCAGGGGGTGAAAGACCTCTGCCGCCGCGCCCTGCGGGTCATCGAAGGGGCGCAGGAAGCCGCCGAGGCTGCCGACCCCGCCGCCCCCTACCAGCCCTGAGGCTTTACCATGACCGCCGTCGCCCCCCTGCAAACGCACACTTTGGCCACGGCCCGGCGGCTTGTGGTGAAGATCGGCTCGGCCCTCTTGGTCGATGGTGAAACTGGTGCGCTGCGGCGCGAGTGGCTGAATGCCCTTGCCGACGATGTGGCGGCGCTGCGGGCGCAGGGCATGCAGGTGATTATCGTCACCTCCGGCGCGGTTGCCCTCGGGCGCGGCTCGCTTGGCTTACTCGGGAAGGCGCTGCTGCTCGAAGAAAAGCAAGCGGCGGCTGCGACCGGGCAAATCCGCCTCGCTCACGCCTATCAGGAAGCGCTGGCCCGCCACGGGTTGACCGCCTCGCAAGTGTTGTTGACCCTCGAAGATACCGAGGAACGCCGCCGTCATCTGAATGGCCGCGCCACGCTGAACGCGCTGCTCGCCCTGGGCGCGGTGCCGATCATCAACGAGAACGACACGATCACCACAGCGGAAATTCGCTTCGGCGATAACGACCGCTTGGCGGCGCGCGTGGCGCAGATGGCCAGTGCCGATACGCTTGTGCTGCTGTCGGATATCGACGGCCTTTATACCGCCGACCCGCGCGTAACCCCCGACGCACAGCATCTGCCGGAAGTGCGCACCCTGACGCCGGAAATCCTGGCAATGGCGGGGGAGGCGCTGCCCGGTTTCTCTTCTGGTGGGATGGTGACGAAGCTGCAAGCCGCGCGCGTCGCCCTGTCGGCGGGAGCGCGGATGGCGATTGCCTTGGGCAAGCCGCTGAACCCGCTGACCACCCTTCTGAATGGCGCGCGGTGCACCTGGTTTCTGCCGCAAGCCGAACCGCTAACGGCCCGCAAGCGCTGGATCGCCGCCTCGGTCAAACCCGCCGGAACCGTGACCGTCGATGCCGGGGCGGCCGACGCTCTGCGCGCCGGAAAAAGCCTGCTCCCCGCCGGGGTGCGGCAGATCGCGGGCAGCTTCGAGCGCGGTGATCTCGTGGTGGTGCAAGGCCCGACGGGCCAGACTCTGGCGCGGGGGCTGATTGCCTACGACAGCGCCGATGCCGCCCGCATCTCCGGGCGCCGTAGCGGCGAGATCGAAGCCTTGCTGGGGTATCGTGGGCGTGACGAGATGATCCACCGCGACGATCTGGTGATGGAGCGGGCGGGCGAGGAGTAGTCAGGGGCGCCGCCCCCGACGCCCCGCTCAAGGGACGTGTCCCTTGAGAATCCCATTTTCTGACAAAGAAAACGGGAAGGGACAAAAACTTAAAAGGATTGCCAAGGGGTAAGCCCCTTGGCTGGGTTGTTAGGGCAAAGCCCTAACCTCGCAAGAAGAAGAGGAAACGCGGCATCATGGACCAGCCCGATCTCGCAACCCAGATGGCGGAACTTGGCGCGCGGGCGACAGCGGCGGCGGCGGTTTTGGCTCAGACCAGTGGCGCGCAGCGGGCGGCAGCCGTGTCGGCGATGGCCGCAGCGCTGCGCGCGGCGGCCCCGGCGATCCTGACGGCGAATGACGCGGATATGGCGCGGGCGGCTGATCTATCGTCGGCCCTGCGCGACCGGCTGAAACTGACGCCCGAGCGGCTGGAAGGCGTGGCCAAGGGGCTGGATGAGATTGCGGCGCTGCCCGATCCGCTGGGCACGGTTCTGGAGGAATGGCAGCAGCCCAACGGTTTGCAGTTCCAAAAAGTGCGCGTGCCGCTGGGGGTGATCGGGATCATCTATGAGTCGCGCCCGAATGTGACGGCAGATGCCGGGGCGCTGTGCGTGAAGTCGGGCAATGCCGTCATCCTGCGCGGCGGGTCGGATAGTTTTGCCTCCTCGGGCGCAATTCTGACGGCGCTGCGGGCCGGTTTGAAGCAAGCCGGGCTGCCGGAAGATGCGGTGCAGGCCGTGCCGACGCCGGACCGGGCGGCGGTCGGCGTGCTGCTGACGATGACCGAAACGCTCGATGTCGTCATCCCGCGCGGCGGTAAATCCTTGATCGCGCGGGTGGCGGCGGAATCGCGCGTGCCGGTGCTGAAACATCTCGACGGCAACTGCCATACCTACATCCATGCCGCCGCTGACCTGGAGAAGGCGCGCAAGCTGGTGCTGAACGCCAAGCTGCGCCGCACGGGCGTCTGCGGCGCAACGGAAAGCCTGCTGTTTGATGCCGAAACCGTGCCGACCCTGGCAGCGCCGGTTCTGAAAGACCTGCTGGATGCGGGCTGCGAAGTGCGCGGCGATGCTGCCCTTCAGGCGTTGGATGCGCGCATTCTTCCGGCGACGGAGGAAGATTGGGGAACGGAGTATCTGGAGGCCATCGTCTCCGCGAAGGTCGTTCACGGCGTTGGCGAGGCGGTTGCGCATATCAACCGCTACGGCTCCCACCATACCGAAGCCATCGTTACGGAAGATGCGGCGGCGGCGGAAACCTTCCTGAACGGCATCGACAGCGCCATTGTGCTGCATAACGCCTCGACGCAGTTTGCCGACGGCGGCGAGTTTGGCTTCGGGGCGGAAATCGGTATTTCCACTGGCAAGCTGCACGTGCGCGGCCCCGTGGGGGCACAGCATCTAACGTCCATCAAATATCTCGTGCGTGGGAATGGCACGGTTCGCGCCGGATAAGGCGGCGCTGCGTCCGCTTGGGCGGTTTCGGGGGAGCCGCGGGCAAACGGTCGGTTTGCTCGGCGGGTCCTTCAACCCCGCCCATGCCGGGCATCGGCATATTGCCGAGGAAGCCTTGCGCCGTTTGGGGGTCGATTGGGTCTGGTGGCTGGTATCGCCGCAAAACCCGTTGAAATCGACCGCCGAAATGGCGCCGCTGGCCGCCCGGCTCGCTTCGGCGGCGCGTATGGCGGATCATCCGCGCATGGTGGCGACGGCGGTGGAGAGCGATCTCGGCACCGTCTATAGCGCCGAAACCCTGCGGCAGTTGACCCGGCTTTTTCCGCACCTGCGTTTCGTTTGGCTGATGGGGGCCGATAATCTTGGCCAGATTTCCCGCTGGCGCGCGTGGCAGAGCCTCTATGCCCGAGCCGCTGTTGCGGTTTTCGCCCGTGCGCCCTATTCTGGCGCCGCCTTGACGGGACGGGCCGCGCAGAAATTCCGCGCCGCGCGCCTGCCTGATGCTGCTAGCCGAACTTTGGCGCGGCACCGGCGCCCCGCCTGGGTCTTTCTGCGGATCCGTCTTCACCCGGCCTCGGCCACCGCGATTCGCGCGGCGGCCCAGTCGGGTTTCGTTGCTGATAACGCCTAACCGGAGGATTCTCCCATTACTGCCCCGACGACCCCGAACACGCCTACCCCGACCCCGGAAACCACCAGCACGGCGCTGGTCGAACAGCTCGTCGAAGTGGCGAAAGCCTCGCTTGATGACGGCAAGGCGGAAGGGATCGTCGTGATTCCGCTGATCGGCAAGACCAGCATCGCCGACTATATGATCATCGCCTCGGGCCGGTCGGGCCGTCAGGTGGCGGCGCTCACCCAGAATCTGGCGGAAAAGCTGAAGGAAGCCGGGGCAAAGGGCCTGACGGTCGAAGGCCTGCCGCGCGCCGATTGGGTGCTGGTCGATGCCAAAGACATCATCGTCCATATCTTCCGTCCGGAAGTGCGCAGCTTCTACAATCTCGAAAAGATGTGGGGCGTCGAACTGCCGCCCGATCTGCTGGTCGGGGGCTATTCGGTCGATTCCGAAAGCCTGACCGACGAAGAAGCTGAAGAAGATTGGGATGAAGAGGCGGGCGAAAGCCCCAAATTCTAACCCCATGCGCGTTCACCTGCTGGCGGTCGGACGCTGCAAGGATGCGGCGATCAAATCCTTGGTCGCCGACTATGGCAACCGCCTGCGCCCGGCCCTGACGGTGATCGAGGTGGAGGAGAAGCGGGCACTGCCGTCCGCAGACCTCAAAGCGCGCGAGGGCCAGCTTCTTCTCGCTGCGCTGCCCCAGGGCGCGACGTTGGTGGCGCTCGACGAAAGAGGCAAGAGCCTGACCAGCCAAGCCTTTGCCGAGCAGGTGGGGCGCTGGCGCGATACCGGTACGGCCAATCTGGCGTTTGCGATTGGCGGGGCCGATGGGCATGACCCAGCGCTGCTGGCGCGGGCGGATTACAAGCTCAGCCTCAGCGCGCTTACTTGGCCACATATGTTGGTACGGGTGCTGCTGGCCGAACAAATTTACCGGGCGCATTCGATCCTGGCCGGGCATCCCTATCACCGGGAATGATTAGCTGCGCTGGGTGATCATTCGGGTGATGAAACAATCGGGACGGGACGGGGTTTCGATAGGGCAAGCAACAACCGCGGCGTAAAGTGGGCTTCCCGCACGGGGCGGGTGTCGCCTATGCTCGCCGCCCTAACGATGGATGAGAGCGATCAGCATGAGCGAAGCGCAGCGGTGGGAACAGGAATATCAGGATGGTCGGTGGGATTTTCTGCATAAGCTGCGGGAGGCCCCGCGCTATGGTGCCATCGCCGCCTATCTGATGCAGGCAAAGCGCCCCTACCGCTTGCTCGATGTTGGCTGCGGCGATGGGGTGCTGATGCAGTATCTCCACCCGGATTGGCTGTCGGGTTATGTCGGCGTCGATCTGGCACAGACGGCGCTTGATCGGTTCCAGGGGCTGCCGCCCGGCGGCGTCACGCGCTGCGCCGATCTCGCGACCTATGAGCCCGAAGGCACGTTCGACGCGATCCTGTTCAACGAAGTCCTCTTTTTCACGCCCGATCCCGTGGCGGAAATCAACCGTTATCGGGCGGCGCTGAACCCCGGTGGGGTCATGATCGTCTCGCTTTACGTCAAGGATAGCGGCGGGGCTAAGACTACCTTGGACGCGGTGCATGGTCTATTCACCGGCCCTGAGTGGGACTTGCTCGACCATTGCCGCCTGACGACCTTGGGCAAGGGGACGCGCTGGCAGCTTTATCTGGCGCGCTGAGCTAATCTAAGTAGAGAACCGGTCGGCTGGAGGTTTCACTGGCGTCGAGCAGCCAGCCGATCACCTGATCCTCGGGCCGTTCTTCGGCCAGATGCCGCAGGGCTTCCCGCGCCGCCGGGTCGCCCGACATTAGCGCGGCATAGGCGGCCCGGAAGGCAATGATCCACGGGTCTTGCCCGGCACCGGGCGGCAGAATCTCCCAAAGGTCAACCGGCTCGCTGCGCCCGCGCAGGGCAACGCGCCCAACCGGGCGGCAATCGGTATCCCCCGTGAGGGCGACGATGGCATTGCCCGCCAGGACAAGCGTACCGAAAGCTTTATTGGCGGTTTCAATCCGGGCGGCGGTGTTTACCGCATCGCCCGCCGCGCCATATTTCAGCCGGTCCGCCGCACCGAAATTGCCGACCGTGACCATGCCCGAGTTGAGACCGATGCGGGTATAGCCGAAGGGCAGCCCCTTGGTTTGCACCGCTTCGGCAAAGTTTCGCGTTGCTTGGTCGATCCGGCGGGCGGCGCGCAGGGCGGTCGCGGCATGGTCCGTCATCGGCTGCGGCGCGCCGAACAGGCCGAAGACCGCATCGCCGATGAAATCGACGACGATGCCGCCTTCCTCCGCAATAATTTCGCAGACGATGCCGAGGTATTTGTTCAGCAGCGGCACCACTTTTTCGGGCGGCCAGCTTTCCGATAAGGTGGTGAAGCCGGAAATATCGGTGAAGATGACGCTGACCTCGCGCCGCACCCCGTCGAGGCTCAGGCGGCTTGGGTCATGCAGCAAATCGGCGGCAACATTGGCGGGGACGAAGCGGCCAAAGAGATCGCGGATTTTCTGCCGCTCGCGCAACCCTTCGACCATTTTATTGAACGACCGGGCACCTTCGTCGAACTCCCGCACTGGACTACGGCGCAGCAGGGCAACCGCGTCGAGATCGCCGGTTTCCACGGTTTCGCTGGCCCGGGCGAAATCGCGGATCGGGCGGCGGATCAGCTTTGCCAGCACAAGCGATAGGCCGATCGACCCCAACAGAACGAAAATCCCCGTGCGCGCCAGCATTTCCAGCCCGCCGAAGGCTTCTTCGACAACATCGCCTTTAATGTAGAAGCCTAAAATCCATGGCTTATCGCCGTAGCGACGGATCTCGCGATACAGGAAAATATAGTCTTGGTCGCCCGCTTCGAGGGTCAGCAGGGTCGCTTCCTGGTCAAACTGACGCAGCAGAACTGGGAACCGGCCTTTCGGCATCGTCCCATTGCCCCAGATGGCGGCCAGTACCGGATCGTTCACCTCTTCCAGCCGGGGGAGGGGGCGGGTGTCGGAGCCGGTCATCGTCATGGAAGCGAGGGAGGGGTGGGCCAGCACCCAATCGTGATCGTAAAGGATCACGGCGGTTTCCCCCAGGCTGGAACTTTGGGCGAGACTGCGCGACACTTCGCCGACGCCGACCGCCGCTTCCAGCACGCCCAGAAACTGATCGTTTTCGTCAAAGGCCGGAACGCGCAGCGTGACCACGGTCTGTTGCAGAATGGTGCTCCAGACGGGCGGGAGCCATTCCGGCGCGCGGGCTTTGGCAATTTCCTGCAATTGGCGGCGCAGCCCTTCGCCGCCGGGTAATACGACGCGCTTCAACTCCCGCTCGCCCCGCGTTGCGCGGTAGGCGACACCATTGGCGGTGACATAACCGATCCCAACCATCTGCGGATTGGCCGAAAGGCTGCCGACCAAAAGGCCGGTAATCTGATCGCGGTCGCGCAGGTCGATACGGCCTTCCGCCACGCTTTCGGTCATCAGCGCCATCTGGCGGCGGACGGGATCGAGGATACCATCGACCGACCGCACCACCTGCGCCAGCGCTTGCCCGCCGCGTTCGGCCAGCAATTGCAGCGTAATCCGCTGGGTTTCTTGAATCCCGACGTAAAAGACGATGCCCACCGCGAGGGTGGTCAGGCCGGTAAACCCAACGGCCAGCAGCCAGGTGATCGGCAGCTTGCCGTTTAGGCGCCGCCCGACGACGCGCCCGGCAGCTTTAAGAATACGGATCGGCAGCATCGCGTAACCCGTCGCCTAGGAAATTGAAGGCCAGGACGACGAGGACGACCGGCACAACGGGGAACAGCAGCCAGGGATAGAGCACGACCGCATTGATATTCTGCGCCTCCGCCAACAGCACGCCCCAGGAGGTAATTGGCGCCCGCAACCCCAGCCCGAGGAAGCTGAGCGCGGTTTCGCCCAGGATCATCCCAGGGATCGACAAGGTTGCCGATGCGATGATGTGGCTCAAGAAATTGGGCAAAAGATGGCGGCGAATGACGCGGGAGGGGCTGGCGCCCATTAATTCGGCCGCCGTGCAGAAATCCTCTTCGCGCAAAGCCAGCAGTTTGGAGCGCACGGCGCGGGCGAGCCCGGTCCAATCGAGCAGTCCAAGGATGACGGTAATACCGAAATAGATGACGAGCGGGCTCCAATCCACCGGCAGGGCCGCCGATAGGGTCATCCACAGCGGCAGCTCCGGGAAGCTGCGCAGCATTTCGATGACGCGCTGGATGACCGAATCGACCTTGCCGCCGTAATAGCCCGCGATGCCGCCGAGCAGCAGCCCGAGGAATAGGCTGATCGAAATCCCAATCAGCCCGACCGTTAGCGAAATCCGGGCGCCATAGAGAATGCGGGAGAGAATGTCGCGCCCCAGCCGATCGGTGCCGAGCAAGAAGAGCGTGCCGGTTTCAGACGGGCAGACGAAATGCAGTGATCCCTCGACCATACCCCAAAAGCGATAGGAATCGCCCCGGCAGAAAAACCGCAGCTTTTCGATCCGTTGCGGGTTCGGGGTATAAACGCGGGTTAGGCTTTCCATATCCAGCCGGTAATCGAGCCCATAGGTGAAGGGGCCGATAAATTTGCCGTCATGGAACAGGTGAATGCCCTGGGGCGGCGCCAAAATATGATCGATATTCCGCGTTGTCAGGCCGTAAGGGGCCAGAAACTCCGTGATCAGCGTGGTGGCATAGGCGAACAGCAGGAACGCAAGACTGATCACCGCCAGCTTATGGCGGCGAAAGCGCCAGACCATCAGTTGAAACGGTTTCGCCCGATAGATCCGCTCTTGTTCCGGCGAAATATGGTCGATGGCATAGGGATCGAAGGGATCGGGATTGACGTAATGGCCCATCACGCGCCCCCCGCCCGGCCCAGGCGAATACGCGGATCGAGCGCCGCCAGAGCGATATCGGACACTAGCACACCGATGACGGTCAGCAGCGCCAGGAAGAACAGGAAACTGCCCGCCAAATACATATCCTGGCTTTGCAGGGCGGCCAGCAGCATCGGCCCCGTTGTCGGCAGCGACATTACCACCGAGACGATCGTGGCGCCGGAGACCATTTGCGGCAGCAGATTGCCGATATCGGCGATGAAAGGATTAAGGGCCATGCGCAGCGGATATTTCACCAGAGTCCGCCCTGCCGGTAGTCCTTTGGCGCGGGCCGTCGTTACATAGGGCTTATGAAGCTCGTCCAGCAGATTGGCGCGCAGGCGGCGGATCATCCCTGCCGTTCCCGCGAGCCCGATGACCAGCGTCGGCACGATCAAATGTTGCAGAACCGATACGAATTTCCCCATCGACCAGGGCCGCCCAAGATAATCCGGGTCCATCAGCCCGCCGATGGATATGCCGAACCAGCGGTTGCTGAGGTACAGCAGCACCAGCGCCAGCAAAAAGTTCGGCGTGGCGATCCCCAGGAACCCGATGAACGTCAGAATGTGATCGCCGACGCTATAGCGCCGCACAGCGGAATAAACCCCTATAGGGAAGGCGATGATCCAGGTGAACAGAATGGTGCTGACCGACAGGATCATCGACAGCAGCAGCCGGTCGCCAATCACCTCGCGCACGGGAAGCTGATATTCGAACGACCA
The DNA here is from genome assembly GCF_002251735.1 of Elstera cyanobacteriorum. Classification (NCBI taxonomy): domain Bacteria; kingdom Pseudomonadati; phylum Pseudomonadota; class Alphaproteobacteria; order Rhodospirillales; family Rhodospirillaceae; genus Elstera; species Elstera cyanobacteriorum. The sequence continues at coordinate 31,415 of NZ_NOXS01000035.1, read as the reverse complement.
GCCGAAATCGCCGTGCAGCAGACCCCATAGCCACACGAGATATTGTTCCCACAGAGGTTTATCGAGACCATATTGGTCGCGCAGAAACTGGATTTTGGCCGGGTCCACTGCCTCGCCCTGGCTTTGCAGCTCGGCAATATAAGTGCTGAGGTAATCGCCCGGCGGCAGTTGGATAAGGATGAAGGTGATCAGGCTGATCACCAGCAGCGTCGGGATCATAACCAGCAGGCGCCGGATGATATAGGTTAGCATCCCAGTCTCACTTCCGGCCCGCGTCGAGCCACATCCGGTCGGGCCGATAGAGGCCCAGGTGCCCGCCCGGTTCCCAATTATAGATCCCCTCGGCGGGGATATTCCGCAGCGCTTTACGCACATAGACCGGCTGCGGTACGTCGGCAATCAGCCCAATGACGAATTGCTGATCGGCGTGATAGTCGAGAATGGCGTGCCAGGCCGCGCGCCGTTCGCCGTCGCTCGGCGCATCGCGCCACACTTGGTAGAGCCGTATCAACTCCAGCCCCTCCGGCATATCCACCGCCTGGCCGGCTTTTCCGGCGGATTCATAGTAATTGCCCCACTGCGACCAAGACCCGTGGGTCTGCTGCGTCGGCACCCATTCCGCCGGGGAATGATCGGCGTGGGCGAGGCCGTTTTCGGCCCCGGACGCGATGCTGATGAGGGTTTCCCCCGCGAACAGGCGATTGCGGAACACATCGGCCTGAAAATTCTTGGTCAGCGTCTTAATCCCCAGCGCCGCCCAGGCATCGCGCACCAATTGCATGGTATCGGCCTGATCGGCGCTTTCGCCGCCCGACTCGACCACCAGGGTCAGCGGGCGCCCGTCGGGCAGCAGCCGTTGACCGTCCGGTCCGCCGCGCTTGAGGCCGATCTCGTCGAGCAGCCGGTTGGCTTGCTGGGGCGCATAGCTCGCCCAGGTGACCCGCGCCGACTCCTGATACAGCGGGCTTGCGCGCTGCATGGCGTTATTGCCTTCGCGGGCAAGACCGAAATAGACGACCTGATTGATCTCCCGCCGGTTGATGCCCAGCGACAGCGCGCGGCGGAAGCGCACATCACGCATCAGCCCGCGCCACACCGGATCGGCGGCGGTCAGATTGGGAAACAGCGCCAGATGGGCACCGCGCCCCGTGCGCCAAAGATGAACGGTCGCGCCTTTCTCTTTCGCCGCGCCGCGTAAAAAGGCGTAGTCGCCGAACCCCAAGTAACGCGCCTGGAGGTCGGCTTCCCCCGCGCCGACCTTCGCCGGGATCAGTTTTGCGTCGGCGATCTGCATCACCACGCGGTCGAGGTAGGGCAGTTGCTGCCCCTTCGGATCGATCCGGTGGTAATAGGGATTGCGGATGAAGATGAACTGTTCGGCAGGCGGCTTGGTCTTCAGCACCCAGGGGTCGAGCGTCGGCAGGTCGGGATTGTCGTTGCGGTACTGATTATCCAGCCGATTGTGCAGGGCCGCCCAGGTCCGCGCTTTGGCCTTGGCAGCGGCGGCTTTCAGGGCTTCCGGGTCGGCATAGCGCGCGTGGAACTGCTTCAGGTAATGGGCCGGGCGGAAGATGAAGAGGGGCGCGGCGCCCGCCAGCTCGTACAGAAACTTCGGATTCGGTGCCGTCCAAGCGTAGCGCACGGTCAGCGCGTCGGGAAAGCTCACCTCCGGCGGGCGACCGTTGACCAGCAGTTCGGCCGGGCAGCCGGTTGGGGTCAATTCCTTGTTATTGACCACATCTTCCCAATAGTAGCGGAAATCTTCCGCCGTGAAGGGGGCGCCATCCGACCAACGATGGCCGGGGCGCAGGCGGAAGGTGAAGATACGATCTTCCTGCACCTCCACGCTTTCCACAATATCCGGCCTTAGGTGGAAATTCTCGTCGTAAGCCACCAGCCGCGCGTCGCCATAAACCACCATTTGCCGCACATCGCGGGCACTGCCGCCAATCCAGCGCCAATCGCCGCCCGGCTGGCCAACCTCGGTGCCTGGCGGGAAGCTGGCGACGCTCGGCACAGACGGCAGGCGGGCTTGAATGGGCGGGAGTTTTCCTGCGGCCACGTCGGCGGCCAGAAACGGGGTTTCCACCGGCTCCAGCGCCACGGCAAACGGTGGCAGCAGGGCGAACAGCAGGGCGGCGGCGGTGCTTTTGATCTTCATCGCGCCGTTCCTTACGCCGCCGCCCGGACCAAATGGCCCGGCGCAATTTCGACCAGCCCGGGGGACCGGCTGCCATCGATGGTAAACGGATCGGGCCAAGCGGCGGGGTTGGAGGCACGGCCTTCCATCAGTTTGCCAAAGTCGAGCGGATGGGCGAGGTCGGGTACCGGTACCGCCGCCAGCAGCGCTTGCGTGTAAGGGTGCTGCGGCGCGGCGAAAAGCTGCGCGCGCTCGGCGAACTCCACAATCCGCCCGGCGCACATCACCGCCACCCGGTCGGCGAGATAATCGACGACGGCAAGATTGTGGCTGATGAACAGATAGGTCAGCCCGAGTTCGTTCTTCAACTCTTTCAGCAGGTTCAAAATCTGCGCCTGGATCGATACGTCCAGCGCCGAAACCGGCTCGTCGCAGATGATGAAATCCGGGTTCAACGCTAGGGCGCGGGCGATGCCGATGCGCTGGCGCTGACCACCGGAAAAACTATGGGGGTAGCGGTTGCGGTGGCTGGGATTAAGCCCAACCTGGGCCAGCAGCTCATCAACCCGCGCCCGCTGTTCGGCAGCGGTGCCGATGCCGTGGATGGCCAGCGGTTCGCCGATTAGATCGGCCACAGTCATGCGGGGGTTCAAGGATCCGAACGGGTCTTGGAAGATGAATTGCGCCTTGCGGCGGAAGATCATCCGATCCTCCGGCGTCAATGCATGCACATCCAGCGGGCGCGCGTGGTCGTGGAATAGGATTTTGCCGGCGTCGGGCTTGATCGCCCCCAAAATCAGGCGCGATAGCGTGGTCTTGCCGCAGCCGCTTTCCCCGACCAGCGCGAGGCACTCGCCGCGCTTTAAGGTGAGCGATACATCATCGACGGCGGTATGCGGGGCGGTTTTCTTAAAGCCGAACAGACCGCCACGCGCCGCGAACCGTTTGCTCACATGCTCGATGGTCAGCAGCGGCGCGCCACTGTCCGCAGGCTTCGGTGTGACGGAGGGGCGCAGCCGGGGATAGTCGCGGATCGGTTGGAGCGGCTGGCTGCGATCATGGCCGGGCTTTGGGGTGGCCGCCAACAGGGCGCGCAAATAGGGGTGGCGTGGGCTCCCAAAAAGCTCCGCCGTTGGGCCGCTTTCCATGATTTTGCCGTGGTACATGACGATGGTATCGCGGGCGGTATTGGCGACCACGCCGAGATCATGGGTGATCATCAGCACCGCCATACCCAGTTCGGCCTGAAGATCGGCAGTAAGTTTCAGAATTTGCGCCTGCAAGGTCACGTCCAGCGCCGTCGTCGGCTCGTCGGCGATCAGCAGGGCGGGGCGGCAGATCAGCGCCATCGCGATCATCGCGCGCTGACGCAACCCGCCCGAGAGTTCGAACGTATAGGCCCCCAGCGCGGCGGCGGGGTCTTTGAAGCCAACGCGACGCAGCATATCCATCACCAGATCGCGCCCGGTCGCGTCATCGACGCGGCGATGCAGGTGCAGCGCCTCCAGAATCTGATTGCCGATGGTGTGCAGCGGCGAGAGCGCCGTCATCGGTTCTTGAAAGACGATGGCGATATCGCGGCCCCGGATGGCGCGAAAGGTTGGGCTTTCAGGATCAAGCCCGGCCAGATTCTGCCGTTGCCCGTCGCGGTTCAGCCAGATTTCGCCGCTCGCGATCCGGGCGCTTTTCGGCAGAATGCCGAGAATGGCCTGGGCCAGCACCGATTTGCCCGACCCGCTTTCGCCGACCAGCGCCACGGTTGCCCCTGGCTGCACATCGAAACTCACGCCCTTCACCGCCTCGACGGGGCCGCCGGGGACGGCAAAGCGCACCGATAGGTCGCGAAGGCTTAGGAGCGGCAGGGCGGCTGGTTCGGCGATCATTCTCAACGTCCGGTAACACGTGGCCGCCAGCTTAGCGCAAGCCCCCGCCCCTGGCGAGAGGGGGAGACAAAGCGGTCTTGCGTCATTTTTTCGGCGATGCGTCGGAGCGGTTGCGCTATAGTGCGACGCGAAAAATGGTCTGCCGCGACGGTATGATGGAAAAAACTCTCTTCCGGTTTATTTGGAAACATAGCTTAAGGCAGCAAATATTTATTGTTGCTTGGACGGTTATCTCTTTCCCATTTCTGTATTATTCTCTCGATCTTCCCAAGATGATCGTCAACGAATCGATCCAGGGCAAACATTGGCCTTTGGAGATTCTTGGATTTCCCTTGGGGCAGATGGAGCATTTGATTGTTCTGTCCGTCAGTTATCTTGGCTTGGTGCTGATCAACGGCGCGTTCAAATATTTCCTGAACGTCTATAAGGGCCGCGTTGGCGAACGCATGAACCGGCGGCTGCGGTTCGCGCTGTACGAGCGTATTCTGCGCTTTCCCAACAGCCATTTCCGCAAAACCCCGCCGGGGCAGTTGGTGCCGATGATCACGGCGGAGGTGGAGCCGCTGGGCGGTTTCATCGGCGATAGTTTTGCGGTGCCCGCGTTTCAGGGCGGCACCCTGCTGGTCATCCTGGTCTTCATGTGTCTGCAAGACCCGATCCTCGGGCTGGCGGCGATTGCGCTCTATCCGTTTCAGATCATCGTCATTCCGCGTTTGCAGCGGAAGGTGAATAACCTCTCGAAGCAGCGCATCCATCTGGTGCGCGAACTGTCGGACGAGATTACCGAAACGGCGCTGTCGTTGCGGGAAATTCAGACCAATGGCACCAATCGGTTCCATCTGGCGCTGTTTTCGAAAATGATGGATATCAACTATTGGATTCGGTTTGATATCTTTAAATGGAAGTTTTTTATTAAGTTTCTGAATAATTTTATCGCGCAGTTAACGCCGTTTTTCTTTTATTCCATCGGCGGTTATCTGGTGATCAAAGGTAGCCTGTCGCTGGGGGCGCTGCTGGCCGTAGTCGCGGCCTATAAGGATTTGAACGCCCCCTGGCGCGAGTTGCTGGACTATTACCAGTCGATGGAAGACGCGCGGATCAAATACGAACAGGTCGTCGATCAGTTCGACCCGATGGGGATGATCCCGCCCGACCGCGCACCGATTGATGCCGACGCCCGCCCCCATGCTGGCACGCCGTCGGAGGTGGCGATGTCCAATGTTAGCATGACCGACGATGGCGGCAACAAACGGCTTGATGCGCTATCGCTGACCGTGCCGCCTGGGCAACGGCTCGCGCTGCTCGGCCCCGATACGGGCGGTAAGCATGATCTGCTGCAACTGCTGGCCGGACAAGCGGCACCGGAAACCGGGCGGGTGCTGCTGGATGGGGTTTCGCCCTTAAGCCTTAGTATTCCCGATCTTGGGCGCCGGATCGGCTATGTCGGCGGCGAAACGGTGATGCGGTCGGGCACGCTCTACGAAAATCTTGTGTATGGGCTGCAATGGGCGCCCGCCGCGCTGCCCGCCGATCCCGAATGGCCCGCCAAACGCAAGGAGGCGGAACGCACGGGCAATTCCACCGATCCGTCCGACGTGCATTGGGTGGATGTCACCCAGTTTGGCCCGGAGGGGCGGGCGGCCTTCAAAGCCTGGCTGCGTCAGGTGCTGGAGATGACCGGCATGCTGTCGGAGGTGCGGGAGTTCGGGTTGCAAGGGCGCGTCGATCCGCTGTCCCGCCCGGAAATCGTTGACCTTGTTCTGCGGTCGCGTCAGGCACTGCGGCCTTTTCTGTCGGCTCCGGCATTGGCGTCTTATATCGAGCCTTTTGCTGCGGATCGGTTTAACAGCCAGTCGACCTTGGCGGAAAACCTGCTGTTCGGCACCCCGGTCGGCCCGACCTTTCACGGCGATGGGCTGGCACGGCATCCGGTAATCCGGGGGGTGCTGCGGGCGGAAGGGATCGAAGACGCCCTGGTCCAGGCAGGGCGGGCGACGGCGCAAACCCTGTCGGAAATCTTCCGTGACCTACCGCCGACCCACGAGTTCTACGCTCGTTTCAGCTTTGTCGATGCCGAAGAGCTGGCCGATCTGGAGCAAGTGGAAGCCCGGGTGCGCCGCGATGGGGTGATGACCCCCGCCGACCGAACGCGCTTCCTAACCCTGATCCTGCGCCTGATCCCGGCCCGCCACCGTCTCGATACGGTCGATGACGCCTTGATGACCGGAATCGTCAAGGCGCGCGCCCGCCTGATGCGCGATCTGCCGGATGATTTGCGCAGCGCGGTGGATTTCTTCGATGAAAACCGTTTCAGCCCGATCAATTCGCTGCTGGATAATGTGCTGTTCGGGCGGCTGGCCCCGGGGCAGAACGCGGTAAACAGCCGCATGCGCCAATTGGTGCGGACCGAGCTTGAGCGCCTTGACTTGCTGCGACCGTTAGGGGAAGCCGCACTGATCGTCGGTCTTGAAACCCCGGTTGGGGTCGGCGGGTCGCGCCTGAGCCCGGCGATGCGGCAACGGGTCGCAATCGCCCGGGCGCTGATCAAACGGCCGCCGCTGCTGCTGTTCGATGATCCGGCGGCGCTGATGGACCAAGGTTTGCAGCAGACCATGATCGACGCGATTTTGGCCGAGCCCCATTGGACGGTCATTTGGGCCTTGCAGCGCCCCTTGTTGGCGAAGACTTTCGACCGGGTGGTGGTGCTGGACGACGGGCAGATCGCGGCGGATGGCCCCGCCGCCGAGATCGTCGCCGCCAAAGAAGCCCCCGGGCGCCGGGCGCAGGCGGAATAGGTAAGATTGCGGCGTTAAGTTTATAGCTCTTGTCCGGCGCGCATGCCCGGAGTTAGCTTACCGCTATGGTTTGGCCTTTAGGGGACGAGTGGGATGGGCTTGCAGCAGGAAGTGCAGACCTTGCGCATGGTCCCGATGTTTTCACAGCTTGATCCGGCACGCCTAAAGCTGATCAGCTTTGCGTCGGAACGGGTGCAGATTATGCCCGGCGAAGAGTTTATCCGCGAGGGCGAGGAGGGGGAGGATGCGTTCGTCCTTCTCTCTGGCCGGGCGGAAGTGACGCTGGAGGGCGGTGAAACCCATGTCAAACTGGGCGAGGTGGCGGAAAACCAGATCGTCGGCATGATCGCGCTGCTGTCCCACGGGCGCCGCACCGCAACCGTGCGGGCGCTGGAGCCGCTGGAGTGTTTGCGCCTGCCCAAGGATGTTTTTCATCAGATGGTTCGGGATCTGCCTGATTTTGCCCTTGCAGTCATGCGCGATTTGTCCGATGCCCTGGAACGGCAGACCGCCCATTTCCGCGAGGTGCTGGACGATCACGCGGATCGGGATGCCAAACATTAAACGATCTGCGGCCAATGCCGTCGCAGACTGAAGGGATCGAGGTGCCAGGAGCCACTATGACCAAGGGTCGCCGCTACATCGGGCGCACTATCGCCCCCCACGCTTGGCGGCCCTCCCCGGTATGGGTGACGGAGTAACGCATGGCCCCTGATACTCGCGCGCTGGATGTGGGCGCCCTTGGAACTGGACCGCGCCCGCGCCCCCCGCTGGGCGCGCTGCGTCCGCGCGGCGTCACACGGCTTCTGATCTATAGTCACGATTCCTTCGGGTTGGGGCATCTCCGACGCTGCCGGTCGATTGCGCAAAATTTGGTGCAGACCTATCCCGATCTCGAGGTGCTGATCCTCTCGGGCCTGCCGATCATCGCGTCGTATGCTTTTGACGAGCGGGTGCGCTACCGGCTGGTGCCGGGGATCATCAAACTGTCGAACGGCGACTATAAGGCACTGGACGCGGCGGATATCCGCGAGGCGATTGACGCGCGCTCCCGCCTTATCCTCGAAACCGCGCAGGAATTTCAGCCCGATCTGTTTCTGATCGACAAGGAACCTTTGGGCATTCGCGGCGAGGTGACCGATACGCTGGTCTATCTTAAGGAACGCGGTGTGCCGGTTGTGCTGGGTGTGCGCGACGTGATGGACGATCCGGTGGCCTTTGCAGCAGAATGGGAACGCAAGCTGGCGGTTCCCGCCCTCGAAGACTATTTCAGCGAAATTTGGGTCTATGGGATGGAGCGGATTTACCGCCCGCTCGAAGGTTTGCCGCTGCCCGCCGCCGTCGAGCAGAAGATCGTTTATACGAGCTATCTGTGGCGGGAGGAAAACCGCGCGCCCTCCGCTGAACCGCTGCCCGTCGATCCGCCGTTCCTGCTGGTCACGCCCGGTGGCGGTGGCGATGGCGAAGGACTGGTCGATTGGGTGCTGTCCGCCTATGAACGCGCGACCGACCTGCTGCGCGCCCTGATCGTCTGCGGCCCCTTCATGCACGCCGAATCGCGGCGGCGGATCGAAGCACGCGCCGCCCGCTTGCGCCATGTGGAGGTTCTGACCTTCGCGCCAGACATGGAACGGCTGATGACGGCGGCAACCGCCGTGGTCGCCATGGGCGGTTATAATACGTTCTGCGAGATTCTTTCTTTCGATAAACCCAGCCTGATCGTGCCGCGTACCCGGCCCCGTCTCGAACAATTCATTCGGGCGCGGGAGGCCGAACGCCAGGGGCTGCTGCGCATGCTGCCGCATGACGAGGATAATCCCGACCCGCAGCAGATGATCGATGCGCTGAAGGCGCTGCCGAGCCAGCCGCGCCCGTCGTCGGTGGTGATCCCGGGGTTGCTCGACGGTCATAGCGCCATCGCCCATCGTTTCGCCGCGCTGACCGGCCTTGCTGCCGACGCGCCGATCCGTGCCGCCAGCGCCTGAGCCCCCTGTGTCATCGTCTATTCTGACGGTTGTGCTGAAAGGCTATCCGCGCCTGTCGGAAACCTTCATCGCGCAAGAACTTTTGGGGCTAGAGCAGCGGGGCTTTCGGCTGCATCTCGTCTCCCTGCGCCGCCCGACCGATAAAAAGCGCCATCCGATCCACGATCAAATCGCGGCGCCCGTTACCTATCTGCCGGAATATCTGTACCAGGAACCCGGGCGGGTGCTGCGGGCTTGGTGGAAGGTTCGGCGGCTGCCGGGCTATCGCCGCGCCTTCTGGCAATGGCTTAAGGATTGGCGGCGCGACCCAACGCCCAATCGCGGGCGGCGCTGGGGACAGGCGCTGGTGCTGGCGGCTGAACTGCCCCCTGATCGGGCGCTGATCTATTCGCATTTTATGCACACCCCCGGGTCGGTGGCGCGTTATGCGGCGCTGATGCGCGGTATTCCCTTCGCCCTATCGGCCCATGCCAAGGATATTTGGACGATCCCAGCCTGGGAAAAGCGCGAAAAACTCGCCGACGCCGCCTGGGCTGTGACCTGCACGGGGGCGAATGCCGATCATCTGCGCGGGCTGGCCGCCGATCCGGGGCGGGTCGATCTCGTGTACCACGGTCTCGACCTCAGCCGCTTTCCGCCGCCGCCCGCGCGCAAGGCTGGTCACGACGGCCGCGACGCCGCGCAGCCGGTGCGCCTTCTGTCGGTTGGGCGGCTGGTGGCAAAAAAGGGCTATGACGACCTGCTGCACGCGCTCGCCGGGCTGCCGGAGGGGCTGCACTGGCGGCTGATCCATATCGGCGGCGGCGATAAGACGGACCTGCTGCGCCTCGCGGCAGACCTGGGAATTGCCGATAAGATCGATTGGCGCGGCGCCCAAGCCCAGACGGAGGTTCTGGCCGCCTATCGCGAGGCCGATCTGTTCGTGCTGGCGTCCCGCATCGCCGCCGACGGCGACCGCGACGGGCTGCCGAACGTGCTGATGGAAGCGCAAAGCCAGGGCCTCGCCTGTGCCGCCACGGCAGTTTCGGCCATTCCCGAACTGATCCGCGACGGCGAAACCGGGCTGCTCGTGCCGCCGGAAGACCCGCCCGCGCTGGCGGCGGCCCTCGCCCGGCTGATCGCCGATCCGGGTTTGCGCACGCGCCTCGGTGGGGCCGGGCAGGCGCGGGTGCGGGCGGATTTCGGGACAGCGCCGGGGCTGGATCAGTTGGTGCGGCGCCTTGCGCCCTTCTGCCCGCCGTCCCCGTGAAACCCTGCCGGATCGCCTTCTATGCGCCGATGAAGGCGCCGGACCATCCGGTGCCCTCCGGCGACCGGCGTATTGGGCGCTTGCTGATCGAGGCGCTGGCGGCGCTGCCCGGCGTGACCGTCGATCTTGCCTGCCATCTGCGCAGCCGCGATCCCAGCGGGGATAAAGCGGCCCGGTTCGCTGCCTTGGGGGCGCGGGCAGCGGACCTGCTGGTGCGCCGCTATGAACGCGACCCGGCGCGGCGCCCCGATCTGTGGTTTACCTATCATCTCTATTACAAAGCGCCGGACTGGATCGGCCCGCAGGTGGCCGCCGCGCTCGGCATTCCCTATGTGGTTGCCGAAGCCTCCCTGTCGCCGAAACGGACGGAGGGGGCTTTTGCCGCGAACCATGCTGCCGTGGTGGCGGCCCTAAGGCAGGCGGCGGTTAGCCTCAACCTGAACCCACGCGATGGGGGCGTCCTGCGGCGTGTGCTGCCGGGGTTATGCCAAGTACCGCTAGCGCCTTTTGTGGATCTAACCCCCTATCGCCGGGCCGCCGACGCCCGGAAGGCTCATCGCCATCACCTCGCCGAAACGCTGGCGCTGCCGATGGATCGGCCGTGGTTGCTCGCCGTTGGCATGATGCGGGCGGGGGATAAGGAAGCCTCCTTCCGGTTGCTGGCCGAGGCGCTAGCCCCTCTTGCCGACCGGCCTTGGCGCCTGCTGATTGTCGGCGACGGTCCGGCGCGCCCGGCAGTTAACGCAGCCTTCGCCCCGCTGGCCGACCGGGTGCATTGGCTCGGGGCTTGGGATGAAACTGCCCTGCCGCCACTCTACGCCGCCTGCGATTGGCTGGTCTGGCCCGCAATCAACGAGGCCATCGGAATGGCGCTCCTGGAAGCACAGGCCGCCGGTCTTCCCGTTGTCGCTGGCGATGCCGGGGCGATTCCCGCCATCATCCGCGCCAGGGAAACCGGGCTGCTGGCGCCGGTCGGCGATGTCGTCGCGTTTCGGGCGGCGGTGGCCGAAGCGCTCGACCGGCCCGGTGCCCCGTTGCGGGTGGCGGCGCTGGCGGCAACGGCGGCCCATCATGGGCTGCCTGCTGCCTCGGCGCGGCTTGCAACTGTGCTGCGCGATTTGGGGGTGCGATGATCCCATTGGTTCTGATCCGCCACGGCCCGACCGATTGGACCGCTGTCGGGCGCCTGCAAGGGCGGGTCGATCAACCTTTGTCCGAGTTGGGGCGGGAGCGGCTACGCACCCTGACCCTGCCCGATGATCTGCGCACTTGGGAGTGGATCGCCTCCCCCCTGGCGCGCGCCATCGAAACCGCAATTATCCTGCGCGGGTTTGTCGAACGGTTGGAGCCAGCCTTGATCGAGCGCGATGCCGGCGCCTTCGAGGGGCTGACGCGCGACGAGTTGGACGCCGAAGTCCGCCGCCTGTCGCTACGCGATGGGCTGGACTGGTGCCCGCCAGGGGGGGAAAGTCCACGGGCGGTAATGGCGCGGCTGAAAGCCTTTCTGCCGACCCTGATCAAGCCCACGGTCGCCGTCACCCATCGCGGCGTTATCGAAGCGGCGCTGGCACTCAGCACCGGCTGGGACTATACCGGGCCGCCGCCCGTGCGCCTGAAGCCGGGGGTGGCTCTGCGCTTTGCCGTGACGGGGGCCAATTTGGTATACGAAGGGCCGGTGGGATGAGGCTTCTGTTCCATGTTCAGCATTTCCTCGGCGTCGGCCATCACCGACGGGCGGAGGCGCTAACCCGTGCCCTGGTCGCGGCGGGGCACACGGTGACCGTCGCGTCGGGCGGGGCGCCGGTTCCGGGTGAGGATTGGGGCGGGGCGCGCGTCGTTCATCTACCGCCTGCCCGCGTCGAAGCAGCAGATTTCCGCACCCTTCGCCATCTAGACGGCACACCGGTCGATGACACGTGGCGCGAAGACCGTAAGCAAAAGCTGTTGGCGTTGTTCGGCGACGTTGCACCGGATATTCTGTTGCTGGAAGGCTTTCCCTTCGCCCGGCGGCAATTACAGTTCGAGCTGTTGCCGCTGCTGGAGGCAGCCAAAGCGCAGCCGCGCCCGCCGCTGGTCGCAACCTCCCTACGCGATATCATCGTTTTCAACAAGCCGCCGAAGCGGCACGAGGAAGTGCTCGACCTCGTAAACCGCTTCATCGATCTCGTGCTGATCCACGGCGACCCGGCGTTGGTGCCGTTGGAGCGTAGTTTTGCGACGGCGGACCGTATTCCGGCAGCGAAGAAAGCCTATACCGGCTTCGTCGCGCCGGTTCCCCCCAGCACGCCCAATCGGATTGCCTCGGTCGTCGTGTCCGTTGGCGGCGGTGCGGTGGGGAAGGCGCTGCTGTGGACGGCGCTGCATTCCCGGCCTTTCACCCGTTTTGCCGATCAACCGTGGCTGTTGGTGGGCGGCGCGATGATGTCCGAAGCTGCGATAGCCGCTCTGCGTGATGCTGCACCGGAAGGCATGAGCGTCGAACGCTTCCGCCCGGATTTCCGCGCGGTGCTGGCGGGGGCAGACCTGTCGATCTCGATGGCGGGCTATAATACCGCGCTCGACATTCTGCAAACGGGGGTGCGGTCGGTGCTGATCCCCTTTGCCGAGGGCGGGGAGACGGAACAGGCCCTGCGCGCGCAGTTGTTCGCCGAAGCCGGGCGGGCGGTGACGGTGGATCAGGCCGGGTTGACGCCGGACCTCCTGGGGGCCTCAGTGAATAGGGCTGCGGACCTGCCCCCGGTTACGCTCGACCTAGCCCTCGACGGGGCGCGGCGGACGGTAGAAATTCTGACCGCGCGGGAGGCCGCCCGATGACCCCGTGGCAGGCATTGACCGACGAACTCGACCGCTGGGGCGATCTCGGGCGCCCGGCGACCTTTTGGTGGCGCGACGATGATGCGGCAGAACCTACCCCGGCGCTGGAAACCCTGCTCGGTTTGGCCGCCGAGGGGCCTAAGCTGGCGCTGGCGATGGTTCCGGCGCGGCTCGACCCTGCCGTCATTCCCCTCGTCGCGCGGGCGCATTGCACGGTGGTGCAGCACGGGTTGACCCATCTCAATCACGCCCCGGAGGGCGATAAGGCCAGCGAGTTTCCCGCCGCCCGGCTGCTGACCGACCGGCTATTCGACCTTGGCGAGGGGCAAGGCGTGTTGGCCAAAGCCTTCGGCGACCAATTCCTGCCCGCCTTCGTGCCGCCGTGGAACCGCATCGGCGACGATCTAATCGCGCTGCTGCCAGGCCAGGGCTATTGCGGTCTCTCGACCTTCAACCCAACGCCGGAGAAGACGCGGCGGCCTGCCATTGCCGGGCTGCGCTGGGTCAACTGCCACTGCGACCCGATCCATTGGAAGCAGGGGCGGGTGTTCCGGGGGGAAGCGTTTGCGCTCGAGGAGATCACCCGCCACCTTGCCGCCCGCCGGTTGGGGACCGTGACGGAAGAACCCACCGGCCTTCTAACGCATCATTTGGTGCATGATGACGCGATGACGGCCTTTCTGGCTGCGCTTTTTGCGGTTACCCTCACGCATCCCGCCGCCCGCTGGTTGACGCCGGAAGAAGCCTTCGCATGATCCTGTTTCGCCCTGCCTATTTCCTCCTCACCGCCCTGGGATTGGCGGGGTTCATGCTTTACGGCTCGCTAGCCCCCGAATTGGCCCCGCCGGGCGAGTATGGGTTTGATAAGCTGCTGCACGCGGGTGCCTATGGCACGCTCGCAGGCCTGGGCCTGCTCGGCACCCGAACCCGGGGGGCGGCCATTGCCGTTGTGCTACTGGTCATTGCCTATGGCGGCAGTATCGAAATTTTGCAGAGCTTTATTCCAGAGCGCAGCGGGTCGTGGGGCGATTTCACCGCGAATAGCCTGGGTGCCATCGCGGCGGGAATGGTGGTGCTGACATGGCGGCGGCGGTGGGCATGAAAGCTATTCCACTCTCGGGGATGTTAAGAAATTCTCCGATTATACCAGCGTTATTATTTTTTATTTTTATAGTATATATTTTAATGATGCCAAAATATTTTTGGTACAATTTTGAGATCGATTTTAGAAAATTAGATTTTTTATTGTTGATTATTTTAGTGATTGGAATTGTGTCTGCTCTGGGTGATTTTCTTTGTAAAATAAAAAATAAATCAACTTATGTCCCTCGGGTGACATGGCGCGAATTTAGAGCGAACAGGTCTATTTGGATTTTATTAGGGATCTATGCTCATCGATTGTCGATGTCCATGCTCATTATGTTGATTTCTATTTTATTTGTGAGTGTATTTCGAAAACCGGCGATTGAGATTTTTATCCAAATTGGAATTCCAGCTCTCCTGGGTATTCTCTTTCCGTTTGGCGATCGGGTTTCAGGAGCAAAAGAACCGCAGGCGGTTAATCCTGCTCTTAAGGATATTTGGGATGGAATCAGTCCTGTAAAATCATCGGATTTGTTAGGGTTGGCTTCGAGCTTTCCTATGCCAATTTATCGCCCGATTATGGATAATGATGGGCTGCTAGGGGTATTGCCAGATAGGATAATATTACATCAGTTTTCAGAGGGTGCTTGGTCATATGAGAATTTTTATTTTGATAGGATATCTGCGATAAAATTTAAAACGATAAATGGCAGTTTTTATTTTAATATATCAGGCCTTGAGTTGAGTTTGTATTTTTTTGGTAAAGGCACTCTGACGCTGAGCTTGTTTAAACAAGCTGGTTTCTATCATCCACTATTTGACGTTATCGCGTCACGTATTGATGTCACTGTTCAAGCGACGGAGGATACTGAAAACACGAAGGAATGCCCTGACGCCATATGGACGTTCACGGCACCCTACCGCCAGTTTTGATACTTCGTAAACAGGGGATTTGATACTTCGTAAACAGGGGAACAGTATGGGCCGTAGTGGGCGCAGTGCGCGGAGCAGGCCTAAACCCGCTCCCCCCGCACCAGCTTCGGCTGATGGCCCAGTACACCCATCGCGTGGCGAATAAGCACCCGTTTCAGTGGCTCCACCCGATTGACGGCGGCGAGGCCGAGGTCGCGGGCGAGGCGGACCGGCGGGAAGTCGGTGGCGAACAGGCGGTTCAGCACATCGGTTGCGGCCAGCATGCCGACGCAGTCGGGGCGGCGCCAAGCGTCATAGCGCTTTAGCAGGGCGGGGGAGCCGAGGTCGGTGCCGGTGCGGGCGGCTTCGATCAAGAGTTCCGCCAAGGCCGCAACATCGCGCCAACCGAGGTTGACGCCCTGGCCCGCGATCGGGTGGACGCCGTGGGCGGAATCGCCGGCCAGGACAATGCGGTCGCCATAGAAGCGGTTCGCCATCAGCGCGGTCAGCGGGTAGTTCCAACGCGGCCCGACCATCGATAGCTTGCCGAGCCAGGGGCCGAAGCGCCGTTCGATCTCGAACGCGAAGTCTTCGTCGGACAGCGCCAGAAAATCCGCTACTTTCGCCGGGTCTTCGGTCCAGACGACCGAGGAGCGGTTGGGATGTTCCAGCGGCAGCAGGGCGAGCGGGCCGATGGGCAGGAAACGCTCGTGGGCAATGCCGTTATGGGGTTTTTCGTGCTCCACAGCGCAGACGATGCCTGTCTGGCGGTAATCGATCCGGCGAACGGTGATGCCTGCCCAATCGCGCACTTGGCTCTTGCGGCCTTCGGCGCCGACCAGCAGCGGCGCGGTCAGGCGGCGGCCGTCGGTCAAAGTCAAACCGACCCAGCCGGGGCCGCGCTCGAACCCAGCCGCCGCCGCCGGGGCCAGCCAGTCGACGTTCGGCGTCTGCGCGACGATCTTATGCAGCGCCCGGCGCAGGAAGCGGTTTTCGATAATCCAGCCCATCGGCTCATCGCCAACAGTGCGGTGATCGTAATGGAGGAATAGGCGCGACGGCCCGTCCGACACGCGGATATCGAGGATCGGGCCTTTTTCCTCGATGGCATCCCAGATGCCGAGACCCGCCAGCACGCGCTTGGAGGCGAGGGAGACGGCGGAGCCGCGCCCGTCGAAAGCATCCTGGCGCTGGTCGGCGGGGGTATCGCGGTCGATCAAGGCGCAGCGCAGCCCGGCATGACCGAGGGCGATGGCGAGCGACGCGCCGACAAGGCCGCCGCCCAAAATGATCACATCGTGCCGGTCTGCGGCCCCGGCGGGCGCTTGGGTCTGGGTCATGGCTGCGACAATGGTCTGCTGCCCCCGGCTTGTCCAGGGGCAGGCTGTCGCGGGTCAGGCCTGTTGCTTGTCGTCTTGTGCGGCGGTCGGCGTCGGTTGCACGCTGGTAGCTTGGCCGAGGCTGGTCACCTTCTTTTCGGCAGAAAGCTGAGCGCGGGCGCCGTCGACACTGACCGAGAAATTGGGGCCAGCATTGGCGGCGGCGGTGACTTGCTTATGCATCTGGGCCAGCACGGCCTTGGCGGTCGCCAGCTCGTCCAGCGCTTCGGCAACCCCAGGGGTGCTGTTGAGGATGGTTTCGAGCTTGGCCGACTGCTTATAGTCCGACACGACGATACGGCCGCGCTCGGTCACATTCAGCTTCGGCACGCTATCGGTATCAAGCCCATTGTCGGACATAAGCTGCTTCAGGTCTTTGTCGAAGGCGGTCTGCCGCTTATCGACTTCCGACTGCGCGAGGGCTACATCCTGCGACCGGGTCGCCAGAATCTGTGCCGCTAGGGCCGAGCCATAGGATTCGGTCAGGGCGATATCGCCCAGGCGCTGGCTACCGCTCTGTTCCGTCGTCGATTTCACGTAATCGCGAAAACTTTTACCGCTGGCGGTCGCGGTGGTATCGGTCGCCGTGGTGTTGGTCGATTTCGGCAGGCCGCTGCTGGCCGAGGCGCTGGCATCGGTCTTTGCGGAAAACAGGCCGGTCACCTGATCCGTCAGTTTACGAAGGTTCATCGTCTCAAGCTCCTAAAGCCAAACACCCGGGCGGGCGGCAATCCTACCGTGGAAGCAAAGGAGATGCCAGTTAAGCTTCGTCGAATAAGGCGTTGAAAAGCGCGGCGGCTTCCGGTCCATCCCAGGGCGCATCCCCTTCAAAACGTCCGATTTCCCGGCCTTTGCGGTCGATCAGAATACTGGTCGGCAAGCCGCGAAGGGCGAAGGCCCGGCCCGCCGCGCCGCCTTTGTCGTTGCGCAGGGGGAGGGGAGCCAGCCCGTGCTGGGCATAAAATTCCTGCACCTTGGCAAGTCCTGCCCGGTCGAGGCTGATCGGCAGCACCAGGGCGGGGGCTTTTTCCGCCTGCCAACGCTGCTGAAGCCGCAGCAGGGCGGGCATTTCCTTAACGCAGGGAATGCACCAGGTAGCCCAGAAGTTGAGAAGGACGATCTGGCCCAGGTGGTCCGACAGGCGTCGCTCCTTACCGGTTTCATCCAGCGCGGTCACATCTGGCACGGCGCTACGGCTGGCCGCATCGGGGGCGGAGGGTTTGAATTTCGCCATCGCCCCTTGAAGCGGTAAGGGGGTTGCGGCCTGCGCTGTTGCAAGTGGGGCGCACATGGTCAAAATGGCGGACCCAACCGCCCCCCCCAGCACGCCCCGCCGCGTGAGGATGGGACGCGCTTCGTTATCAGGACTGGATGGACCCTTAGGCATGGCCGACTCTTCCTCTACTGCACCCGCATCTGCCGCCAACAAGCTGTGGGGCGGCCGTTTCGACCGTGGCCCCGCCGCTATCATGGAGCGTATCAACGCCTCCATCGGCTTCGACAAGACCCTATATCGGCAAGATATCGCCGGTTCCAAGGCCCATTGCCGCATGTTGGTGAAACAGGGGATTATTCCGGCGGCGGATGGCGACGCGATTTTAGAGGGGCTGGACCGGGTTCTCGCCGAAATCGAAGCCGGG
The DNA here is from genome assembly GCF_002251735.1 of Elstera cyanobacteriorum. Lineage (NCBI taxonomy): Bacteria > Pseudomonadati > Pseudomonadota > Alphaproteobacteria > Rhodospirillales > Rhodospirillaceae > Elstera > Elstera cyanobacteriorum. The sequence continues at coordinate 13,535 of NZ_NOXS01000035.1, read as the reverse complement.
AAGTTTGAGTTTCGGGTGGACCGCGAGGATATTCACATGAATGTCGAAGCGCGGCTGGCGGAGCTTATCGGCCCCTCCGCCGGGCGGCTGCATACCGCCCGCTCGCGCAACGATCAGGTGGCGACCGACTTCCGCCTGTGGCTGCGCGATGCGGTGGATCAGATCGACGGCGACATTAAGGCCCTGCAAGCGGCGCTGATCGCGCGGGCCGAAGAACATTCGGCGACGATCCTGCCCGGCATGACCCATCTGCAAGCCGCCCAGCCGGTAACGCTGGGCCATCATCTGCTGGCCTATGTGGAAATGCTGGGCCGCGACCGGGGCCGCTTTGCCGATGGTCGCAAGCGCCTGAATGAAAATCCGCTCGGCTCGGCCGCGCTGGCAGGGACGCCGTACCCGATTGACCGGGAGTATACGAGCCAGCTTTTGGGCTTCGACCGGCCCACGGCCAATTCGCTCGACGCCGTGTCTGACCGCGATTTCGCGCTGGAATTCCTGGCGTCCGCCTCCATCCTCGGCATGCATTTGTCGCGGCTGGCGGAAGAAATCGTGCTCTGGTGTTCCGACCGCTTCCGCTTCGTGCGCCTGTCGGATGCGTTCTCCACTGGCTCCTCCATCATGCCGCAGAAGCGTAATCCCGATGCGGCGGAACTGGTGCGCGCCAAGGTGGGCCGTACCTTGGGCAATTTCACCGCGCTGATGATGGTGATGAAGGGGCTGCCGCTGGCCTATTCGAAAGACATGCAGGACGATAAGGAGCCGGTGTTCGAGGCGGTGGAAACTCTCTCCCTCTCGCTGGCCGCGATGACCGGCATGATCGGCGATATGCAGGTGCAGCCGCAGGCGATGCAGGCGGCGACGCTGGGCGGCTTCCTGACTGCGACCGATCTGGCCGATTATCTGGTGATGCAGTTGGGCGTGCCATTCCGCGAGGCGCATCACATCACCGGGCGCGCGGTGGCCTTGGCCGAAGCGCGTGGCGTGCGGCTCGATGAACTCGCGCTCAGCGATTTCCAGACGCTGCACGAGGGCATTCGCCAGGATGTTCATAGCGTGCTGACCGTAGAAGGGTCGGCAGGTGCCCGCCAGAGCTTCGGCGGCACGGCGCCCGACCGGGTGGCGCAAGCGGTGGCGGCGGCAAAGGCGCGCTTCCTATGAAACGCGCGCTAACCCTGGCCGTGCTTGCCGCAACCTTGGCGCTTGGTGCCTGTGGCAAGAAGGCCGACCCGTTGCCCCCCTCGGGCCAAGACAGTCAATATCCCAGAAAGTACCCGACCCAATGAGCGGTTTTACCTATCAGTCCGGCGTGCTGCACGCCGATGCCGTGCCCTTGACCGCGATTGCCGATGCGGTGGGCACGCCGACCTATGTTTATTCCGGCGGCTTGATCCGCGAGACCTATCGCGGGTTTGCCAATGCGTTCGCGGGCCGCGATGCGCTGGTCTGCTATGCCGTGAAAGCCAATTCTAACCTTGCTGTGCTGGGGCTTTTAGGCCGCGAGGGGGCGGGGGCCGACTGCGTTTCCATCGGCGAAGTGAAGCGGGCTGTCGCCGCCGGGATTGCGCCGAACAAGATCGTGTTCGCCGGGGTCGCCAAAAGCGCCACAGAAATTGCGGCGGCGCTGGAGATTGGCATTCTTCAGTTCAACGTCGAAAGCGTGCCAGAGCTGGAGCGCATTTCCGCCATCGCGGCGGCGCGCGGCCAATTGGCGGAAATCGCCATCCGAGTGAACCCGGATGTCGATGCCGGCACCCACGCCAAAATCACCACGGGCAAGAAGGGCAATAAGTTCGGCATCGATCTCGATCAGGCCGCCGGGGTTTATGCCCATGCCGCGACGCTGCCCGGCATCCGCGCGGCGGCGGTGGCCATGCATATCGGCAGCCAGATTACGACGGTCGAACCGTTCGAAGCGGCGCTGACCCGGCTGGTTGCCCTGGCGCAAGAGTTGATCGCCGCCGGGCATCCCGTTAGCCGCATCGATTGCGGCGGCGGCGTCGGCATTCCCTACCGGGGTGAAGCGCCGATCGATCTGCCCGCCTATGCGGCGATGGTGAAGCGGGTAACGGCGGGTTTCGCGGGAACGCTGATGTTCGAGCCCGGGCGCTATCTGGTCGGCAATGCTGGGGCCTTGGTCAGTCGCGTTGAATATGTGAAGCAAGGGTCGGATCGGCGGTTCTATATTCTGGATGCCGGGATGAATGATTTGATCCGTCCGGCGATGTATGAGGCGTGGCACGATATTATTCCGGTACGCCAAACGGCGGACGCCCCGGCGCCGGTCGATGTTGTTGGGCCGATTTGCGAAAGTTCCTGCATTTTCGCCAAAGATCGCCCAATGCCCCCCTTGGTGGACGGCGATTTGATCGCTATCTTATCTGCGGGGGCTTATAGCGCCGCGATGGCCTCCAGCTATAATACGCGGGCCTTGCCTGCGGAAGTTCTGGTGGAAGGGGACCGTTACGCCGTGATTAAAGCGCGCCGTTCCTTGGAAGATCTCTTCGCCGACGAAAGCCCGACCCCGGCTTTCGCGCCCCTTGGATCGTAATCATGTCGTCGCCCGCTTCCTTGCGTTGGGCACGGGGGCGGGCGGCGCTTGTGCTGGCGTGGGAAAGCCTGTGGACGGCGGCACTGCCGCTCGTTGGGCTGATTTCTCTCTTTCTCGCCTTTGCCTGGGCGGGTGTTTTCTTTGCGCTGCCCGGCTGGCTGCATTTGGGGCTGCTCGGTTTGTTCGGCCTTGGGGCCGCTGCCGCGCTTGTTGTCGCGATTCGGCGCTTTAATTGGCCCGCTGCCCGCGCCATCGACCGGCGGATCGAAACCGCCTCCGGTCTGCATCATCGCCCGCTTTCCACCGTGCAAGACGAACCGGCGGGCGGCGATGCGGTGGCCTTTTCGCTCTGGCAGATCCATAAGGCGCGTGTTCTCGCCGGTTTGACCAACCTACGGACAGGGTTTCCCGGGCGCGGGGCGCTGGAAGCCGATCCCTATGGTCTGCGCGCGCTTGTGGTCTGTGGGCTGATTGTCGGTAGCGTCGCGGCGGGACCGGATCGACTAGACCGCTTGCGGGCGTCCTTCCTGCCCGCCCTGTCGGGCGGTCCCACGCAACCGCCGTCCTTGGATGTTTGGGCGACTCCGCCCGCCTATACCCATCTGCCCCCCGTTGCGCTGACCCGCTTACCGGACGGGGGCGGGATGGATTTGCCCGGCGGCACCCAGATCAGTGTGCAACTCTCCGGCTATCCCGCCCGCCAAGCCCCGAGCTTAACCGCGCCGGGCGGCGTTAGTCTTGCGCTGACCAAGCAGGCCGAAGGGCAGTGGCAGGGCGAAACCAGCCTGCCGGTTCCCGATGCCGTGCAGACCGGCGATCTTACCGTGGCGGGCCGCCGCTGGCCGGTGCGCCTGCTGCCCGATACGCCGCCGAAAGCCGCTTTCCGCGAGCGCCCCGGTGCCTCGCCGCGCCAAGCCCTGCGTCTGCCCTGGGCGGCGGAAGATGATTATGGCCTCGACAGCGTTCGCGCCGAAATTCGGTTGGCGGAGCGCAAATCCGACCCGGTCGCGCTTACCCTTGCCGCCCCCGGTCGCAAGACGGCGGGCGGCGTCGCGGCGAATGATCTAACCGATCATCCTTGGGCGGGGCTACCGGTGATCATAACCCTGATCGCCCGCGATGGGCGGGGGCAGGAAGGCCGGTCGGAAGACGAGCATCTGATCCTGCCCGCGCGCACCTTCACCCATCCGGTCGCCAAGGATATTATCGAGTTGCGCCGCGCCTTGGCGGACGAGCCGGACAGCGCGCCGGAGATCGCGCGCGCGCTTGGCAAGCTCGCCTCCCGCCCGCAGGCCTTCAGTCACGATACCCTGGTGTTCCTGGGGCTGATGGCAACGCGGGCCCGGCTGATCTTGGATGAAAAGCAAGAAGAGCTGCCCCAGGTTCTGCGCACCCTCTGGGATTTGGCCCTGCGGCTCGAAGAGGGTGACCTTGGCGTGCTGGAGCGCGACCTGCGCGAGGCCGAACAGGCGGTGCGCGATGGGCTGGAGCAGGATCTGACCGATCCTGAAATGCAGCAGCGACTCGACGCTATGCAGCAGGCGCTCGACCGCTATATGCAGGCGCTCACCCGTCGCGCGATTGAAAACGCCCAGCGTAACGACCGCCCGCGCCGCCCGGTCGATCCCAACGCGCGGATGGTGTCCAGCCGCGATATTCAGCAGATGATGGATAAGGCGCGCGAACTCGCCCGCCAAGGCCAGCGCGAGCAGGCGCAGGCGCTGCTCGATCAACTGCGCGACCTGATGGAACAACTCGCAAACGCCGAGCCGCAGTTGGCGGAGGGCGACGAGAATGGCGATCCGTCCGACATGGATGGCGACCCGATGAGCCAGGCCATGCAGAACCTGCAAGATCTGGCGCGCCAACAGCGCAGCCTGATGGATCGGGGCTTGCAGCAGAACCGTCAACGCGGCCAGCAGGGGCAGCCGGGGCAGCAAGGCGAGCAGCCGGGTGATCTGGCGGGGGAGCAGGAAGCACTGCGCCGCCGCTTGGGCGAGATCATGCGCCAGTTGGGCGAGGCGATGGACGGCATGCCGCAGGGCCTCGGGAAAGCCGAGCAGGCGATGCGCGACGCGCAATCCCGGCTTCAGCAGGGCCAGCCCGGCGGGGCGGCGGGGCCGCAGCAACAGGCGCTCGATCAACTGCGGGATGCCTTGCGCGGGCTTGCCGATCAGCAGCGTCAGCAGATGGGGCAGGGCGAGGGACAGGGCCAAGGGCGCGGGCAGCCGCGCGGCGGTCAGCGTCCGGGCCAGCAGACCACCACCGGTCAACGCGATCCCCTGGGCCGCGACCGGGGCGATCAGCCGCAGGGTAACGGCCTTGGCGCCGATGACCGGGTGCGCGTGCCGGAAGATAGCGCGGTGGAGCGGGCGCGCACCATCTTCGACGACCTGCGCCGCCGCGCCGCCGACCCGACCCGCCCGACGCTGGAGCGCGAGTATCTCGACCGACTGCTGCGAGGCTTTTAGCCTGAATGGGAATATTCCCAGGCCCTTGGCTACAGAGATTCCACTTTATCTCTAATTCTTCGCACCGAGCAGGCCTGTTTCCTGAGAATTTGCCTGTTTAGCGGGCTGTATGGTTCTATTGTGCTCAAATTGATTAGATTTTCGTCAAATATACAGTGTGTATAAGAGGTAACCGCTGTTTCGGCGCTGGTACGGGCTTTGCTATGCCTGCGGGATTACTGCAGATGTCCCATTCCACCAGCGCAGGGCTTCCCCGTGACACAGCCTGAACGGATCATCTCTCTATCCCGCAAAGTTGGCTCTATCGCCGATCATAAGATCACGCAGATCAAGCAGATCACGCGGGAGACGCGGATTTTGGCTCTGAACGCCATCATCGAATCCGCCCGCGCGGGGGACGCGGGGAAAGGGTTCGGCGTTGTCGCGGGCGAGGTCAAGGCGATTTCCGACCGGATCACCGATATTGCCGAAGATTTAACCGTCGAACTGGCGGGCGCCATCGACGAACTCTCTATCTTGGGGGAAAAGCTGGTGCGGCAGGTGCGCGGCCAGCGCCTCGCCGATCTGGCCGCCAATGTCATCGAACTGATCGACCGTAATCTCTACGAACGCTCTTGCGATGTGCGCTGGTGGGCGACCGATCAAGCCGTGCTGGACGCGCTGACGCACCGCGACTTGCCCGATGCGGCGGCGATGGCGACAACGGCCTGCGAGCGGCTGGCGGTTATCCTGGGCAGCTATACGGTTTATCTCGATCTTTGGGTGGTCGGGCTGGACGGTAAGGTGATCGCCACCGGGCGCAGCAACCGCTTTTCGCACGTTGTTGGCGCCAGCGTTGCCAAGGCCGATTGGTTCAAACGCGCCCTCGGCACCCGCAGCGGCGAGGAGTATATCGCCTGCGATATCGAGGTCGAACCGCTGCTCGGCAATCAGCAGGTTTCCACCTTCGCGACGGCGGTGCGCGCCGGGGGCAAAGCCTATGGCGAGCCGATTGGCGTGCTGGGCATCTTTTTCGATTGGCAGCCCCAGGCGGCGGCGGTCGTGAAAGGCATTCGCATTGCCGAGGAGGATTGGCAGATGACGCGCTGTCTGCTGGTGGATGAAAATCACCGCGTCATCGCCGCTTCCGATGGTCGCGGCGTTTTGCAGGAACAGGTGCATCTGCCGACCGATAAGCAGGTGGGTTACTATCAAACCGATCAAACCGTCACCGGCTATGCCCTAACCCCGGGCTATGAGACCTACCCGGGCCAAGGCTGGTATGGCGTGGTCGTGCAAAGCCTGCGCGCGGTGGATTAGGGCAGATTGCGGGCCGGGTTAATCAGGAATGCAAATATTTTGTTTCTGAAATCACCGGGTGTTTTGAAGTTTTATTAGTGTTTTCCCCGCCACACTGATCGTAGAACGCGCATAATAAAAGTTGTGTTGATCGTGTTAAGGGAGAATGACGATGCGTATTGCCATGTCCGCCGTGCTGGCCGCCGGGATGCTTGTTGCCGCGACCGTTGCCGCCCGGGCCGAAACCGTGTTTGTGCCTAATAATGCCCCCTGGGCCTTTCAGCAGGGCGATAAAACGGTTGGCATCCTCGTGACGGTCACCCAGGAACTTGGCAAGCGCGCGGGCCTTGACCTTGCGGCGCGCGACGTGCCGGTCGCCCGCATGATCGACAGCATCAACACCAAGCAGGGCGATTTCGCCATGATCGGCGCGCTGACCAAGATCGACGCCGACCAAGTGGGCGAGGTTTTTTCGATCCCCATCGTCGCCCTGGCGCGCAAGGGCGTACCGCTGAAGAGCTACGACGATCTGAAGCCACTCAATACCGCCTTCGTCAAAGGCACTAACTTCGGCAGCGACTACGATAAGGACGCGAGCCTGAAGAAATCCGAAGAGCCGAACTTCGAACAGCTTCTCAAGAAAATGCAGGCGGGCCGCATCGACGTTGGCGTTGGCAGCGCGCCGGGCCTGCGTTTCTCCGCCAAGGTTTTCGACGTGTCGGACACGCTGGGCGATAGCCTGAAGCTCACCGACACGCCGCTTGCCCTCTTCGTCGCCCGCGATAAACTTCCTGCGGAAACCGTGACCAAGGTTAAAACCGCCCTGGCCGCAATGCGCAGCGACGGCACGATTGACGGGATTATTGGGCAGTATGTAACGAAGGATTGGGCGCCGAAGTAAGTCCCTCCCGCACAGCGGGCAGGACAAAGGTTAATGCGCGTGTTAGTCTGTCGGTTGTTAACAGATTAGCGACCGACGGATGCGCGAGCCTAAGAAACAAACGACGAAAGACCGGGCCGCCTTGTTCATCAAGGCCGCCTTGGAAGCCCTCCACGCCGCCGGGGGAGCTATGATTAAGGCCTCCCAAGATGACACAATCCAGTAAAGATGTCACTTAGAGCTACCAGAAATTGCTGAGGCAGCTGAACTACGTTATTGCTTTCTTGGCATCTTATTTCTTTTTAAAGTTGCAGAGAATCCAGAAATGTCTTATTTCTTACTGGGAGTAGTATAAAATTTGGGGATTTGTGATGGATAGTAATTCTATTGTGGAAAATATTAATTATTACATTGAAGAGGCTCCTTCTCTAGGTTTGTCATTCGTTATTGACGGACCATGGGGAAGTGGAAAGACCCATTTTATTAAAAATGTACTGAAGGGTAAGAAATATATATATTTAAGTTTATTTGGTTGCGCATCGATTTCTCAAGTCCGTAGGGAAATGTTTTATTCCCTTAGCCCTATTTTGAGGAATAGAATTTTTAGGGATTTTTTGGGCGCCACAAAATCAGCAATTAAGGCAAAAACAGGTTTTGACATGAATTCTGATTCTAGAGAAGATATTTCTCTTTCACTAGACGTAGGAGCGTTAAATTTTTGGGACTATTTTGGTTCTGAAAGAAAGATAATAGTTCTTGATGATTTAGAAAGGTATTCTGGTGATTTTGCGGGATTGTTTGGTTTTGTAAATAAGCTTTCAGGTGAGGCTGGGTGTAAAGTTGTAATTGTCTCAAATGGAAGTAAGTTTGATGATGAAGGGAAAAGTGTGTTTAATGAATATTTTGATAAAATAGTATGGATGCAAGTTCTATTTGAAGCGCCAATTCGAGATTTTTTACAAAGCATCAGAAGTAACAGTGCTTTCTCTGGGGTGGATATTGATTTTTGGTCAATAGTATTTGAGGGAATTGACCGTGTAATTGATTTTGATTTTAATTCAATAAGCAATTTCAGAATTATAAATTCACTTCTAATGATAATCAATAAATATAAAGATATAATTAGAAGTAAACTTATTGAAGGCGACAGAATCAGGGGTTTTGTGACGTTATTTTCTTTTCTTTTTATTTATATAAAGCACGAAAAGATAAATTTTTCTGAATTAGAGGCGTATAGAAGATCAAAAATTTCCGGTGAGAATATGAATCATCAAAATGAATCTAATTTTATTAATTTTCTGGAGCTAAATAAAGAAAATGAGGTTTTGTTTTTAAAATTAATTGAGAAAAATTATTTTTCTAAAGAAATAATAGAAAGAGAAGTTATTGAAAATATACTTGATTATCAGAACGAAATACGGGGGAAAACGATTTCAAATTACGATTCATTGCAATTATCTATAATTAGTAGGGATGATGAATTGCTTTCTGATAGTTTTAACGGAGTCATGCGTGAATTGAGTGCTGGTAAAGATTTTTCAATATNCCCTGCTCAAAGGGGCCGCGTCAATGTGCTAGGAAATGAGCGCTTACGATCTTTGGCAGTATCTCCAGGTTTGCATCGCCTGCGGCAAGAACCCCGACCACACCACGAGCGCGTAGGGCCTGCCGACCATGTTCGAGCACCCCGCTCCCGCCGCGGCCAGCAAAGACCGAACGCGCCGCTAGACCCGCCAGCCGGTCGGCATGGTGGACCGGGATCTGCCCCTCGCCGTCGCCGTAAGCGAGCTTGTCCCATTCTCGAACTGTATAGGCGGGCATCAGGCGGCGAAATCCGAGAAGTCGAAACTGGCCTTAACACTCCAGCGCCACTTGTCCCCGCCCAGTTCCTCGTCGACGAAGCCGGCCGGTGCCTTTAGCCTTTTTGCTTCGAGGAAATGGGCACCGTTGGCACCGTTGGTACTATCGTTATCGCCGAGTACAGCAGCGACTTTCGACCAATCCTCATAGAAATACTCCGCCAGAAGCGGGATTATCTTGTGGCGCATTACGTCCTCAACATCAGCCCGGTTGCGGCAGCCGGTGAAAAAAGCGTGGCCGATCTGGTGTTCACGATCGAACAGAAATTCGATCCGCTCGTTGAGCGTGTGCAGCAGCTTGCACAGATTGATCCCCTCGAGATTTTCGGCGTCAAGCTGCCTTGCGGCTAGCGCCCGGCGCAGTTTCTCCACGTCCGGCATCAGCTCGCAGAAAGTGAAGCGGCGGCGCAAGGCGGTATCGAGCAGCGCAATCGAGCGATCCGCCGTATTCATTGTGCCGATAATGTGCAGATTGGCCGGCACACCGAAGCTGGTACCGGAATAGGGCAGCCGAACCCTAACCTCGTTTTCGCAGCCGAGCCGCTTGTCGACTTCGAGCAACGTGATCAGCTCGCCGAAGACCTTGGATATATTGGCTCTGTTGATCTCGTCGATGATCAGGACATGCGGTCGCGCTCCCGCTACTGGGCGCTCGGCATTGGGGTCGATTACCACGGCTTCAAGCGCATCCCAGTCGATCCGGTCTGGATCGAGCCTATAGGCCGCCTGGCGGCGAAAATTCCGTGCGTAGAAAGGCGCGCGCTCGGCACCATTGTCATCGCGCCATATCCATTCGACTCGACGCCGATGCGGGTGGACCGCTGCATCAGCATCGAAATAATACTCGCCGCTCACACGGCCAAGTGCGCGATAGCTGTCGCGGCCATCAGGGATGACAACATAGTCACCTACCTGTAGGCCGGACCGGAAAGCGTAAAGCATCTCGATGTTGGGGTCCTTGCCGGATGCGTCGGGATCCTTCTGGTCGTTCCACACCTTCCGAATTTCCTCGAAATCGTCGAAGCGCTCGTCGGACCAGTCAATGTCACCCCCCCAACCTAGATGGATCAGCCCGCCATCGAGGCCTTCGCGGATCCGATCTTCCTGACTACCGCGCTTGCCGAGAGCGATCTTATAAATTGCGCGCGAGCGGTCGAGCCGCTTCGCCGGCGCATCGCCGGTATCGAGACGCGCTCTCTCGCTGACGACCTTGAACACGCCCGCGTGCGGCTTGAGACTGAAGCCACCCGAAGTGCTGGCGACCTCGTCATCACCTTCCTGTTCCAAACTGGTCGTTGGCCGCAGCCCCTCGACGAAATCCTCGTAAGAAAAGGACTGATGGAAGGTAACGAACTCGATCCGGCCTTCGCTGGCGAGACGGCGATATTCCCTCATCAGGGCATCGCGGTTTTCGCGAAGTAGATCAGCCACCTCATCGCCCAAACAGAGCCGCACTGCTTCCCACGTCGTGGCATAGGTCTTGCCAGTCCCCGGCGGCCCGTAAAGGATGAGATTGGTGGCGGCGGGCATAGCTGTGGCGGGTACAATCGTGTTGGTCGGGTGCCCTTTTGCCGAAGCGAGCTGATACGTGAAAACAGTGGAACTACTGTTATTGGGCGAGGTGTTAGTCGGCGGTGGGACTTGAGCGAGTTGCTGGAATTCCTCGCTCCCGAGCGCGTCACAGATGGCTCTATCCTGTCCGGACAGCCCCATGTCGCGGCCGAGATCCTCGGCGCGGATCACAACCTCGCTGGCGCCCTTCTCACGGGCGGGTTCGACATAATAGTTGCGTGCGCATAGCCGGATGCGGTCAGCGTCGCCGATCAGGTGCGGGTACTGCTCTTCCGGCGGGGTCGGCCCATCATTGCTATCGACGATGATATAGCCGGCATTGTGGAGTTGGGCTGCAGCACTGGTCCTACTACCCCACCCCCCATTAAGCGTTCTCTTTTTGCGCAGGAACCCAACAATCGGCTTGGACGGGTAAACCCGGTTGAGCCGGTCACGTGTCGAACGGACCCAGAAGTGAAGCGGCTCGCCAAATGCATGGAAAATGGAGTCCGGCTGGCGGGGCTTGTCGTATTCATCCATCGCAGCCTCGACTTCTTCGCGCGAAAACGGAACCATCCCCTAGTCCTTATAGCTTTAGGCGGTTCAAAGTGAACCTTGCACATCTATTATATCACGGGTAATACCCCGTTTTAATGGGGGAATTACCCCGCCTGCCCTTATAGATAATCACGCCCTGCCCTGCTTTGCGCTCTCCGATGGGCGGGTCACCGTCCCGGGGCATCAGGCGCCGCTGCTGGGCGATTGCGCTGACCGGGGATCTGCGCCTCGCTTTGCGGGCTGTGGGTCGAGACGCAGGCCTGCCCGAGTTGCAACACGTCTGCTCCCTATCCCACCGGCGGTGTTTGGCTGGAAGCGGCCCGCTTCAACCGGCGGCATCTGTGGAGCGTGTCGCCGATCGAACCGACGGCCTTGGACCCGAACAGCATCGACGAACTCACCCGGGCGATAAAGCCCCTCCCCTGCCCGGCTCACGTGACCCGCGATCATCTGGGCATTGGTGCGCATTTCCCGGCCTGTGGCTGCGTGCTGCCCCGGAATCAACAGGACTAGCGCTTCGCCAGCGGCTATCTCCTGCCCCTCACCGTCAGTGAGCCGACGAAACCGCGCGGCTGGTGGACATAGCAGGGTTGGCCGCAGGCCGTAACCGATCAGTTTGATCCGGCTACGGCGGAGCTTATGTGGAACTACCTATAGGCCAATGGTAGAGAAGACCGATTGGGACCGCGCGAGGGAGGCTAGGCCGATGTGTTCGCTGTATAAACTCTCGGCGAACCTGCGCCACCTGCTGCCCGAAGCTGTTGGGCCGATTGTGGGCTGGCACGGACCGGACACTGTCGACCTTCCGAAAATCCGGCCGACCAATATCGCGCCGATCGTTGTTGCCCGGGATGATGGGCTGCATGTCTTTCAGGGCCGCTGGGGCTTCCCGCCCCTGCCCTCGTCCGGCAGCAAGACGCCGATCATCAACGCTCGCAATCTCGACAGCCGGTTCTGGCGGCCGCATCTCGGGCAGCGGGCGCTGATACCGACGACCGGGTTCTGCGAATGGGACGCCGCGAAACAACCCTGGTGGTTTGAGAAGGAAGACGGAGGGGTATTTGCGTTCGCTGGGCTCTATACCCACCTCCCGGATGAGCCCCTCCCCCGCTTCGTTATCGTCACCACGGCGGCTGAGCCGCCGGTGGTTGATGAGCATCCCAAGGCTATGCCCCGCGTGTTGCCCTTCAATGAAGGGGGATTGAAATGGTGCAAGGTAGGCACCGGTCCCACTGAAGCCATCTATTTACATAAAAAGAGCGCTGACGGCATTCTTACTCAGCACTCTTTGTTTTAAAATGCCTACGCTTGGCAGTGGCTATTTCATTGAGCGTTTGAATATTTCCCACGCTTCTTCGATGATTACACCTTGCTGAACTCCACGAGCAAGGGCCATTTCCGCGATTTCCTTGGCAACATTGGGGAGAACTTTAGCATGAATTTGACCGGTTCTCGGGCTAGGACGCCGCCCGCCTCGAGACGGTTCTCGAGAACCAAAACCAAGTTCATCTGCCAGTCTATCTATCTTTTCGTTCGGTTCAGCAGATGCGCCTTGAGGCTCCGTAACCGTCTTGCGGCCCAACTTTGAAATGTCGACAGAGAATCGCTCGGTGCTCATGTTTTTACTCCGCTATGAGACGCTTATAAACTTCGTGTGCAAAATCAGAAGCATTCGCGCGGGCTGCTTCCATGTTTCCCTGAGGCGGGAGTGATGTAAGATCGCCTCCAAACTCAAATAGAGCCGAATATGCGGATCGCTCCATTAGGTCTGGTTTTATAATATCCACCCCCTGTTCGCGAAGAGAATTTTCAATCCCACGATGTTGCAATGACTTAACATGCTTAGTAGCCGTGAAGACAACAGCGTGACGAATCTTTCTTGCCAAGGCCTCTTCTTCTTCAGCTATTAGCTGAATTGCGCGCGCGCCGATTGTGGCGTCTAAGATCGTAGCGCGCATGGGCGTGATCACGAGATCTGCCTGGGAGATCGCTCGCGATACTAGGCGGGATGCAACACCCTCCAGATCTACGATAACGACGTGCCCATCCTGGTCTAAGGTTTTGATAGTTCGAACCACACTGCTTTCGGTGACGTCGGTTATTAGCGCAACACGCTCTGGTAATTTCTGCTTTGATGCCCAAAGACTTAGCGACCCGTTCGGATCGCAATCTAGCATTTGGACGGTTGCACCAGCTAACGCTAACTCAGTACCCAATATGACTGAGGTTGTCGATTTTCCCGCGCCTCCTTTCGGTGAGGCGACAACTACGACAGGCATTTTTCACTCCTAAAAAAGTCAGTCGCGATAACAAGAGTATTACCATGAAACCGGTTATAAGAACAACCGGATTACCGGAGGAACCGGATTACCGGAGGAACCGGATTACCG